>DAOUZA010000006.1 GCA_030665785.1 Dehalococcoidia bacterium
TAGCTGGTCCAGATCTTATTGCCATTGATTACATATTCATCATCTTCCTCTACAGCGGTGGTTTGCAGCGAGGCGAGGTCAGAACCAGCGTTGGGCTCGCTGTAGCCGAGGCAAATTACCAAATCACCCTTCGCTATGCCAGTAGCATACTTCTGCTTCTGCTCTTCACTTCCAAAGAGTAGGAGGTCAGGTCCTACCCAATTTACTGCGACCTCCGTTTCTATGCCTACTGGTGCCTTATTGTAGGATAGCTCTTCGGCAAGGATAAGCCGTTTCATGTGGCTCATCTCCAAGCCGCCATATTGCTTAGGGTATGCTGGTGCCAACCAACCTTTCTGTCCCAATTTTTTTTGAAACTCACGAGAAATAGCCCAAGACTCATCGGTCTCCTCCCACAACAATGGGTCAAGTTCAAACCATCGTTTCGGAGTCTCCTTTTTAATCCAATCGCGAACCTCCTTCCTGAATGCTTCCTCTTCCTCGGTAAAACTGAAATCCATCGCCACCTCCTGTTATCAATCGCTACTGTGGATGTATTCTAGTATAGCCTAGCAATTGACTGTTACAGTGCTAGATTATTTTATTCTGTCTGCTGACCTTCTCATCTAACTCATTGAAGGTCAACTTGGTGTCTCAAAACATGAATGGTGTTCTACTATAATAGATTCAAGCTGCCTTTTCAGGCTTGGCAAGTAACACCTTGGCATCCCAAACAGTCACATTTTCATCCCTTGGGTTTTTAACATAGGCCCACAAAGTCACAGGGCCGGTATTTCCCTCCCTTTCCTTTTTGTCAATTACTTCTGCTTCTACATGAATCGTATCACCGATCTCCACCGGTGCAGTAAATCTAACCCTATCTATGCCGTAAAAAGCAAGAAACGCCAGGTCATAAGGGGGTGCCAGCGCCGAGGCTATAGAGAGCACCAGCATTCCATGAACTATCCTCTCCCCAAACATGCTCTTGTTGGCAAATTCCACATCCGTGTGAAGCTGAAACCAATCGCCAGTCAGAGAAGCAAAATTCACAATATCAGTCTCAGTGACCGTTCTTGCTCTCGTTGGGCCCAATTTGTCACCAATTTCAAAATCATCGAAATACTTCTTGCCCTTCCACATATCCATGTTTTCCCTCCTTTAGCGGGAACAATCAAACTTGTGCTTTACTTAAACAGGCTTGAAATAAGCGATATCATAGATATCAGCGTGTTTCTCTTTACTCCATACAGCCTTAACCCTTGACACGGTCTTCATTTTTTTCCTCACCTTATCAGGGTCAGATAAGTCAAATCCACCAATAAAGTGCGTCAAGCTACAGTCGGCTTTATCCAGGCGTATTTGCCCTATTATGTATGGCGGTTCCTTAACTTGTCCGTAATACTTATAGTTCACAAGACACCATGTCTCTATACTGCCTTCCTGGGGGAGCTCAACCCATTCCTCCATATCTTCATAACAACTGGGACAAAATGTTCTTGCGGGAACAAGAATTTTGTTACATTTTTTGCACCTGGTACCAAATATCTTCCCCTCTTTTAAGCCATCGAAGAACTTCGTCCATGTTGGACCCAGAGCCCAATTATAGGGAAGAACTGTATCATGCCTACTTGTCTTATATTCCTTTTGGGGGAATGTAAAATCCACTATCTCCATCCTAACCAAGTCTTTATCTACTTTATACCTCTCTGCCATCTAATTCCTCCTTTTTCTATAGTTCTGAGCCAAGTATCGTTATTCCATTAAATTGCATGGCACCTCCCATAGCATGAGAAAGGGCTAATTTTGCCCCTTCAACTTGATGTTCTCCAGCTTTGCCAGTGACTTGCAATGCTGCCTCAGCTACCCTGATAAGCCCAGCAGCACCAATGGGATTGCAACAAAGAACACCGCCTGAGGGGTCACAGGGAAGCTCACCTCCAGGCGAAAATGTGCCTTTAATTACATAGTCAGGAGCTTCTCCAGGAGGACACAGCCCCAAACACTCCAAAAACATCAATTCCTGGTAACTAAAAGGATTGTATACCTCGGCTACATCTAGCTCCTTTAGAGGGTTAGTGATACCTGCCTCCTTGTAAGCTTCCTTAGATGCCTCAATGGTGCTTTGCCACACCGCCTTACTGCTATCACCGATAAAATATTCTTCACCTCTGAAACCTATTCCCTTGACCCAGGCAGGCTTTTTACAAATCTTCTTAGCCTTTTCCTCTGAGGCGAAGATAACCGCACAGGCGCCATCCGATACGGGACAAACATCATACAACCGAACGGGATAGGTAATAATCGGGGCTTTTGAAACATCCTCTTTGGTGAGCTTTACCCTGATGTGGGCCAGGGGATTGTTAAGGCCACCATCATGGGAATCTACCGATACTATTGATGCAGCCTCCCTGGCCTTGTCCTCATCAATATGGTAATATCCCATCCACTCGCGAGATTGTAACGAAAAGGCTACGGGAGCACCACCAATCGTCACCATTAGGAATGGTTCAAGGATTGTCATCATGGTTGCCTGGGCATCGCCCTCATGCTCCTTCTCCGAAGCGACAACTAAGACAATGTCCGCCATTCCCGAGGCAACCCAGTGAATAGCGGTATGGGCCACAGATTGCCCGGTAGAACCGCAGGTCTCCGTCCTAAATAGTGGCTTGCCTACTGTGCGCAGGGCATCGGCAAAGTAAAAATGGTTGTAGGCAACCCCCTCCATCATAGAGGGCATGCTGCCATAAACGACACCATCGACATCCTTGGGAGTTATTCCCGCATCCTCAAATGCCTTCTTCACTGCCTCCCTGACCAAATCGGGATAGCTTAAATCATCCCTCCTGCCATGCTTCGTTTGACCTGTTCCAATAACTGCAACTGCTCTTCCCATCTCCTATCACCTCCTTTCTATCATTCAATAATTTTCCAGTAATCTATATCCCGGAAATTGCCTTGCCTCTTCCTACGCCATACCGCCTTAACCCTGGCTCCAACCTTTACTTTCTTAGTCACCAGCTCAAAATCCTTTATATCAAACCCGCCAATTTGCGTCCACATCCCCGTGCCACAATCAACTCCATCCAGCTTTATGGTAGCCCCTATTACTGGAATCATATCCGGAGTCACTCCAAAGTAAGTATAGTTGACATAACTCCAGGTAACTATAGTCCCTTCTTGAGCGACCTCAACCCATTCCTCCATAGGTTCGAAGCATCGGGGGCAAAATGGTCTTGCCGGAACAAGAACCCGGCCACATTTGTTACACTTAGTGCCAAGTATCCTCTTTTCCTTAAAGCCTTCAAAAAACCTGGTCCAGGTGGGTCCTAGAGCCATTTCATATGGGACCATGCCCATACTTGCAACCTTTCTTGGTTTCTCTTTTTGTTCCGCCATTTAATCAAATCCTCCTCTCATAAGTTTTATTACCGCCTAACTTCCCAAAATTACCACTCCCTGCCATTGCCCACAAAAACCATATGTTGAATGGGCTAAAGCGGTGTTCACTTTCTTGTCTAGCTGGTGTTCCCCGGCTTTGCCCTTGATTTGCAAAACAGCTTCAGCAACACGGTAAAGCCCTCTCGCTACATAGGGATTCATCGCCAAGACACCACCAGAGGGATTGACGGGCAACTCTCCAGTTATCTGTGTAACACCACTGTCTATTAATTTGCCCCCCTGTCCTTGAGCGCAGAATCCTAACTCCTCACACCACAGTAGCTCCTGGAAGGCATAAGGTTCGCATGTCTCGGCTATATCGATTTCCTTCCTTGGATTGCTGATGCCGGCCATCTTATAAGCACTTGCTGCTGCGGTCTTTAGCTGAGTATCCAGCAAATCTCGGTCTCCAAGGTAAAAAGTATCCATGGAAGAGCCCCAACCTTTAAACCAAACTGGTTTGTCGGTTAACTTCTTGGCTTTTTCCTCAGAGGCCAGGAGCATAGCACAGACACCCTCTGACTTAGGGGCACACTCCAGAGCCTTTAAAGGGTCACAAATCCTCTCTGAGTTAAGAACATCGTCAACGCTCACTCTCTTCTTTATGTGGGCATAAGGGTTAAACAAGGCGTTGCTTAGATTCTTTACCACAACCTTGGCACACTGCTCTTCCGTAATCCCATATCGTTGTAGATAAAGTCTCATCTGCATGGCTGCTGCGGTAGTTTCCTGGATACCAACGGGTCTTGAGTAAAATGGATCGGCAACAAAACTTGTTAGCGTGTCATTCTCCGCATTCTCAGATCCCTTGATGAGCCCCACAACTAGCACCGTATCGCATTTGCCTTCCATAATGGGCATACAGCCATAAACAAACGACGTGATAGCATCTCCCTCCTCCCTCGAGGCTGGTTTCATGAATGCACCACTAGCATCCCAGTCAAAAGCATTAGCACAGGACATGCCACTATGGAAAACATCGGTTGACGCCAGTATATACATGTCCACTTCATCTCGCTTCATACCCACCTTGTCAAGGACTTCCTTTACTGGCTTGTATGTGAACTCCATCAAACTCAGGGGCGACTCGGTGCCGGCACTTTGGGCTACTTCAACAATTCCAACCTTTTGCATAATTTCTCCTCCTTCCTATTTTTTTATCCTGTGAAGCTACAACCTACCTCACAAATTTACGTGAAATATTAACATAGTAAGTGGGGAAATATCTACTTGTTTATATGGTATATCTTACGTTTTTTTATTTTTTGTTGCTGGTCTGAAAAACTGCGCTTCTAGTGGTTTGAGTTCTTGGTTCTACTATCGAAAATAGCTATTACCTTCTTTTCCCGTGAAATTGGGGCTATCATGTAATAGATTATTACACGAAAAACCTACTGCTACCCTGAGGGCAATCACCGGATTTTCCAGTATTTTACTGGTTTTTGAGGTTAAATTTACTTTATACTCATATAATGTAATTAAGCATTGTTCATCTTGAATAAAGAGTAGGAGGTTTAAGCATGAATTTTGATTTGACTGAAGAGCAGAAGATGCTGAAAGAAATGGTTCGGGAGTTCAGTGAGAAAGAAATAGCTCCTCTGGTCGAGGAGATGGATCGAGAAGAAAAGTTTGTAGAGGACCTGTGGGAAAAGGCAAAGTCTTTAGGTTTTTTGGGTATGGGGATACCTCTTGAGTATGGTGGGACACTTACTGATTATATTTCCCTCGGGCTTATGGCAGAGGAACTAGCCAAGGTGGATGCTGGTGTGGCTGTGGTTTACGGGGCGCACGGTCTACTTTGTGGCAATAATATTGCTCGTAATGGCACGGAAGAACAGAAAGGGAAATACCTGCCAATTTTAGCGAGAGGCGAAAGAAGGGGGTGTATGGGGCTAACAGAGCCAGAGTATGGCTCAGATGCGGTATCCCTTAAGACGAGAGCCCGTAAGGTAGGGGGCGAATATATCCTGAATGGCACCAAGACGTTTATATCCAATGCACCTATTGCAGATATAGCTCTTATATATGCCACTCTGGATCCATCTCTTGGGGCAAAAGGATTATGCACCTTTATAGTGGAGAAGGATTTTCCTGGTTATCATGTGGGTAGAGCATTCTCAAAGATGGGCCTGCGCTCTTCTCCAACCGGGGAAATTATTCTGGAGGATTGTCATGTTCCGGAGGCTAATCTTTTGGGTGGTGTTGAGGGAAAGGGGGTAAAGCAAATGTTTTCTGGACTTGATGTGGAAAGGGTTATGTGGAGCTCTCTTGCCATAGGTATTGCCCAGGCTGCTTTTGATGCATCCCTTAAATATGCCAAGGAAAGGCAGCAATTTGGTCAGCCTATATTTAACTTCCAAATGATACAGGATAAGCTTGCTACGATGTTGGTGGAGATTGAGGCAGCTCGATTGTTGACATATAAGGGGATAAGTTATTGGGATCAAGGTAATTTTAGAGAGGGCAGGATGTTCGCTGCACAGGCGAAGTTTTATGCATGCGAGATGGCAGTCAGGGTCACAGGAGAGGCGATACAGATCCACGGAGGCTATGGTTATATGAAGGATTTCCCAGTGGAGCGATATATGCGAGATGCGAAGGTGTTTCCTATTGGGGCAGGGACCACTGAAATTGAAAAACTTATTATCGCTAACTACCTAAGATAGAGTTATATCGTTGGCTTAAATACCTTCATAGTATCTATCCCCAGAGTTATGCGGTTTGAATTCCCAGAGGAGGTTCATTTGGCCTTTTTCGCCTCCTCTTCCCTCAGCACTCTTCTTAAAACTTTGCCTACGAGATTCTTAGGCAGCGTGTCTCTAAACTCAATTGTGCGTGGCACCTTAAACGTAGCCAACTTACTTTTGCAAAAATCTCTTATCTCTTCCTCGCCTATCTTTCCTTTGAATTCATCCTTTAAGACAATGAAGGCCTTTACTGTTTCCCCTCTATATTCATGAGGTATACCTACAATCGCTGCCTCGCTAACTGCTGGATGTTCATACAGGACATTTTCTACTTCGACCGGGGCTATATTATATCCTGAGGCAATAATGAGGTCTTTCATTCTATCGACAAAATATACAAAATCCTCTTCATCAATATAGCCACGATCTCCTGTCCTTAGCCAACCGTCGCTCTGAAATGTTTTTTTCGTTTCTTCTGGCTTGTTCCAATATCCTTTTGCCACCTGCAGTCCTCTAAAGAGGATTTCACCTTGCTCGTTTCTAGGCACGACGCGACCACTGTCATCCACAATTTTCATTTCTGCATATGTCGGATAACCGATGGAATCCGCCTTCTCTTTTCCCGATCCCGGGATACACATGCTTCCACCGCTGTTGGTCTCCGTCATGCCCCATCCATTGCTCAGGCCGATACCTGTGAGATGCTGCCACTGTTCCTGAACAGCGGGTGGTACAGGCGCACCACACCCGATTGTAAGCTCGAGAGTCCTTAGATCATACTTGTTTAACAGGTCTTCTCTAGACATTAGTGCGATGAACAATGTAGGAGGCGCAAATAACACATTTACGCCGTACGTCTGAATGAGCCTGAATGTCTCTTCCAGATCGAACAGGGGCATTGGGATTACTGTGCCACCTTGATAAAAGGTAGGGAGCGTATGCAGGAGATATCCTGCGGTATGGAACATAGGCATAATGGAATAATTTACCTCTTTTCTACCTCCCAACACTTTTTCGGCTGCATGAAAATGAGTCAGGCTGTTATAAACCAGGTTGAAATGGGTCTCCATCACCCCTTTTGCTCTTCCCGTGGTTCCAGCAGTATACAGCAATAGGGCAATGTCGTCTTTAGGGCTGCACTTAAAGGACTCCTTTAAGGGTGTGTATTTCTCTATAGATTCAAAGAAATCGAAAGTCCCCTCTATCTTCTTTTTGGGTATATCCCACAAGGGTTTTACCGCTTGAAAGATTACGGCATCATCAGCGGCGAAGTCCTTTGTGTTGGTAACAATTATATGCTCAATCTTTTTATTCTCTTTTAAACGTTTTACCCTTTCATAAAACAAGTCCAATACTAGAATTATCTTTGCGCCAGAATCCTCAACCTGATAAGCCACTTCTTCTTCTTGATACATTGCATTTATTGGGGTGTGTATCGCCCCTATTTGGGCAGCGCCGAAAAAGGCTACCCAGTGCTGCAAGGAATTTGGTAACATAGCTGCAACTACATCGCCCTTTTTAATACCTAAATCCTTGAGTAACGCAGCATACTTACCTATCATTACATCCAGGTCTCTATAGGTTATCTTTTTATCAAAAAAGATTATGGCGGTATCATCTGGGTACTTCTTTACAGTCTCTTGGAAAAGGTCGTATATTGATATCTCTGGTATCGCTGGCATTTCTCCAAGGTACCAGCTTGGATGACTGATAATATAGGAATCGCTGGGAGCATAACCTTTGCCCTCATCTATCCATTGTTTTGGGTATTCTATCCTTTCATAGCACCTGTAGAACTGTTCATCGTAGAAGTTACCGCCTGCCTTGAACCTTGAATCCACTAATTTTGTCATGAATCCCCCTTTTAAGCATTTTAATATTGATGAGTGTACCATAAGACCTCTAGCCCTTAAAAGTCAGCTCGAAAGGTTTTTGCGCCAGGAACCCGCAGCATATAATTCGGGTATTGCCCGATAAAGCAAATACAGAAACTAGCTTCGTTTGGGCAAGTTGTGCCTTTTAGCAGATGCTATCTCAGTAATTGACATCAGGGCTTTCTATCATTCATAATCTTGCTTAAGGAGGAGGGAAGTAAACTCTACCTTTTACAGGGCCTGAGTGGGTCAGGTGCCTGAAGGTTCAAGTCTTCTCTTGTCCGACTTTCATTAAAGGGGGTGGAAATTGCCCGGGAAATATATACTGGCGCATGACGTAGGGACCGAAGCTAATAAGGCAGTCCTTTTTGATACCGAAGGAAAGATAGTAGGCTTAGATTCTGAAGTCTATGGTGTGAATTACCCCAGGCCTGGCTGGGCTGAACAGGACCCTGAAATTTGGTGGAGGGCAATAGTTAATTCTACCAGGAGGGTAATGCGCAAAACCGAGGTCTCTCCAAGCGATGTTGTCGCCCTCAGTTTGGATGCTATGATGATAACGGCTCTCCCTGTTGATCGCCAGGGGAAAGCTCTTCGCCCTGCAATTATCTGGCTTGATGTCAGGGCTGGTGAGCAAGCTGATTGGTGCTTAGAAAAGTTTGATTTGATGAAGTTACTTGAAATGGGGATGATTCCTCCTGCCTCTGAGAAGGATGTGATTCCCAAAATTCTGTGGATTAAGGAGAAAGAGCCGGAAATATTTAATCGCACGTATAAGTTTATAGATGTCAAGGATTACGTCATTTATAAGTGTACTGGGGAGTTTTGCACGGACTGGAGCTGTGCCTTACTTACCGGCCTGTTCAGCAGTAAAACAAAGACATGGGAAAGTGATGTTATGGATGTTGTTGGGTTGTCTGAGGGTATGTTCTCCAGGGCGGTGAAGTCCACGGACATAGTTGGTAATTTAACTGCATCTGCAGCGGAGGAGTTAGGATTATCGAAACAAACTAAGGTAATCTGTGGTTCTGGAGATGCTCCTGCTGTTGCTGTGGGTGCGGGTGCAATCAGGGAAGGTCAGCCCCACCTATATATCGGGTCTTCAGGGTGGATAGCCCTTCACATAAAGGAGCCTAGGTTTGATGTTGAGGAAGGGATTGGCAGTATATGTTCCGCTGACCCGGATAAATTATTGCTCATCGGGCAGATGGAAAATGCCGGTGCTTGCTTGAAATGGTTCAGGGATGAGTTAGGCGGGGAGGAAAAAGATGAAGCAGAGCAGAGGAATAAAAGTGCGTATGAAATTCTTGATGAGCTTGCCAGCAAGGTTGACCCCGGGGCGGAAAAGCTGCTCTTTATGCCTTGGATGCTTGGTGAGCGATGCCCGGTGATAAATCCCAGTCTGAGGGGAGCGTTTATAAATTTGAGCTTCAACCATAGTAAAGGGCATTTGAGTCGGGCTATAATGGAGGGTGTAGCATATAACACAAAGTGGGTATTGGATGGCATAGAGCGGCTGGGTTTTAACATTGAGTGCCTGAATGCTGCTGGGGGAGGTGCGTTGAGCGAGATATGGCTGCAGATATTTGCCGATGTTTTGGGAAAGAGAATAAGGCAGGTCCAATCTCCACAGGAGGTTGGTTGTCGTGGTGCGGCATTAATGGCTCTGGTAGGATTGGGGGTTTATAAGGACTTCGATTCTGTGGAGAAACTTGTTCCTTTAGGAAGGGAGTTTGAGCCGAGAAATGAACACAGGGCTATTTATCAGGAACTTTACCACTCTTTCAAACAACTCTATGAGCAATTAGCCCCTATTTATGGGCAACTTAATGTATAAAGGAGGTAGTTGAATGAATGAACAAGATATCTTATCACAGCCCGTAGCTTTACCAGAGGGGGTAGACTATGACGAGTATATAATAGGTACTTACCTGGTTTGCTTCCCGGCGAATATCCCTGTTCCTTTTGGAGCGCAGATACTTGCTATTGAGCAAAGCACGGGAACATGGGTGCCCGTCCCTGGTGAAACTCCTGAGGTGCGTAGCAAGCACGTTGCTAAGGTCATTGGTGTGTATGAGGTGCCAGATTACGAGTTCAGCGTGCCCTCCTCGGTAGAGACGAGGAACTACATTGTTCAGACAGCCTATCCCGAGGTCAATATAGGTGAGCAGATACCTATGCTGTTAACCACGGTGGTGGGTAATATTTCCATGGCAGGACAAATCAAGCTGGTTGATGTCTATTTCCCTGAGAAATATGTGGCTGGCTTTAAGGGGCCGAAATTCGGGATTCCCGGGGTGAGGGAAAGATTGGGAATTTCGGGAAGGCCGCTGCTTAACAACATGATAAAGCCATGTACAGGATACACTCCCGAAGTTGGAGTGAGACTGTTCAGGGAAGCTGCACTAGGGGGATGCGATATTATCAAGGATGATGAGCTTCTTGCTGATGCTTCTTTTAATGCTGTTGAGAAACGAGTAAAGCTCTATATGGAAGCAGAGCGGCAAGTTTATGAAGAAACAGGTGAACATACACTGTACACAGTCAATATCAGTGACAAAGTCCCTAAGATTTTTGAAAATGCAAAACGGGCAGTAGAGCTTGGCTGCAATGCGATAATGGTGAACTACCTTGCTATTGGCCTTCCAGTGCTTCAGGCACTTGCCGAGGACCCTGAGATAAATGTGCCTATTCTTGGTCATATGGACGTGGCTGGTGCAATGTACATGTCTCCTTATCATGGGATGAGCTCGCACATCATATTAGGGAAGTTGCCTCGCCTTGCCGGCGCTGACGTCGTTGTTTTTCCTCTCCCCTATGGAAAAGCTACTGTCATAACGGATAAATTCCTGAATGTTTGGAGGAATTTAACATTTCCGTTTTACCAATTGAAGCCAGTTTTCCCAATGCCAGGCGGTGGCGTTACACCTTCTATGGTGCCTCAGATAATGAACGACCTGGGGAACGAAGTTGTGGTGGGTGTAGGAGGCGGGATACATGCTCATCCCCAAGGTCCGCGTGCCGGAGCGAGAGCATTTCGTCAGGCAATTGATGCCACTATGCAAGGTATTTCTCTAACTGAAGCGGCTAAAGAGCATCCTGAATTAGCTACTGCATTACAGATTTGGGGTGAACCATTTAAAGGAATTAAAGGACTGTAAAGGAGGTAAATATGGCTAAAGTTACGATCTTGGGTGGGAGTGGGAGTGTAGGGAGTGTAGCGGCAAAGATAGTTGCTTCCAGCGGAGTTTTTTCGGATGTTGTGATTGCTGATATTAACCTTGAGGAAGCGAAGAAAGTGGCGGGTGAAATTGGCGGAGGTAATGTTTCTGCGGTCAGGTTTGATGCGAATAGTGCGGAGAGCATAAAAAGTGCCGTTAAAGGTTCTTCTGTGGTACTGAATTGTGTCGGTCCTTTTTACAGGTTTGGTCCACCGATAATGAAAGCAGTGATAAGCTGTGGAATAAATTACGTTGATATATGTGATGATTTTGATGCTACGGAGAAACTCCTCGATATGGATGAGGAAGCTAAAAAAGCTGGAGTTTTAGCACTGATTGGTATGGGAAGTTCCCCAGGGCTGGCTAATGTATTGGTGAGATACTGTGCTGAATCTATGCTGGACGAGATGGAGTCCGTTGACATTTACCATGCTCATGGAGGGGAGGAAACGGAAGGAGCAGCGGTGGTGAAACACAGAATTCACTCTATGAGGATAAATATTCCGATGTTCCTTGATGGCAAGTTTACCACGGTTAGAGTATTTGAGGATAGCGGGAAAGCTTTGGAAGAGGAGGCCGAATTTCAGGATATAGGGACATACAATGTCTATGCTTATCCTCATCCCGAGACGATAACACTTCCTAGATTCTTTAAAGGAGTAAAGAGGGTAACCAATCTTGGAACTGTGCTTCCTCCTGGTTATGCTGAACTTATAAAAGGGGTAGTGAAGTCAGGCATTACTATGGAGGAGGCGATTGAAGTTGGAGGGCAAAGGGTCGTTCCTTTGGAGTTTGCGGTAGCGTTCATACTTTCTCAAAGAGGAAAAATCATGCAAGAAGCAGGATTAACCGGGCCTGTGGGATGTCTGAAGATAGTGGTGAAAGGATATAAGGATGGTGGAAAGAATACATATATCTTTTCTACATCTTCAAAGAAGAAAGGAATGGGTGAGGGGACAGGCATTCCTGCAGCACTTGGTGCAATGCTCATGGGAACCGGTAAACTAAAGGGGAAGGGCGTCTTGCCACCGGAGGGTTGTGTGAACCCAATGGATATGATTGAGCTTTTGCAAACCAAGGTGAAGATGACCGGAGCAATGGCAGAAGCATCGTTCACCATGGAGCATATTGACCAGAGTGGAAAGTCGAAGAAAGTAGATTTTCTTAAAATGCTGAAAAAGTAAGGGTGATAGGTAAAGCGGGTAACGAAGATTTTACATCTTTCTACAAAATCAAGGTCTCATATTGGCTCATTCTTTCGCCTCCTTTACTGTGGAATAGATATTGAAGTTGACATAACTTAACGGAGAAAATTTAGAAGTCGCAAACAACGCGCTCTGTGTTTTTTGATGACCAAAATGAAAAACTCCTGCTAAGGCACATCTTTAGGGGAAACGGGCAGGGCGAAGTAACGGTTTAAGCATGTTGCCCCTTGATTTTTACACTCTAGCGTGTATAATGTTACTAGATGGCAAAAAAGAAAGCGCGATGGAATAAAGAGAACATTAAAGAGCTGAGGCGGTATTTGGGGGTGACTCAGGTGAAGATGGCGGAACAACTGGGCACACGTCAGCAGACAATCAGTGAGTGGGAAACCGGGATGTATCAACCTCGTGGTGCCTCAGCTACTTTGCTTAACATAGTTGCCGAACGCAACGGCTTTAGGTATAATGTGAGGAAGCACAATGAACCAGATTAAAGTCGGTTGCTGTGGTTTTGCTAAAGGAAGGAAGGAATATTTCCGCCTTCATGGTGGGAGTGATTATCGTCATCAATACACCAACGATGAGCTTATGAAGCTCTCAAAGATGATTGATGAGGAAGCTTATGTTCTGTTCAATAATATAGCTATGTACGATGATGCTTTGAGGCTTAGGGATTTGGTGGGAGTAAAATAAATTTTTTAGCCATGATTACACGTAAGCGGATAAAAATTCAGGAACAGGAGGTAATTTCAATATGGGAGCGGCTTTTAGAAGAGAAGTTACTTACTGAAGGTAAGGAGCAGATTTGTGTAATTTATCCTGGGAGGCTTAATAAAGGTAGTGGGCCTGATTTTCGTGATGCTGTAATCATAGCTGGTGATAATAGGTTGATTAAGGGAGACATAGAGATTCATACACGAGCTAGGGATTGGCATAGCCATGGTCATCATTGCGACCCTGAGTATAATAATGTAATTCTTCATGTAGTTTTATGGAATGATAACGGGTATTCTACTTTTACCACGAATGGTAGATTTGTTCCCGTAATCTGTTTGGCTAAATCCTTACAGTATCAAGCTCGATTGATGTTCTACCATCAGCTTCCTTGTTTTTGCAGTGGAGAAAAGGGAGAGAGGCAAGATTTGAAGAAGTTATTACAGGATATTGGCGTGATAAGGTTTAAGCAAAGAGTGGAAATGTTTAGTAGTAAATTATTAAAGGAGGAAGCAAGCCAGGTGCTTTTTCAGGGCATGATGAGAGCTCTGGGCTATACCAAAAATAAGAGACCTTTTGAGGAGCTGGCTCGAAAGTCACCTCTTTGGTTGCTTGAGGGAGAGTTAAGGAGAAGTTTGTTGCTAAAGGAAGCCATGCTTTTAGGCATGGCTGGTTTATTGCCGTCACAGCGGGTATGTAGGGAATTTGTATGTGAAGAGTGGCTAAAAGAGTTGGAACAAACCTGGCATTCATTTGGTCAGGGCGAAACTATGTATCAAGGTGACTGGTGTCTCACCCACATATACCCCAATAATTCCCCTGTGCGGCGTATCGTAGCTCAAAGCCACCTCCTTCAGCGTTACTGTGAAAGGGGGTTGTTGTTGAATATACTGGAGTTGGTAGCTGAAGCGCCGTTAACGAAAGAAGCTTATTGGCTGGAAAGCAATTTAATGGTAGTTGGGGATGGATATTGGCTGGACCATTTTGATTTCGACAGTGGGTCACGGATCAAAAAGTCGGCTCTTTTAGGACGAGATAAGGCAGGGGAGATTGTGGTAAATGTGATATTGCCATTTACATTTTCATGGTGGGGAGCTACTGGTGAAACAGAATTACAGCGCAAGGCTCTTCAGCTTTACCTTGAGCATCCCAAGTTAGCCGAAAACGAGATTACATGCCATATGGTAAAGCAACTCTTTATGGAACATACTTCAGGTCTCACTGCATGCCAGCAGCAGGGACTGATTCATTTATTTAAGGATTATTGTTGTCAGGCGAAGTGCTCTGAGTGTCCTCTGGTTACCCGAGGCTGAGGCTGGGGACTACATCCAAATCATAACTACTAAGATTGCCATTCTGGAAATGATAATAGCCGCAGGCGCCTACCATGGCGGCATTATCGGTGCACAGATGAGGTGGAGGGACTGAAACAGGTATTGGTGAGGTGTCAAGAAAGCGTTTTGTCAAAAATTTATTGGATGCCACGCCACCGCTAAGCAAGATTTGCTTTACCGGTAATTCCTCGGCAGCATTGATTGTTTTAGTCACCAGAACATCTATTACTGCTTCCTGGAAGCTTGCGGCGACATTAGCCACCAACGAGTTATTTCCCAGGACCTGATTCTTCTGGACAAAGTGCCACAAGGCAGTTTTCAGGCCACTGAAGCTGAAATCATGGCTTCCCTTAAGCCAGGCGCGGGGAAATTGTAGGCAGGGTTTCCCAGAACTAGCTTCCTTCTCGATAATTGGTCCCCCGGGGTAGCCTAATTCCAGGATTCGAGCTGCTTTATCGAGGGCTTCACCAGCAGCATCGTCGCGAGTTCGCCCCAGTTTTTCAAATTGTCCGTGTCCTTTCATTAACACTAGCTCGCTGTGCCCTCCCGAGATGATGAGGCAGAGGCACGGAAAGGAAGGTGGTTTCTCTTTATTCAGCCAGTTGGCGTAGATATGTGCTTCAAGGTGGTTAACTCCAGTGAAGGGAAGGTTTTGGCTTAAGGCAATTGCCTTAGCTACATTGACCCCCACCAATAATGAGCCAGCTAATCCCGGTCCAAAGGTTACTGCGACGCCATCGAGGTCTTGCCACGATGTTTTAGCTTCAGTGAGCGCCTTTTCAATAACGGGAACAATGGAGAGCATGTGTTGCCTTGAGGCTACTTCGGGCACTATGCCGCCATAGCGAGCGTGTATTTCTATTTGCGAAGCGACAACGTTGGACAAAATTCTAGTACCGTTTTCTATCACTGCCGCGGCGGTTTCATCGCAGGAAGTTTCAATACCCAGAATTTTCATGTTTCGTCTTTCGAGAAGCTCTATGTTTATCATATGTTAGCACATAACTGCCCTGGCATTGGAGTTTATCAAACGTTATAATGGAATGGTTTTAATTCTAAAAGGGGGAGATACAAAGAATGGATTTCAAGCTCGGGGAAAAAGAAGGGGTGCTAAGAAGGGCGATTCGTGAATTTGCCCAAAAGGAGATTCCTTCAGAGCATTTTTGTCTTCTTTTAGAGGAAGAAAGCCGTGATGAAGATTGGGAGCTTGCCATGTCTACATCTAAGAAATTAGCCCAGAAGGGGTGGCTGGTTATGGCATGGCCAAAGGAATATGGCGGGCGAGCGGCTTCCTACTGGGAGCAAATGGTATATGGGGAAGAGTGCGGATACTGGGGAATACCCGGTATTTCCATGGGAATAAGCGGTGTGGCTTGGGTGGGACCCTCTCTCATGCAGTTTGGAAACGAAGAACAGAGGAAAAAATACCTCCCCGTGATTGCTTCAGGAGAACCGGATGGTGTGTGGTGCACTGGATATAGTGAGCCTAATGCTGGTTCTGATTTTGCTAACATTCAGACTCGTGCCATAAGGGATGGGGATGAGTATGTTATCAATGGGCAAAAGGTGTGGACTAGCTGTGCTCATCGGGCAAGGTGGTGCTGGCTTGCCGTGAAAACAGACCCAAATGCTCCTAAGAAACACCATGGCATTAGCATTTTTATCGTAGATATGAAGAGCCCGGGGATTACAGTTAATCCTTTATTAAATTATTATGGTGTTCACATATTTAATGAAGTTTTCTTTGACAATGTGAGAGTTTCTGCCTCTAATCTGGTGGGCGAGGAAAATAAGGGGTGGTATCACTTAATGCAGTCGTTAGCTTCTGAGAGGCATAGCATTGGTCCAGCGCTTTACGGGAGTGTCAGGAGATTGCTGGAAGAGTTGGTAGATTATGCTAAGGAAACTCAGCATGATGGTAAACCTTTGTGTCAAAATCCTGTGGTTCGCCATATGTTAGCTGATGCCGCTGCTGAAGCGGAGATGCTGAAGCTGTTCAATTACCAGACAACCTGGGAATTAACCCAGGGGATTATCCCCATTTATGGCTCCTCACGAAATAAAGCTTTTGGCGACCAACTATTGGAGCGGATAAGTATTATCGGGATGAAGCTTATGGGTGCCTACTCCCAGGTTGACCCGTATTCGAAATGGACTAAGCTTCATGGCATCATCCAAAGGCTGTATTTGCTTTTCCCGGGCATCTCAATTGCTGCTGGGACCGATGAAATTGAGAAGAACGTCATCGGGCAGTTTAAGCTAGGCTTGCCCAAATCATATTGAAATATCAGGGGGTATGATGGATTTTAAGCTTTCAGAAGACCAAGAGATGCTTCGGAGTTTAGCCAGGGATTTTCTGACAAAGGAGTGCCCCAAGGCCAAAGTCAGGGAACTAGAGGCGGATGAAAAAGGGTATGACCCGCAGATGTGGGAAAGGATGGCTGGGTTGGGGTGGCTCGGGCTTGTTTTCCCTGAAAACTATGGAGGTACAGGGGCAACTTTCCTGGACTTGGTGCTCCTGATGGAGGAGATAGGAAGGAATATTCTCCCCGGCCCTTTCTTCTCCACTGCCACCTGTGCTCTGCCAATACTGGAGTATGGGGATGAAGAGCTGAAGGCGAAATTCCTTCCTCAAATAGCAAAGGGGGCGGCAATTTGGACTTTGGCGTTAATTGAGACACTGGGTGGATATGAAGCTTCGGAGATAAGGACCTCTGCCAGGATAGGAGATGGGCAGTATGTTATCGAGGGCACTAAGCTTTTTGTTCCCAATGCCAACATAGCAAGTCATTTGTTGATAGCAGCGCAAACCGGTGAGGGTGATAAAGGAATCACAATGTTTATCGTTGACGCTCACAGCCTGGGCGTGGAGGTAGAGGTAATTCCCACTATAGCCGAGGATAAACAATGTCAGGTGACGTTCACCAAGGTAAAAGTCCCTGAAGGTAACGTTCTTGGGAATGTGGGAGGGGGGTGGGATATAGTGGAGTTTATTCTGGATAGAGCAGCTATCTTAAAGTGTGCTGAAGTATGTGGAGGATGCCAGGCTGTTGTAGAAATGACTAACGCCTACGCTAAAGACAGGGTTCAGTTTGATAAGCCTATTGGTTCGTTCCAGGCAATTCAACATAGGTTGGTTGACATGTTTGTTAATGTAGAGGGGTTGCAATACTTGGTGTATCAAGCAGCGTGGGAGATAAGCGTTGGTTCTCCATCTAAGCTGCACATCTCCTTGGTCAAGGCGAAGGCAAGCGAAGTTTACCAGCAGGCTTGCCTTGATGCGATTAGAATTCACGGAGCTACTGGATTTACCAAGGAACATGATGTTGGTCTCTACTTCCGACGTGTCAAGGCATCGGAGTTTGCCATGGGGGATACCGATTTATGGCGAGAGAGAGTGGCTGTTGAGTTAGGGCTTTGAAAGTTAGGAGAGTATATTGTTGGCGTGGTGATTTTTTTGATATAATCGTCAAATAATAAAATAAAAAGGAGGTTTGCTATGGCAGAAGTCAAAGATTACATGTGGAACTATTCCGACCCTTATGCGTATTTGAAGAAGATCGACCATGGTTTAAGCAGTCTGCCACCAATGATTATCTCGGTGGCATTAACCGGGAGTGTGCACGGCAAGGAGGCAAACCCCAACTTACCGGAAATGCCTGAGGAGCAAGCGGAGCAAGCCTATGGTGCTTATAAAGCTGGGGCGAGCATTGTGCATATCCATCGTCGCCTGAGAGATAACCCAACGATGAGTTCCTATAGTGGCGATGATTATTTGGAGGTTAATGCTCTAGTCAGGGAAAAGTGCCCCGATATAATTATCAATAACACTTCAAGCGGTATTCCAGGGATTACCATAGAGCAAAGGCTCGCTTGTGTAGAGCATGCCAAGCCTGAGATGGCTAGTCTAGACCTTCATGCGTTTATAATGCGTCTGGTCATAAAGGCGCGTGAACCTGGGCAGGAGCCACTGAAGTTCGATATCTGTATCCCCTGGACTTATGGCGAATCGGAGAAATATGCTACGAAGATGAAGGAGAAGGGAGTAAAGCCTGAGCTAGAGATATATGACCCTGGTGAGTTCTGGTTTGTGGACAGCTTAATTAAAGGTGGCTTTGTTGCCCCGCCTTACTGGATTCAGTTTGTCATGGGCTTTCAGACAGGCATGTACGCCACGCCGGCGAACGTGTTAAATTTGGTTCAGCACTTACCTCCGAATTCCTTATTTAGTATGATTGGCACAGGTGTTAATCAGATTCCCATGGTTACCATGGGAATTATTCTTGGCGGACATGTTCGTGTTGGCATGGAGGACAATATCTACATTGAGCCCGGGAAATTATGCCAGAGCAACGCTGAGCAGGTGGAGAAGATAGTAAGACTGGCCAAGGAAATGGGACGCCCTATAGCGACGCCTAAAGAAGCCAGACAGATGCTTGGCATCTCCGAAAAGCCAACTCAATATAGCTAGGGTTTCGCAACTTTTAGTTCAAATAGTTCAAGGGGGTGTAATGGCTGGAAGAGTAGCCATAGTTGGCTATGCCCAAAGTCATCATCAGCATGATATACAGATGACGAGGGAAGATATGGTGTTCGAAGTTGCCAAAGGGGCTCTTCGCAACGCAGGTATCTCAAGGGAGGATGTGGACACGGTGATTACTGCTTCCACGGATTTTCTCGATGGAAGGACTATCTCAAACCTTTATACCAGCATGGCTGTGGGGGCTTATTTGAAAGACGAATCAAAGGTGGAGGAAGACGGAGCTTTTGCAGCCTATTATGCTTTGATGAGAATCCTTTCTGGAGTTCATGATATAGCCCTGGTGGAGGCGCACACACAAGGCTCGGTGGTGAATCCTCATCTGGTATCCAGCTATACACTTGACCCACTATTTGAACGACAGTATGGTTTTCTGAATGATATATCGGCCGCAGCTCTCCAGGCGAGGATGTATATGAACAAGTATGGTGTGTCGGAAGAACAAGTTGCGATGGTGGCTGTTAAGAACCTCATGAACGCTGCCGATAACCTAAACGCCCATAGAAAAATGCCAGATGTGACTGTGGAGGAAGTGCTTAATTCTAAGCTTTATTATGACCCTATAAGGGAACTAACGATGTCTCCTGTTAGCGATGGGGCTTGTGCTATAGTGCTTGCCTCCGAAGAGAAAGCTAAGGAGATTACTGACATACCAGTGTGGATAGAAGGAGTGGGTAGCTGTCAGGATGGCTATCTACGGGATAGAAGCCTCTACAAACTTGATTCTCTGCAAAAAGCTGCTCAAGATGCTTATGGGATGGCTGGAGTAAGTAACCCGTTTGCGCAGATTGATGTTTTCGAGGTTTCTGAGAAGTATGCTCACGAGGAGTTGATGATTTATGAAGCTCTAGGCTTGTGTCGGGAGGGAAAGGGTAAAACTCTAATTGAGAAAGGCATGACTGGAAAGGATGGTGAAATACCAGTGAACCCCAGTGGTGGAGCTTTAGGTGCCGACCCAATTTGCGCCACAGGTTTGATAAGGGTTGTAGAAGCGGCGAAGCAAATCAGAGGTGAGGCAAATGGTTACCAAATCCCTGCATACAGGGCTCTAGCGCATGGACAATTTGGGATATGTGCTCAGAAAAACGTAGTCTTTATTCTGGGGAGTGAATAGAATGAGGAACGTCGCCATAATTGGCTGTGGTCAGACAAAACATTCTGCGAGGAGGAGGGACGTTAATCTTGCTGAGATGGTTGGAGATGCAGTGTGGAATGCATTAGAAGACGCTCAGGTAACTCCTCAGGAAGTGGATGCTTTTACTGTGGGAAATATGCAAGGGTTTGGTGGGGTTGCTCAGCCGGAGCAATGGCTTGGAGATTGGATTGGTGCCGCAGGAAAGCCAGTCCTCCGAGTTGCCACTGGTGGGTCAACTGGGGGATGTGTTGCTCAAGCAGCTTTTTATGCTGTAGCTTCTGGGCTTTATGACATAGCTGTAGCCACTGCCTGGGAAAAACATTCAGATAGCAAAGAGCCTGGAGCGACAACTGGTCTTAGTCATGTTGCTCTTGGTAACACAATTAATATGATAAATTGCGGGTTGAGCTTCAAACATCTGCTATCTATGACCTTGGTAGGTGCTGCTGCAGGGGTTGCTTGTTACCAGGCAATGTATTATATGTACAGAAGTGGGTCTCGCGTTGAGCATTTGGATATGGTGGCTGCCAAGGATAGGCGTAACGCTGCTAAGAACAAGTATGCCCATCTTCAGTGGCCTGGTTGCACTCCTGAGGATATAGCTAAAACTGAATGGGTTGCATATCCATTTAGATATGGACATATTTGTCCTGCTTCTGATGGTGCCTCTGCTATGGTCCTTGCTTGTGAGGACATTGCCAGGAAAAGGTGCAAGAAGCCAGTCTGGATCAAAGGGCTTGCTGCTTATTCAGATGAAGAAAATCAGATAATGAGCGAGGGTGCTGGGGGGATAGGAATCCTTGATGCCTCCCAACAGATTGGGGCAACGATGTCAGCCATAAAAGCCTATAGAATGGCAGGAATAAGAGACCCTCAAAAAGAGATTGATGTGGCTGAGATTTACCAACCATTCCCCAATCAGGAGCTGATATTTGCTGAAAGGCTGGGATTATTTGATGAAGGGACAGCCTGGAGAGCTCTGGAGAAAGGTGAAACGGACATTAATGGTAGAATGCCTTGTGACCCTTCAGGTGGTGTAAATGCTACCAATGCCATAGGCTCTTCAGCGCTGCAGCGCATTTTAGAGTGTGCCTTACAGATAATGGGGAAGGCAGAGGAGCACCAGGTCCCCAAAGAGGTTCATAACGCTGTGGCTACTGGATGGGGTGGCGCCACGAATTACATTGCTGTAACGGTTCTCGGCGATTCACCTTACTGATTCTTGAGGGGGATGAAAAGGATGCCATACATAAAGGAAGAAAGGAAAGAGACGATAAGTGTGGAAGGGGATTGGGATATAGGGGGCTCGACTACCTGGAAAGATTCCACGCTCCTACAGGGATATGCCCAGGGGCTGAAGGAGAAAAGGATAATTGGCTCTTTGTGTCCTGGATGTGGAAAGGTTATTGTGCCGCCAAGAAACATATGTGGAAGGTGCCATAGGAAGATGGATGAGAAAGTGGTTGTCAGTGATATCGGCACTGTTACTTGCTTTGTAATCTCAGCACCTTTTGCGAAGGGAAAAATGCAAGTGCTGGGGATGGACCCTGTGGAGACAGGTTTGGTGGGAGAAGGTGAGCGTGTTATTTCGGTTTATGTCAAACTTGATGGTGCGGATTCCAATATTGATACCGAGCTAATAGGTGCTAAACCTGAAGAAGTTTATGTAGGGATGAGGGTGAAGGCAGTTTGGGCGAAGGAGCGGCAGGGGAAGCTCAGCGATTTAGAAGCTGTTGAGCCTCTTAGGGATTAAGAAGGAGATTTGGAGATGTCGTCACAAAGCGAGATAGTTCTAACCAAAGTTCCTGTCCCCTTAGTTGCTGGCTTCCAATGGTCGGTTGGCGAGTTGATGGAGAAATTTATAAAAGCACTGGCTGATAGGAAGATTTGGGGGGTGAAATGTCCTGAATGTGGATATGTGTATGTGCCACCAAGGTGGAGATGTGGGAAATGTTATGCTAAGCTGGGTGAAGAAAATCTCACCGAGTTATCCGGGAAAGGTATCTTGCTAAGTTATGCCACTGCTTATGTTGAGCTTGACGGTGCCGGAAGTTTTAAGGACCTGTCTGAGCCAAAACCAATTGGAGCTATAAAGCTGGAAGGCGCTGATTCCACGTTGTTCATGCCACTGGGGGAGGTGAAGCCTGAGGAGTTAAAGGAAGGCATGAAGGTTGAGGTGGTATGGAGAGAGGAGCCAAAGGGGGAGCTAGCGGATATTAAATACTTCAAGCCAGCCAAGAGGTGAAATTCTAGCACTGCTAAGTTTTTGTTAAGACAGCACAGGGAGGGGGATGAGGATTTTTAGTGGTGCTGGTTGGCTTAAAGAGAATGATATCGGCAGATCTCATCGAGATTCAGTGCTCTTTTTAATGGTGCCTATCTCCAATAAAATGTGTAAGAATCTAATTGCCATGGTGGAATTTGGCTTACCGCCATCCTATAAAATATTCTGAGTATCCTGGCGTTCCCTTAACAGGCGAGAAGTTAACATAACGCTTATTTCTTTGTCTTCATAAAGACATTTTTACTTTGATTTTGTAACTTATAGTGTTAAAATTTAGCTATGTCGGGGCATTCTAAGTGGTCACAGATTAAGCGGCAAAAGGGAGTGACTGATGCCCGGCGTGGTCAGTTATTTACCAAACTTACTCGGGAAATCATAGTTGCGGTAAAGCAAGGTGGGGCAAACCAGGAGGCTAACCTTCAGTTGCGTCTGGCAGTGCAAAGAGCTCGTGATGGTAACATGCCTTTGGAAAATATCGAGAGAGCAATAAATCGTGCTAGTGGAGGAGGTGAGGCATCTGAGTTAGCCTCGGTAACGCTCGAAGGCTATGGTCCGAATGGAGTAGCAGTGCTGGTGGAGGCATTGACCGATAACCGTAAACGTGCTATTCAAGAGGTGCGTCGTCTTTTTACCCGCCATAATAGCAGCCTGGGTGAAAGTGGCTGTGTTTCCTGGCTTTTTGAAAATAAAGGCGTGATTATGGTAGAAAGCGACGGCTCTGAGGCTGAGGAAATAGCATTACAAGCTATCGATGCTGGTGCTGAAGATGTTAAGACCGAAAAGGGTTATCTTGAGATATATACTCAGCCACAAGATATAGAGAGGGTAAAGGAAGCTATCGGCGAAGGACGACATATAATCTCTGCAGAATTATCCTTAGTGCCCAAAACCACGGTGATGCTTGGTGAAAAGGAGGCAACTCAAACTTTGGCCTTTCTTGACCAATTAGAGGAGCTTGATGATATACAGCGGGTATCCTCTAACATTGATTTTTCAGATACTACCTTGGAGAAACTACGCTCTCAGAGATAAATTAATGCGGATTCTTGGCGTTGACCCCGGGACGGTGAATTTAGGCTATGGAGTGGTAGACGATGGCCAGGAGATGCGCATGGTGGATTATGGAGTGTTAAGCCTTTCACGGTATGCTCGTTTGGAGGAAAGATTGCGTTCCATATATGATGGATTATCTCAAATTGTTGCTAAGCATCATCCCGACGAAGTAGCTATTGAGGAACCCTTCGCTGGGCGTAATATCCATTCAGCACTGGCTATTGGCAGGGCGCAGGCTATAGCTATTTTGGTGGCTGCCAATCAGCGATTGCCAGTACATTGTTATTCCCCTGCTCAGATAAAGCAGCAAGTGACCAGCTACGGAGGGAGCGATAAAAAACAAGTACAGGAAATGGTGAGAGTGCTTCTGGGACTTCAGGAGTCGCCTCAGCCATGCGATGCTAGTGATGCCTTAGCTGTGGCAATTTGCCATATCCAGCAAAGTCGCCTTAATAAGTGGCTTGCTAACGAAGGTTGAGATGATAGCCACTCTAGAGGGAACACTGGAACACTGTGGTATCGATTCAGCTGTCATCAAGGTGGGTGGTGTTGGTATTCAGGTATATGTTCCCAGCTTAACTTTAAGTCGATTAGGAGTTATTGGTGACAAAGTTTCACTTTATACCCACCTTTATGTGAAAGAAGATAATATCTCCCTTTATGGCTTTGCCTCCAATGAGGAAGTAGCTCTGTTCAAGAATCTTATCTCTATCTCAGGGATTGGTCCCAGGGTAGCATTAGCATTGCTCTCTAAACTAAGCGCGGAACAACTGGCCACAGCGATTATCAGCGGTAATGTTGCCCTAATTCAGCAGGTGCCTGGCATTGGTAAAAAGATGGCAAACCGCCTTGTTGTCGAACTCAGAGACAAACTGGAGCGGGAGTGGAAGGAAGCCGCCTTGCCCTTAGCTCCAGAGGATAGTGATGCTATAGCTGCCTTAACCAGCCTGGGCTACTCTTTGAGGGAAGTTGCTCAGGTTGTTTCCAGCATCCCAAATTCCTCGGAGCTAAGTTTGGAGGAAAAAGTTAAAACAGCACTCCAGGAATTAGCTACCAAGTAAAGGGCTTGTAGGGCGGTTAAGCAGCAGTCATCATAGCGCGCTATACTAAGTATCGTGAATAAGGTAGCTGTAGTTACCGATAGTGGTGCTCACCTGTCTCAGGAATTAGCGGATAAATATGGCATTTACGTCATCCCTGTTCGAATTACAGTTGAAGGTAAGGTTTACCGGGATACTAATGAGGATTTACCTCTGGAGGTAGTCCATAAGTTTCAGAAACTGGCGCAAATTGATACTACCCCCTGGCCACCAACAGTTTATTGCGAAGCATATAAAAAAGCAGGTCAGAGGGCGAATAAAGTAGTCCATGTAGTTGGTGCTTCTCAGTTTACTTCAACGATATCGTTGGCTAAAACGGGCGCCAAAATGGCAGAAGAAGCTATGCCTGGGTTGCAGGTAGAGGTGTTCGACGCTGAAGTATTTGCTATGGCTCAAGGCTTCATCGCCTTGGCAGCAGCTCGAGCTGCTGCCAAGGGCAACGATATGCCTGGGGTAATCGAAGTAGCCAGTAACATGAAGGCGCGTGTAAAGCAGTTCTTCGTTCTCAATACATTCAGCCATTTGAAAAGGACAGGGAGAGTGGACAGGTTAGCGGAATGGTCAAGCTCGATGCTCAGGGCAAGACCAATGGTTAACTTCTCGCCAGGGAGGGTAGAACCTGTTTCCTTGCTCAGGACCAAATCGCAAATTGTGAAAAATCTCGTTAAGGTGATGCAGGACAACATTGATGATACACAGCCGCTGCATGTTGCCGTAACATATTCTGAACAATCTGAGGAGGCTGAAGAGCTAGTAGAGGCAATTGCAGAGCAATTTCACCCCGTAGAACTTTATCACATGCCGTTTAACCTGGTCGGTCAGGCTGTAGGTGGGCCAGGCATATTAGGCGTTACTTTTTACCAAGGCGATTAAACTTCGATGGCTTCGTTCAAAATCGTTTCTGACTTTCATCTCACTGGAGACCAGCCACAAGCAGTGGATAAATTGGTTGAGGGGTTGAATAAGGGGTATCGAGAGCAAACATTGCTCGGGGTCACCGGCAGTGGCAAGACCTTCATCATGGCTAACGTCATTGAGAGGGTGCAGAGACCTACGCTGGTCATCTGCCACAATAAGACTTTAGCTGCTCAACTAGCCACTGAGTTTAGGGAATTCTTCCCCGAGAGTGCCGTGGGATACTTTGTCAGTTACTATGATTACTATCAGCCTGAGGCTTATATCCCCAGCACCGATACTTATATTGAAAAGGAGACCGATATAAATGAGGAGATCGATAAGCTGCGTCACGCTGCAACCAGAGCTCTGTTCGAGCGCCGAGATGTAGTTATAGTAGCCTCAGTCTCTTGTATTTATAGCTTAGGTGCTCCCGAGGAATATCATAGCTTTGCCCTTACTGTAAAGAGGAACGAGAATTATAACCGTGATAAGCTTGTGCGTCGTTTGGTTGATATGCAGTATGTGAGGGATGATTTTGAACTCACCAGAGGTAAATTTCGCATTAGGGGTGACACGCTGGAAATCCAGCCAGCTTACGAGGAAATGGCACTGCGAATTGAGTTCTGGGGAGACGAAATTGACCATATCGTGGAAATCGACCCGCTCACTGGTGAACTCCTGGCTCAGTGTGAACAGGTAGACATTTACCCTGCCAAGCATTTCGTTACTCCTCATGACAAGTTGATGGCGGCAATTGGAGATATTAGGGAAGAGTTAAAAGAAAGGCTTGAGGAGCTAAAGGCGCAGGGCAAACTTCTTGAGGCTCAAAGGCTTGAAGCTCGCACTAACTACGATATAGAGATGCTTCAAGAGGTGGGCTATTGCACCGGTGTGGAGAATTATTCCAGACATCTTCAACGGCGTGCTCCAGGAAGTACACCCTGGACTTTGCTTGATTATTTTCCCGATGATTACTTGTTGTTTATCGATGAATCCCACATGACATTGCCTCAGATAAGGGGGATGTATCATGGAGATATATCCCGAAAGCAGACCTTGGTTGATTATGGGTTCCGTCTTCCTTCAGCGTTGGATAACCGCCCATTGAATTTTGGCGAATTTCAGAAGCACGTTAACCAGGCCATATATGTCTCCGCTACGCCAGCGCAGTATGAATATGAGCATAGCCATCAAATTGTGGAGCAACTGATTCGCCCTACAGGTTTAGTGGAGCCTAGCATGAAAATTAAGCCAGTTAAAGGGCAAATCGATGACCTCATCTATCAGATAAGGACGAGGGTGGATAAAGGCGAGCGCTGCTTGGTAACTACTTTGACTAAGAGGATGGCTGAGGAATTGTGTGATTATCTCAGGGAGATGGAGATAAAAACTCATTATCTTCATTCCGAGATCGAGACCCTGGAGAGGGTAGAGATATTGCGTGACCTTCGGTTAGGTGTTTACGATGTCGTGGTGGGCATAAATTTATTACGAGAGGGATTGGATTTACCGGAAGTGAGCTTGGTAGCCATACTTGATGCTGATAAGGAGGGTTACTTAAGGTCAAAAGAAGCGCTTATCCAGACTATGGGGAGGGCTGCTCGGCATGTAAATGCTCATACGATAATGTATGCTGACTCCGTTACCAAGTCCATGCAGGGGGCAATGGCGGAAACGCAGCGCCGCCGCCGAATTCAGGAGGCTTACAATAAAGAACATGGCATAACACCGCAGGGAATAAAGAAGGCGATTAAGGATATCACTGAACGTGTTCAGGTTGTGGCGGAGACTCGGACTCCTTACATAGCTGCCCCTATTTCTCCAGAGGAGATGCATCGCCTCATTAAACAACTAGAATCTCAAATGAAGAAGGCGGCTAAGAATCTGGAATTTGAGAAAGCTGCTTTACTTCGCGACCGTATCATTGAATTGAGGAAGGACGAGGAAGCAATATCGCCCTTCGCTAAAGCAAGTTAGGCAGCTTTATTTTCTAAAAGCCCTCTCTATACTTAGCCCAGTTTGGCGGCCTTTTCTCTAACCAGGCCTTCATGCCCTCCTGTGCCTCCTCACTTTTATAATAGTCCATTAGCGAATGCATGGACATTGTTTCTATCCCGAATATGCTGTCAGTAAAGGCATTGAAGGAAGCTTTGAGGTATCTGAGTGCTGTGGGGCTTAAATTTAATATCTCCCGACACCATTTCTTAGTTTCCTCTTCCAGTTGGTCAGGCGGGACCACTTTGTTAACCAGCCCCATTTGATATGCTTCTTGAGCAGTGTACCGTCGACAAAGGAACCACATCTCCCTGGCTCTTTTCTCTCCTATCACTCTAGCGAGGTAAGCTGAGCCAAAACCGGCATCGAAGCTTCCCACTCTAGGACCGGTTTGACCGAATATGGCTGTTTCAGAGGCAATGGTGAGGTCGCAGATAACATGAAGCACATGCCCTCCACCAATAGCGTAGCCGTTTACTGCAGCTATCACTGGTTTGGGAGCTTCTCTGATAAGGCGATGAACATCTAGTATGTGTGCTATCTCAGGACTATAGCGAGGTGATTTTTGTCCCACGTCTGTAAAATCGCCCCCACTACAAAAGGCTTTATCACCAGCACCTGTAAGCACTATGACTCCTACCCCAAAATCAGAAGCCGCATCTTCCAGGGCTTGTTGTAATTCTACAGTGGTCCTGCCACGAAAAGCATTACGTAATTGAGGGCGATTTATCATTATCCTGGCAGCACCTTCTATGCCCGCCCAGGGTTTGTCATAAATGATGTCTTCAAACTCCATTTTTAGCATCTCCTTTTGAATAAATTAAATCATAGAATAGCCACCACTAACGCTGATTGCTTGACCGGTGATGAAGCTTGCCGCATCTGAGGCTAGGAATACCACGGTATTGGCAACTTCCTCTGCTGTTCCTAACCTGCGTAAGGCATAAGCTTTCTTCATCTTTTCTACTACTACCTCAGGACCAAAAAACTGGATGCCTCCCTTCCACATGCTTGCTTCACTTATCTCACCTTCCTTAGGAATAACTACACCGGGACAAACCGCATTTAGCCTTATCCCATAGCGCCCTACTTCCCTGGCTATCGCTTTACTCAGGGCGATAACTCCTGCTTTGCAGCCTGAGTAAACAGCTTCTCTGAACTCACCTACACGCCCGGCATCAGAGGAAATGCTCACAATGTTTCCCCCTTTCTGTTCAATCATGTGGGGAAGGACTGTTTTAATACAATTGAGGTCGGAACGGTAGTTCAAAGTGATTACTTTATCCCAGAAGTCTGGTGTGGTGTTGGTAAATGGTTGCGGCAAATCCCATCCGACATTGTTGACCAGCACATCTATCTTCCCAAATTCATTTAATACCTTGTTAACCATTGCCTTGACTTCGTCAAGTTTGGTCACATCCGTTTTTAATATCACGGAGCGTCCTTTCCCCAGAGAGTTGCATTGGTGTGCTACTTTTTTGCCTTGCTTCTCATCTATCTCGGCGATGACTACATTTGAATCCTCTTTAGCAAAGGCTAGCGAGATAGCTCGTCCAATATTTGAAGCTCCTCCAGTTACAATGACCGTTTTCCCTTTCAAGTCGAGTTCCATTTTCCCTCCTTCCTAAATTATTTACCAAACTGTAGCTATGGATGGTGAGCGTTATTTGTAGGAAATCATTTCTCTGCCCAGTTTTGCTCCTACGATTACAATTTCTTGAATTTCACGAGTGCCATCGCCTCTTTCTTTTAAGCCATTTTACCAAACAAAATAGTTTAGAGATAGTAGAATCATTAGCATTGTTGATGGTGATAGGCGGTGTTATACTCTGGTGTATAGGAATGGCGAGGATAGACAAGCGCACGAATGATGAAATCCGCCCGGTGCGTATAATCTTGGGTTATCAATCTTTTGCCGAGGGCTCAGCGTTGATAGAGGTGGGGCAGACGAGGGTGTTATGTTCCGTGAGTATGGAGGAGAGGGTTCCTAATTTTCTCAGGAATAGTGGGCAGGGATGGGTGACTGCGGAATATGCTATGCTGCCGCGCTCAACGCTTACCCGCATACCGCGGGATAGGATAGGGGGAAGAAGCCAGGAAATCCAGCGCCTTGTTGGTCGTAGTTTGAGGGCAATAACTAATATGGCTGCTCTGGGTGAACGAACTTTCATTGTTGACTGCGATGTATTGCAAGCAGATGGCGGCACCAGAACTGCTGCGGTCACCGGTGGATATGTTGCCCTGTATCAAGCGTTCCATAATTTGAGAAAACAAGGTATGTTGCCCTTTATGCCGCTCAATAAGATGGCAGCTGGCATTAGCGTGGGAATCGTTGGTGGTGATATGCTGCTTGACCTTTGCTATGAGGAAGATTATCGTGCCGAGGTTGATTTCAATGTAGTCATGACTGATAAAAACGAGTTTGTAGAAGTCCAGGGAACCGCTGAAGGTAAGCCTTTCTCCAAGGAAGCTATTGATTCACTGCTATCATTAGCCCAGCGTGGAATAACGAGGCTATTCAAAGCCCAGAGGGAAGCGGTAAGGACTTTATCTTAACTACGGACTCCACCTGCGCAATATTAAGCAAGGCGTGAGCTTTATCCGAGCCATCACCAGGAAAAAGTTTTAGCCCATCACTTTTGCACTTGTCTTGAAACCCCTCTCTATAAATCTCTTCCCCCTCTCCTTTGAAGGAGAGGGGGATAAAGGGGGTGAGGTTAGTAAACACTCTCCAACTTCTTGACATTCGTAATATTGAGCCGTATAATCAAACCATATAAAATCTGGTAAAAATATGGAGGTTAAGTATGGCAAAAACAACCGTTGTTATTGATGATGAATTGCTGGATAAGGCGATGAAGGCGAGCGGAGCCAAGACTAAGAAACAAGCCATCACAACCGGGCTGAAAGAGTTAATTCGCAGGAGGAATTTGGAAGCTTTACGCCAGGAGGCAGGTACATTTGACTTAGCTCTTTCCCTAGAGGAGCTAGAGAAACTGAGAAATGAGCAATAATCTTGTGCTCATCGATACCTCGGTTTGGGTTCTGGCTCTCAGAAAATCTCCGTTGCCAATGGTCAAGGATGAAGTGGGGCACTTGCTAGCTGAAGACAGGGTAGCCATTGTTCCTATGATATATTTGGAGCTACTGGGCGGAACTAAATCAATAAATGAGTTCAACCGTCTCAAAAGCCGTCTCGATGCCCTTCACCAAATACCAATAAGTGAAGCAACCTGGGAGACTGCAGCGCAGCTTTCTTTTAAGTTACGACAACGAGGGAAGGTTATTCCTTATACCGACATACTCATTGGCTCGGCGGCAATTCTTGCCGATGCTTTATTACTCCATGCTGATAAGCATTTCGATTTGATGGCTGAGGATACCGATTTGAATGTTAAAAGCCTTGTCTCCATGGTAAGAAAATGACCTATCCCAAAAGTCTCCACCATAATCCTCCACTTCTATACATAGCCTTGGGTTCCTTATCGGAGCTTGAAACGCAAGTCATAATTGCAGGTAGATTAGGATATTTAACTGATTCAAGTAAGCTATCAGAAAGTATAGAGGTCATACGAAAGTTAATAAATGGTTTAATATATTCTCTAAAGAGAGGTAGAGGCAAAAATCAGTAACTCATTACATATTACATATCACCTGTCACCTGTCACCTGTCACTCATAGCTGATGATTCATCATGAGTTGTCCCAAAGTGTCTCCTATCATTGCGAGCTGTTCCCCCTTTGTCATTGCGAGCGAAGCGCGGCAATCTCACCCCCTTTGTCATTGCGAGGGGCAAAGCCCCGAAGCAATCTCAGGGACAGAGAATGGGATTGCTTCATCTATGTCAGGTCGCCTATAATGTGAATAATGAATATCGTAGTTATTGCTGCTGGCTATGTTGGCTTGGTATTCAGACTGTAGCAGCTATTTATGTCATTGCCCGCAGGTTTTCCATGTAGTCAGCAACGGCGTGCTCCTGCTCAGACTCTCCCCCAACCTCTCCTTTGTTCCTTTGATATTTACAGATACGCAATGATAGAATAGATGGAAGTTTCTATCTATAGGTTATGAGGGTTAAAGATAGATGTCTTTATTTGACACCAGTGGTATTAGAGGCAAGGTTGGTGAGCAGCTCTCTATTGAATTTTGCCTTCAAATTGGCAAAGCTGTTGGCAGTACATTGTCTCCCGCTTCAAGAGCGTGTGTTTCAACTGACACCAGGGTAAGCCGAGATGTTATAAAGACCGCTCTTATCTCTGGCTTGCTTTCAGCGGGGGTAAATGTCACTGACCTTGGTATCCTGCCAACGCCAGCTTTAGCGCTTCTCACCAGAGAGCTTGATTTCGATGTCGGCATCATGATTACTGCCTCTCATAACCCGCCATGTTATAATGGGATTAAGCTGTTCAACCAAGACACGCTGGGATTCAGCCCTGAGCAGGAAGAGGAGATAGAAAGCCGGTACTTGTCCCGGCAATTTCGACAGGTAGGCTGGCAGGAATACGGCAGCTTGTCCAGGGAAGAAAAGGCTGGGGAGAGATATCTTATCGCTTTAAAAAACAAAGTTTCCTCCTGGAATATCACTCCCCGTATGAAGCTCGTCATCGACCCGGGGAACGGTGCCGCTTGCAATCTTGCTTCTGCTTTGTTTCACAACCTGGGATTTGAGGTTTTTCTCATAAACGATGACCCAGATGGCTTATTCCCGGGGAGAAGTGCCGAGCCTACTGCAGAGACGCTTAAGGGAACGGTCAAGTTTTTAAGGGATTGTAACGCTGACCTGGCTATCTGTTTCGATGGTGATGCCGACCGCGTAGTCTTCTGCGATAAGCAGGGTTTTCTGGGCTATAACGAGATGATTGCCTATATCTCCAGACTGGCGGTTAAGGAAAGTGGCAAGGCTAAGGTTGCCACTACCGTGGAAACCGGAAAGCTTCTCGATGCTGCCGTAGTTGACTTGAACGCCAGAGTAGTCCGTGGTAGAGTTGGCGATGTATCTTTGGCTTACTCCGCCAGAGAACTAGACGCAGCTATCGGGGTAGAGCAGGTAGGTGTTTATATTTTGCCCCAGATTGGTTACTATCCAGACAGCTTTTTAGCCGTCCTTTTCCTCCTCAGCCACCTCAATGATGTCGGTGAAATTAGGGATTTCTATCGCCATCTCCCCTCTTTCTTCTTTGAGAAGGTGAAAATCACCTGTCCTGATAACCTGAAGCAGGAGGCGATGAAGAAATGCGGGATAAGTGTTGATAGCTCCGCTGGGGAAGTCAACAATCTGGATGGTATACGCATAGATTTCGCAGACTCGTGGTTGCTCATTCGACCAAGCGGCACTGAGTCCGCTATTCGCTTGCTTGTTGAGGGAGACTCCAGGGATATGGTAAAGGAATTAGTGGCTCGGAATACTCAGCTAATAGAGGAAGCCATCGCCCAAAGTGGAGGGAAGGGATGAAAGTGGTGTTTCTTTGCGGGGGTGTGGGGAAAAGGATGCTGCCTCTCTCGGAGGATAAGTTCTTGCTTAAATTCCTGGGGAAGACTTTACTTCATCATCAAGTTGACCAGGCAAGAAAAGCCGGCTTAAATGAATTTATTTTCATCGGCAACCCGAATAATATAGATAAAATAAAGGGTATTATGCAGAACATCGCACAGGCTAAATTTGCCTTCGCCGTTCAGGAAAAACCTTTGGGCATGGCGAACGCCCTTGAAGCAGCCCAAAATGTGTTGTCTGACGAGCCTGTTATCGTGGTAAATCCCAACGATGTCTTTGAAAGCTCAGTTTATAGCAGTATTATGGAACAGTATCACGGCAATTCTGCTGCCTCTTACATCCTTGCTTATGAAGTGAAGGAGTATTTTCCCGGTGGCTATTTAGTGGTGGGCGAAGCAGGGAATGTAAAAGCCATTGTGGAGAAGCCAGGCAAGGGCAATCAACCTTCCAATTTAGTGAACATTGTGGTTCACTTGCACACCCGACCAAAAGAGCTCCTGGAGTATATCGCAGCTGCCGCCACCTCAACCGATGATGTTTACGAACAAGCCATAAGTAACATGATAGCTGAGGGACACAAAGTTAAAGTTATCAGGTATAATGGCTTCTGGAAAGCCATCAAATACCCCTGGGATATATTCTCGGTGATGGAATATTTCTTGAAGCACATGAAGGGAAATGTCTCACCAAAAGCTTCTATCTCATCAAAAGCGGTTATCGAAGGAAATGTCGTCATTGAAGAGGGCGTTAAAGTTCTTGAGAATGCTGTAATAAGAGGTCCGTGTTATATTGGTCGGAATTCCATTATTGGCAATAATGTGTTAATTCGTGGTGGCAGCCATATTGGCGAAGGTTGTGTAGTTGGCTATGGCACGGAGATGAAGCACTGCTATATTGAGGATAGGTGTTGGTTTCATCGGAACTACTTTGGAGATTCAATT
>DAOUZA010000014.1 GCA_030665785.1 Dehalococcoidia bacterium
TTTGTCGTAACTTTCCGGTTCATACTTTTTTAGCCAATTAAATTTAGACCTTCTCTGGTATTCTTTTAGCACTGTGAGTGTCTCGAATCCGGCGGGCAAATTCAACCCCTCTGTTTTACGCTCATCAAGCCAGGTAATTGCCGGGCGAACAGGCTTGCCATCTTTGTCAACGGGCACAATGGTGCTTCTGTGAGTGGTAATAGCAACGGCAACAATCTCATCCTTGGGAATATGGGAATTTTCTACTACACTCCTGGTTACCTTTTTGGTAATTTCGAGATACTTTTCGGCATCCTGCTCCGCAAAACTCGGTTGAACAGAAAAGTATGGGGTTACAGGGCATGCTTCGCCATATACCTCGTTCCCCTTTTCATCAAAGATAAACGCCTTTATATTTTGTGTTCCCCCATCAATGACAATAAAATACTTCATTCTCTTACCTCCTTTTTTACTTTTCCAGTCAGGATGAAAGACTTTCCCCCGTTCTTTGTCACCGATTCCTTGTTAATATTCATTTCCCGGCTGATAATTTCTAAAACCCTCGGCATGCAAAATCCACCCTGGCATCTTCCCATGCCTGCCCTTGCCCTCCTTTTAATGGCATCGATGCTTCTTACTGGGATGCCTCTGTGAAGTGCATCTACAATCTCACCTTCGGTCACATGCTCACAACGGCACACAATATGCCCGTATAACGGATTTATTCGGATAAGTTCTTCCCTTTCTTTGTCATCCAATTCCGAGAAAGGTTTAATTCTTTTTCTTCTCGGGTTAAAGCGGGCATTCTCAGCGGGATGCCACTCCTCGGTCACGATTTCCTTCACCCTCTCGACAATTGCCGGCATCGCTGCAAGTCCAGGAGATTGAATGCCCACAACGTGAATTAATCCCTTTACCTTTTTAGAAGGTTCAATGATGAAATCCTCCTTATACGTCGCTGCTCGACACCCAGCGAAGTGAGTGATAATTTTACTTTTATCAGGTTTGTCATAGTATGGCTTGAGTCGCTCAAGTAATGGTGCGAATTTAGTAACCAGTGTTTCACTCCCCATAAATGTGGTGGAAACATCCTCTCTGTCACGCACCTCTTCTGCCGTTGGCCCAACCTGGAGGTTGCCATCAATCGTGGGGATGAAGCCTCCTCCCTTGGAATATCCTTCTCTTTCCGCCGCCATGCTAAACGAACCTAAAACTGTTCTTACCGGCTGGTAAGATTTATCAAAGATAATTGTTTCTCCCTTCCTGGGGTGGATGGTAAAGAACCTATCTCCAGCAAATTCAGCAATCTTGTCGCCATATAACCCAGCGGCATTGATTAAGTTATGCGTTTTAATGGTTCCTCTTGTCGTGTTTATTGCTTTAATGCTTCCTTCCTTGGTTTGGACTCCAATCACGCTCGTGTTGAGAAAGAACTGCACTCCGTTTGCCAGAGCATTCTCAGCACAAGCAATGACGAGCTCAAATACAGAGATAATGCCTGTGTTCCACACAAGCACGCCCCTTTTGATATTTGGTGCCAGCCCCGGCTCAACTTTATCTAGTTCTTCCCGGTTTAGCTGTTTTGGAACCGGGTCTTTGTGTTTCTTGGTCAGGTTCATCAGGACCGGGATCATCAGCTCGTGCTCGGGGTTTTCACAGACAACGAGCGTCCCTATCCGTTTAAAATCGACATCAAGCTGGCTGGCAACTTCATTATACATTGCATTTCCCTTGTAGTTCATCTCACACTTCAGCGTGCCATATTCAGTAAGGAAAGCAGGATGTATCATGGCGTTGCTATGTGCTGTTTGGTCCATTCCCAGGTCTTCATGCCGTTCAATTAGGGCAATACTTAGATTAAATCGTGAGAGTTCTCTGGCGATTGCTACGCCAATTATGCCTCCGCCAACGATAACAACGTCGAATTCTTTCCCGGTAAGTTCGTCAGATACCTTTGGGGGTGGAACGAAGGGCTTCCTGCCGGGATAATCAATTTCGTTCACCACTTCCCTGATTTGCTCGAATTTACCGGCAACATGTCCAGCATCTACAACGCTTGGATAAGAAGAAAATCGCCCGGTTAATTTCGCAATGCCGTCTTTGACAGACACAGTTGGCTTTTCGCTGGTTGCTTTCTCTATTTCGCCTTGTATAGTTCGTGTCAGCTTCTTGTCATCCATCAATAATCTGTTCCGCGACAACTTCGGCTATATCTTTCATATCTATATCGGATAAACTAGCTTTACAGGTAGGACATGCTGAGATATAAATATCGGCGGCAGTTTCCTTGAGCTCATTGATGCGTATTGCATTTACCTTGCTGACAAGTTTGCTATCTCCGATTTTGTCTCCAGGTAGGCCGCCACAGCAGTGAGCCTCCTTCCCCAAATAAATCGGCTCTCTTATCTCAAAACCAAGCATTTTAATGATATTTCTGGGAATTGTGGTGGTGTCGAGTTCATTTGCCAGGATGCAAGGGTCGTGAAAAGTTGCCGTAGCATTTACTTTATTTACCGTTATCTTTCCTTCCTTGAGGATGGTATGGAGAAATTTTGTGATATGAATAAATTCAATATCAAGATGAACGCCTACCTCAGGGTATATTTCCGTCATCATTTTTATGCAGGTGGGACAGCTTGTAATCACCTTCTGGAGCTTCCTTTGTTCAATTTTCTCCTTCATTCTTTCCGCTGCCTTTTTAAAACCTTCCAAATCTCCGGCATAGTAGAGAGGGGCACCACAACAGATATCACCACCGCCAAATTCTTGGATGTGGTCACCATTCTTTGCCAAAATCCTCTCTACTGCCTTCAGCGTTTGTTGGTCATTGTATGTAGAACAGGAGATGAAATAACCAATCTCTCCCTCTCCCTTTTGAATAAGCTGGCGCTCACCATCAGGATTACCAAACTTGGCAAATGTTTCCACCCGCTTCCTTGTTTCGTCAGGAAGAAAACCTTTTTTGAAAGCTTCGCTTCGCTCTTTGTGAATAAAATCCCTGAGGTCAAAATTATCGTAAAGGCAGTTTAGTTTACATGCTCCGCACATAGCACACTGGAACATCACATCGAAGAAGCCTTTCTCATCTTTGAGGAATGTTTTCTCCTTGTATAGAATAAGACGTGCTATTTTCTGAGGCGTAACTGTTTCGCTTCCTGTAGCAAGATACACCGGGCAAGCGTATTTACACATATTGCCGCACAGGGCGCAATTCGTGATTTGTTCCAATTCCTTTTTATTTTCCATTTATAACTTTCCCCTTGTTCAAAATACCATTTGGGTCTAACGCGAATTTGATTTTTTGGAGCAATTCTACGCCGTGGGGACCTAACTCCTGTTGCATAAAATCCTTTCTCCAGAATCCAATTCCATGGTGGTGACTAATAGAGCCGTTGTTTCTTAAAGTGGCTTCCATGGCAGCAGTCCAGGTATCCTTGTAATAACGGAGCGGGTCTTTGGGAAAACCAGCGAAGGTGATATAGAGACAAGCCCCTTCCCGGTAAAAATGTGAATAATGTCCCGAAACCGATATGGTACCCTCCACTGCCCTCATTGCGGAAACCATATCCTCATACAGATTTAAGGCATCCTTGAATAAAGAAACAACCTCAATCGTGTCTACAATTCCCCCCTGCTGCATTATGATAGGCCCTAAGCCTATATCGAACCGTTTTTCAAGCCATATATCCACAAGCTTTTCCCCCATGGGTTCTCCGCCATTTTCCTCAGCAATTCTGTTAATTGTTTTGCCTTCAAGTTCTGCGAAATCTGTTTCGCCTTCGGAGAGGAAGGTAATCGTTACTTTGTTCTTTATTTCCCCAAAGTATCTTTCACTTTCTGGTTCATCAAATATTCTTACCACTGCAGGCTTGGCATCACCCCGCAAAATCTTCCGCACAACTTCCAATGCTACTTCAATGGATGGGAAAGCAAACGATTGTTTTATTGTTCGTTCCGGTAAAGGATGAACCGATATAACTGCCCTGGTTACAATGCCAAGGGTGCCTTCGCCGCCTAAAAACAGCTCTTTTAATGAGGGTCCTGTGGAGCGTCTTGGCACTGGTTTGATATTGAGGAGATTCCCGTCAGGAAGTACCACCTCCATCCCTAAAACCATGTCCTCGATCTTCCCATATTTTGTGGAGAATTGTCCCACCTCACGTGTTGAAATCCATCCTCCAAGGGTGGAGCAGTAGAAAGACTGGGGAATATTTCCCATTGAGTAGCCTCTGTGATTCAACTCTCGCTCAAGATTTGCCCCGATGATTCCTCCTTCAAACTCAGCAACGAGCGAGGTTTCATCCAGGGAAATAAACTTATTCATTCTCTGCAGGTTCAAGATAGCGCTCTCTTCAATGGGAATAGCACCACCAAGCACGCCTGAACCACCACCAAATGGCGTGATGTGAACCTTATACTCATTGGCGCATCTCAGTATGCTCTGTATTTCCTCGCTACTCCTGGGCGAAATAACTACAGAGGGAAGGGCGGGCAACTTGCCATACTGCGAAAGGAATATCCCGTATAACCAATAGTCAAGACTGTAGGAAATGAGGTCGCATTCACTCTCCGATATATTTTCCTCTCCTACAACACTTTTTACTTTTTCAATAAACCTGGGAGAGACCTTCCCCCTCTTTGACATAAAAGTTTCTACATTCATTATCACCCCACTCCTTATGATGCGGTATATTGTAATATTCCTTGTTGCGGATGTATATAGTTGCCTCGTTCGGACACACAGCGGCATTTTATAATACGAGCACAATATTTCTGGGAAAACCCGCGCCTGGCCTTTTCCTCGAAAGGGGAGGAATAAGGCGAGTAGCAGCATAGACTAGGAAAGCCATGCGAGCCAATCATAGGAATGAGAAGAGTTATTGAGATAATATGACTTTTCTGATAAACTTGGTCATAAAGCTGAACAGGTATGAAAATTTCCACCAAAGGGCGCTACGCAACGATGGCAATGCTTGATTTGGCTCTCCATTATGGGGAGGGACCTATCTTGGTAAAGGATGTTGCCAGAAGGCAACATATTTCCGAACAATACTTGGAGCATTTACTTATTCTACTTAAAGTGGCAGGGATGGTAAGAAGCGCTCGGGGAACACGTGGTGGGTTTACATTGGCCAGGCCACCCTCCCAAATAAGGCTCAGTGAAATCATTCAAGCTACGGAAGGGTCTATGGCTCCAACAGATTGTGTTGATGACCCTGAGTCATATCCACGAGCGAGTCTCTGTGTAATTCACGATGTGTGGGTAGAGGTAAAAGCAGCTGTAAGTAGGGTGTTAGAATCCACGACCCTTCAGGATTTGTTAGAACGGCAGGTTAAGAAAGAGACAACTGCGGGGTATGAAGTCAAAGAGGCAGAATGCTGCCAGAATAAGTTTATTTCCCATTAAGAAAGGAGGTAGGATATGCGAGAAAAGGTAGAAGCAGCCCTGGAACAAATAAGGCCGGCCTTGCGAGCCGACGGAGGAGATGTTGAGTTGGTCGATGTGAGTGATGGTGTAGTCAAGCTGAGACTGAGAGGAGCCTGTGCTGGCTGTCCAATGGCAACCATGACATTACAGCATGGAATCGAGCGGGTGCTCAAAGAGCAGGTGCCTGAAATCAAGGAAGTAGTTGCTATCTGAAATCAAGGGATAAAAATGCCTCTCTATGAATATTTTTGTCCTCGTTGTAATGTTAAGTTTGAACTGCTTCGCTCCTTAAGCCAGTCAAATGAAGCTGCTTCTTGCCCACATTGTCACAACGGTGCTAAAAGGATTTTCTCCTGTTTCACTTGCTCTTCAAAAAGCACTGAAGGTATAGCTACACCGATTGGCGGGAGTTCCCCTTGCAGCACATGCTCTGCCACAAGCTGTGCTGCTTGTAGAGGATTCTGACTGCAAATGTATAGCTCCGGCGATAGTCGAAACACGAAGGCAATAAGCTAGTCGCGAAAGGAAATATGCTAGAAGTAAAGTGTCTTAAATTAACCCTGAATGGTAAGCCCATAATCAACGGCCTGGACTTGGAAATAAAAGAGGCGAAGATACATGGCTTATTGGGGGTAAATGGCGCAGGAAAGACAAGCCTGGCTAACTTGATAATGGGAATAAGTTACCCTGATGGGGGGAGCATAATATTTGAAGAACGAGATATTACTCGGTGCACAATCTCAGAGAGAGCAAAAATGGGACTGACACTGGCGTGGCAGGAACCGGCAAGGTTTGAAGGGCTGAACATAAGGGAGTATCTGAGGTTAAACAAGAATTTGAGCTTAAGTGAAGTCGAAAACTATCTATGGACAGTGGGACTTCCCCCTGGGGAGTATCTAGGCAGAGCAGTTGATGCCAATCTGAGCGGAGGTGAGCGAAAAAGAGTAGAGCTTGCCTCTGTCCTGGCGATGAAGCCGAAGGTAGCTATTTTAGATGAACCCGACTCTGGCATAGATGTGGTCTCTCTTCCTCATATCATGAATGGGATAACCGAAATGAGTAAGCAGGGTTCTGCAGTGCTTTTAATCACGCATAGTGAGGAGGCGGTAAAGGTAGCTGATGAGGTATCGATAATATGTGCCGGGAAAATAATCAACGCTGGACCACCTAAAGAGATGTGTGAGTGGTTTAAGGATAATTGCCAAACATGCAACCATATCGGTGAGCCGAGTTATAAAGGAGCTTAATAGATGCTTGTGGTCAAGGAATATGAATCGTTGCTTGAAGCTTATGGCAGGGCAGGTGGGAACCTGGATGCCCTGGGAAACAAAGAAGTAGGCAACCTTGTTATCCATGAAAATAAAGTTCTCAGCGTCAACGAAGCTGAGGGGATAAAAGTGGAGACACAGGAGACCCAAAACGGAGTTAATATTCACTTGTTGGTGGAAGAAGGGGCGAAAATTAAATACCCGGTCCATTTGTGCTTTGGCGTTTTGCCTGAGGAAGGGCTGCAGGAAATTGCATTGAAAGTAGAAGCACAGGATAACAGCGAGGTGAATGTGATTGCCCATTGTATTTTCCCCAACGCCGTCGATGTGATACACAAAATGGATGCAGATATAAAAATTGGGGATAATGCCAGATTCAGCTACCATGAAACTCACTATCATGGGGAATCTGGCGGAATTAAGGTAATTCCAAAGGCAAAAATCAAGGTGGGCAAAAGAGGGGTATGGGAGAGCACCTTTTCCCTGATTGAAGGCAGTGTGGGCATGCTGGATTACGATTTCGAGATTTTTGGTGATGAGAAAAGCATAAACGAGCTTCTGGTAAAGGTTTTTGGCAAAAAGGAAGATGACATAAGAATAGTAGAGAAAATTCATCTTGATGGCAAAGAAGCCAGGGGTCTGGCAAAAAGTCGGCTGGTATTAACTGACAACGCCAGGGCAGTGGTCAGAGGTGAAACATACGGCAATGCCCCCTTTGCCAGAGGTCATGTCGACTGCCTCGAAATCGTGAATGGGGATGGAGTGATAGCAAGAGCAATACCACTTGTATATGTGAATGATAAGCAGGCAAAGGTTACTCATGAGGCTGCCATAGGCAGCGTAGATAAGAAGCAGATGCAAACATTGATGGCAAGAGGGCTAAATGAGGAGGAGGCGGTGGATGTTATCGTAAAGGGTATATTAAGGTGATACACTCGCCACATCATTGCGAGCCCCCATTTTGTCATTGCGAGCCGAAGGCGTGGCAATCTTAGCTACAGAGCGCGTATTGAAATGGTTGAGATAAGAAGAGACGATTTCTCCATTGACGAGATAGTGGGGAGGATGAAGAGCCCAAAGATAGGTGCGATAATAGCTTATGTGGGCACGGTACGCGAGTTTCCCGAAGGTTCAGGGCTCAAGTTCGAGGAGGATAAGAACGCCATCCAGAAATTAGAGGAGATAAGGAAAGACGCCATTGATAAATTTGATGTAGGGGATGTGGCAATAATACATCGCGTGGGCTCCCTGAGCATATCGGAGAATATCCTACTGGTAGCGGTTTCCGCGTCTCATCGTTGGGCAGCTTTTGATGCCTGCCAAAGCATAATAAATGACATAAAGGATTTCCATAAATCGTGGAAAAAAGAAGTTCGGAAATAGAAATCTCTATAGTTTCCAGAGATGGTGAACAGAAAAAGAAGGACGAGGTCGTCCGTGAAGAAGAGGTTGTGGTCAGGATAGGCAAAGAGGTTCACAAATTCCACTGTATCCCAACTGACTTAGAAGAACTGATATTCGGCAATTTAAAATCAAGGGGCATAAATGCTTCCTTCTCCACTATCAGGAAAATCGCCGATAATGAATTTGAGGTCGACCTTCCATTTGTGGAGGGGTTGGCAAACACTCCTCAAAAGTGTGACTCCAGCAAGAAATTAACCCGCAAAGAAGTTTTCACTTCGGTAGAAAAGCTTAACCAGCATGGTTTCTTATTTAAAAAAACCGGATGTACCCATGTTGTCGGAATTTGTGGGAGTGGAGAGATTTTTGTAGAGGACACAAGCAGGCATTGCGCCATTGATAAAGCCATTGGTCTGGCAATCAGAGATGGAGTTGATTTATCCGATAGCTTCTTGGTCGCCTCCTGCCGACAAACAGCCTCCACAATAAAAAAGGCAATTTTCTGCGGAATACCAATAGTTATAAGCATCGCTGCCCCCACGGACTTAGCGGTAAAAGAAGCCAATAGATACGGGATAACGCTCATAGGATTCGCCGATTCAAAAAGATTTAACGTTTATTCTCACAGTTGGAGGCTCAAATTTTGAAAATACTTGAAGCGGGGAAATGGCTGAGTCTTTCAGCGCATTTAAGGATTATTTTGGCAGTAAGTTTTTCGTTAAGTGGCAGGTGGGGCTAACGGGGGCTTTAAATTTTAGAAGATAAGGAGGGACAAAACATGAAAATCGTAAGCCTATGCAGCAGTTGTGCACAATGCCCGGTAGTCAAGATAACGGACACACGAGTGGAAATAGGGGAGAAAGGCAACACTTGTGTTCTCACCAAGGAACAGTGGGAGACGCTCAAAGACAAGATATTGAAGAAAGAACTATAAGGTAGCAAACTCAAAATCGAAGCCACAAGCCCCACCCGCTTAATAAAGGTTATGCAATATAGATGAGGTAAAAAAGACTGCGAAGCTGAAAGATGAGGCTTTGGAAAATTTAACTGCCTTAAAAACACAACGGAGGAAAGCAGTGAAAGTCACCGTAAAGCCATTTCTGTTTATTCGTGATGCTCTGGGGGACCAGCGAGAAATTGAGGTCAAGCTAGATAGCCCGGCAACCATATCCGACCTGTTAACTACCTTGCGAAGGGACTATGGACTACCCGATGAAATCCCTGTAGGCAGAGGCGTTTTCAAATTGTTCGATGGAAATGAAGTAAGAAATATGGTGGTGTTAAAAAACGCGAGAAGTATCAAATCGCTGGAAGGCTTGGAAACAAAACTCGAAGATGGAGCGGAAATAGCGCTATTTCCTCCGGTGGTTGGGGGATAGTTATAGAAAGCAAAATGCTGACTGAGAACGAACTGAAGAGATATGAAAGACAGATAAGGATATTCGGAGGAGAGGGACAGGAGAGACTCAAAAATGCAAAGGTCTTCATCGCCGGAGCTGGAGGTCTCGGTTCATCCATATCCATATATCTTGCTGCTGCCGGCATCGGAAGGATAAGGATAGTTGACCACGAGAAGATAGAACTCAGCAATTTGAATCGGCAGATACTGCATTGGGATAAGGACATAGGAAAGAAAAAGGCGGCATCAGCCGAAGAAAAGCTCAAAAAGATAAATCCTTACGTCCGAGTAGAGGCCATATCAGAAACAATAGAAGAAAACAACGTTCTTGCACTAGTGGATGACTTTGACCTGATTGTGGATGCGATGGATAATTTTCATACCAGATATATACTGAACAGGGCTGCTATAGCGAAGAACATCCCCCTTTTTCACGGTGCGATTAATGGACTGTATGGACAGGCTACAACGATAATCCCGGGAAAGACCGCTTGTCTAAAGTGCATATTTCCGGAACCTCCTCCATCAATGACCTTCCCTGTGATAGGAGCAACATGTGGCGTTATAGGATGCATTCAAGTAACTGAGGTGATAAAGCATCTCGTTAAGATGGGGAGTTCCTTGGAGAACAAGCTTTTACTTTGGGACGGCCTGAATACAAAGATAGACGAAATTGAGATAGAAAGAACTCCAAGCTGTGAAGATTGTGGCTGGAAATGAGATTAGAGACGCCGAAAATCAATCTTCTCGATTCTAAGCCCTGCACATTAGTAGGGCTTGCCACCAATATAGTCCTGGCAATTTTCAAGTTGCTCGCTGGTATATTTGGTTTTAGCTATGCCATGATAGCTGATGCCATTCACTCCTTCTCCGATTGTTTTGCCACGGGCATTGTTTATGTAGGCATACGAATTGGAGAAAAACCGCCAGACAAAAGCCATCCTTATGGTCATGCCAATGCCGAGATTATTGCTGCCTTACTGGTCGCCCTCATAATTCTCGCTACCGGGGTCTATGTCGGCGTTTCCTCTATCCAACTCATTGCCCACAAACATTTTGAAACCCCGGCCACAATTGCCCTGGCAGCAGCGGCCACTTCCATAGTCATAAAGGAGGCTTTGTTTCGTTACACGCTCAAGGTTGGGAAGAAGAACGACAGTCCTGCTGTTGTTGCTAATGCCTGGGACCATCGCTCAGATGCTTACTCCTCAATTGCTGCCTTAGCCGGTATACTTGGAGCCAGGCTGGGGGTTCAATACTTAGACCCTATAGCCGGTCTTGTTGTCTCGGCTTTCATTATCAAGATGTCCCTTACTCTTCTCCGCCCTAATATTGGAGTCTTGATGGATGAAAGCCCAAGCTCAGCAATCTTGGACAAGATTAGAACCACGGCTCTAGAAATTGGAGGGGTTAAGGCAGTCGATAGCATCAGGGCACACCGATTGGGTTCTAGCTTCACCGTTGACATAGAAGTAGCTGTAGATAGCAGTCTCACCGTAGAACAAGGCCATCAGGTAGCCGAAGGGGTAAAAAGCAAACTCTTGGGTGAAGTTGAGCATGTGCAGGATGTCATAGTTCATGTTAACCCTTATCGTCCAGGGCAGTCCTCGGGGAAGGGATGAGCTATGGAGCCCAACAGGGTGGCCATACTTAAACAATAAGGGGGGTTAGGTTAAGTACAGCACATTGAAAATTCCGTATCAATGAGATATGATTTGCTGGTTTGGAGTAAGTAAGGCGTTGCAACGCTTCAGGAAAAATCTTGCGGGGAAATTGTCGTCTGGGATTCTACAGCTATAATGATAGCTCAACGGAAAGGAGTTTAGTATGAATGTGAGTGTATGGAAAACGAAGGTAGACGAGGTTCTGAAAAGGTCAGGGAAATCAAAGGAGACCCTTTTGCCTTGTTTGGAGGTGATACAGGAAGCATGTGGTTACATTCCACAGGAAGCGATTACCTACTTGAGGGAAAACCTGGATGTCCCGTCAATAGACATCTATGGAGTGATAACCTTTTATGGCATGCTCACCACCAAAGAGCAGGGGAAATATGTTATCCGTATATGTGATTCCCTTCCCTGCTATCTCAACAAATCGGATGGAGTGTTGGGGGTAATAGAAAAGGAATTAGGAATAGAAGCGGGTGAGACATCGGCAGACAGGCAGTTCACCCTGGAGGTTGTTCCCTGTCTGGGTCTGTGCGATAAGGCGCCAGCGATGATGATTAATGACAAAATCTATGGAAATTTGACGGAACAGTCGGTTAAGAAAATTATCGCTGAGCTAAACTGTTAGGAGGCAAAATGGAGAAGATACTGACCAAGAACGTGGGGAAACCAAATTCGCAGGACATAGAGGTATATTTAGGTGGTGGTGGTTACAAGGCGCTGGAAAAAGCACTGGGCATGAAACCCAAGGATGTCATTGCCGAGGTTAAAAAATCCAAGCTCGTAGGAAGAGGCGGAGCTGCCTTTCCCACTGGCTTAAAATGGGAATTTACCCGGAGGGAAAGCGCTGAACCGAAGTTCATCGCATGCAATGCTGATGAAGGTGAACCGGGAACATTCAAGGACCGTGTGATTTTATTAAATGACCCTCACCTGCTTTTAGAAGCCCTCATCATAGGGGGATATGCCATTGGAGCAAGCAAGGGATTTATTTACATCAGGGGTGAGTATTACCGTGAGATTGAAACGGTGGAAAAAGCCGTGGAACAGGCAAGAACAAAGGGTTACCTGGGGGATAACATACTTGGTTCTGGCTTTTCCTTTGATGTCCAGCTCTACAAGGGTGCTGGTGCTTATGTCTGTGGTGAGGAGACAGCGTTGCTTGAATCAATGGAGGGTAATAGAGGCTGTCCCGACTGTCGACCACCATTCCCGGCAGAATCTGGATTCTTAGGTAAGCCGACGGCAGTAAACAATGTCGAGACCCTGTGTAACATCCCCGCTATTATGATTAACGGTGGCGAGTGGTATTCCAGGATTGGCAGCCCTGATTCTCCTGGTCCTAAGCTTTATTGCCTATCGGGGCATGTAAATAAGCCCGGCGTGTATGAGCTTCCCATGGGAATAACATTGCGAGAGCTTATTGAGAATCATGGGGAGGGGGTAAAAGGGGAGTTTAAAGCTGCTTTACCTGGTGGCGTTTCCAGCTGCTTGCTTGCCAACCTTGATGTGAAGCTGGACTATAAAAGTGTAGCCAGGGCTGGGAGTATGTTGGGCTCAGGTGCGGTAATTGTTATAAATGAGGATACCAGCATAATAGATGTTGCTAAGAACACGATGGAATTCTTCGCTCGTGAGTCCTGTGGCAAGTGCTCAGTATGTCGTGAGGGTACCAGAAGAGCCAGGGAAATCCTCACTCGATTTGCCAACGGAGGCGGCAAGGCAAAAGAACTTGACCTGATGCTGGAGTTGGGGGAAGTAATGTATGACACCGCTTGCTGTGGCCTGGGGCAGGCGGCGATGAACACCACTGCCAGTGCCATAAGGCTCTTTAGGGAGGAATTTGAGCAGAAAGTGAGGAAATAAGGAGGGAAAGATGGTCACATTAACCATAAATGGGAAACAGGTTACGGTTCTTGAGGGAACCAGCATTATGAATGCGGCTAAGCAAGTGCATATTAATATTCCTCACCTCTGCTACCTGGAGGGGCTTGAACCGGAGTATCACTGCCGTGTCTGCGGTGTTGAGATTGAGGGTGAGCCCAGGTTAGCCCCTTCCTGCGTGCGTCAGGTAAGTGAGGGGATGAAGGTCCAGACAAACTCAGCCAGGGTAAGAAGAGCCAGGAGGATGATCGTGGAACTCCTGCTGGCAGATCATTATACGGATTGTCCTACCTGTGAAAGAAATCAAACCTGTGAGCTATTGAAGCTAGCCTTCGAGCTGGGGGTAAAAGAGATAAGATTTGAGGGGGAAAAACCACACTATGAACTGGATGAAACGAGTCCGGCTATTATTCGTGACCCCAATAAATGCGTTCTCTGCGGGAGATGTGTTCGCGTTTGTCATGATGTGCAAACAGTGAGTGTCATTGGCTTTGTTAATCGTGGTTTAGAAACGATGGTGTCTACTTTCATGGAAAACGGTTTGGGCAATGTGGAGTGTACAAACTGCGGTCAATGTATCCATGTCTGTCCTGTAGGAGCAATTAAGGAAAAATCTGCTGTTGATGAAGTGTGGGCAGCTCTAGCCGACCTCGAGAAGCATGTTGTCGTTCAGGAGGCGCCGGTAATGAGAGCATCACTGGGCGAAGAACTGGGTCTTCCTGCTGGAACGCTTGTTGCTGGCAAGATGCACGCTGCGTTGAGGAGATTAGGTTTTGATACTGTTTTTGAAACCAACTTCTCTGCCGACCTGACCATTATGGAAGAAGCCAGTGAACTGGTGAAGCGGGTTAAGGAAGGCGGTGTTTTGCCGCAAATTACCTCATGCTGCCCTGGGTGGATTACGTTTATGGAGCATTTCTATCCTGACCTTATTCCTAATGTCTCCACCTGCAAGTCCCCTCAGCAGATGTTCGGAGCATTATCCAAGACATACTATGCTGAAAAGGCAGGGATAGACCCGGCAAGGATTGTCTCAGTTTCCATCATGCCGTGCACAGCAAAGAAGTTTGAGACGCAGAGACCTGAGATGGCAGATAGTGGCTTTCAGGATGTTGACTATGTCCTGACGACCAGGGAGCTTGCCCGCATGATTAAAGAGGCAGGAATTGACTTTGCTAGCCTGCCCGATGAGCCAGCAGAGGAGCTTATGGGACTCTATTCAGGTGCAGCAACAATATTCGGTATCACAGGTGGAGTGATGGAGGCAGCATTGCGAACAGCCTATAAGCTGGTCACCGGAAAGGAATTGGAGAAAATAGATATTGAGCCAGTAAGAGGGCTTGACGGCATAAAGACGGCTACCCTGAATGTGGATGGTCTGGAAGTAGAAGTGGCTGTAGCCCATGGATTGGGCAATGCCAGGAAGGTTCTTGACGAGGTAAGGGCAGGTAAGTCACCCTACCACTTCATCGAGATTATGGCCTGCCCCGGTGGCTGTGCAGGTGGTGGTGGGCAGCCAATCGGCTTTGATATGGCGCTGCGAGGTATTCGAGGGCAAACCCTTTATGCTGAGGACAGACAACTCCCTTACCGAAGGTCGCATGATAATCCATCAATAAAGAAGGTATATGAGGATTACTTGAAGGAGCCGTTGGGAGAGAAATCGCATCATCTACTGCATACCAAATACACCAAGAGGGAAGTGGTATAGCTTAAGGAAGCGCAAAGGAGGGATTAAAGGATGAATACTCAGGTGGAAAATCTAACGATTACAAGAACGAGAGTAATTGAATTTGTATTGCTGCTGGGGATAGCCACTGCCGCTCCCCTGCTTCACAACCAATTTGTCACCGGCCCAATTGTTAATGCCACCCTTCTTGTTGCGGTGGCTTTATTGGGCATGCGAGATGCAATTCTTATTGGTTTAATACCATGTTCAATAGCCTTAGCTATTGGGCTTTTACCCCCAATGCTGGCTCCTATGATTCCTTTTATTATAGTGGGGAATGCTATTTTGGTTGTAACCTTTGGTTACCTGAGGCAGAGGAATTACTGGCTGGGACTGGTCTCGGGAAGTATTTTGAAGTTCGCCTTTCTATTCGGCACCAGTTCAATAGTCATCAGTCTGCTTTTCAACCAAAACCTGGCTTCAAGCGTGGCAGTGATGATGAGCTGGCCTCAATTAGTGACCGCTCTGGCTGGTGGAATGATTGCCTACGGAGTATTGCGGGGACTCAGAAAGCTATAGTGATAATCGAATAGCAGCTTCTGGGTTGAATTGCCGTGGTGTGAAAGCGGCGATTTAGCGCCGCCTTCGGAATCGGAACATGGAAAGAAGCCACATCATCCCGAGCACGCCGAAGAACGGGGATATATGAATTCCAGCGCTGCCGCCACCACCTTGTGGGGGTATAACAGTGCCAGTTGGCTCCATTTTGGTTATCGCCTCATCTTCAACCTCGTAGGCCATTAGCTCCGCTCCCATAAATTCCTCTGGCATCCAGCCTAACGGGTTGTTTCTGCCAGTAGCTTCAGCCCAGACCCAGCCTGATTCACCATCAATAGATAAAAATTGATTAGCCCTGTTATATTCGGGTAGGTATACCAGCGTTGCGGCATGCCCCGGTGCTAATACTATCGCCGAGCGAAGTCCTGCACCTTTGTACATTGCAACAAGCAATATGGCATAATCCTCACAGTCACCATAGGCAATTCCTTCATCCTCAATGAAGGCTGCTAACTCGTCAGCATTCTGGGCAAATTCTTTATACCCAAACTGGTCTTTATCTGGAGTATATCTGACCTTGTTGCGGGCGAAGGCGAAGATTTTCTCCGCCTTTTGATTGGAATCAGGATAATCTTGGGCGAATTGCTGGCCAATCTGGTAAGCCTTGTCGACGTTTTCTCCCAGGCTTTCACCGAGTATGATGGGGCAGAATGCTGCTTCCGTGACCTGGAAGAAGCCATCTTCACCGACGGAATTGGTACGGCAGATATTCCAGTCGTCGTAAACCGCACCATTTTGTTCATAAAAGGTTGTTGAGGACATAGCAAAAGCGGTGGCAGGCATTACCACCATGAGTATTGCGATAGATAACAAAATAGGTCTCAGATATTTTGGCATGGCAACTTATAACGGCATTATCAAGGCGCCATGGATTATTAAACCGAGAAAAACTAGATAGCCAAAAACGTAGATTCCCACGGCAACTGGGTTCTGCTCAATGCTCACGAAAGGTATTTTGGGAGTCAGTTTGTCCATGATGCGGAGTAAGACTACTCCGAGAAGGAGACTTACAAAGAAGCTAATGGCTATTAGCCCTAATCTTCTGGGGTCGATTAAACTCGCCAGAACCCCGGCACCGACCATGACAGGACCAGTCACCGCTCCGTGGATGACCAACCCTATTAATATTATGAAACCGGCGATAAACAGACCTACTGAAATAGGATTTTCTCCTATTCTCTCTCGTTCGTGGATATGAGGGGTGAGGGCATCCAACACTCTGATTCCAAGCCAGGCCAGGAGGGCACAGATGAACGCCAGGATTACTGTCCTGGCTATCCAGAGCAATACTACCACGTAGAAGGCGCTGCTGGTTCCCATCCCACTCATAGCAACATTATAACATTACTTCAGGAAAACTCTTGTTTCAACCCACAGGAATGGTCAGACAGCGTTAGAGTTTCTCTCCACAGGACTTAATTTTTTCCAGGTCAAGCTCAACTCCTAAACCTGGTTTATCAGGCACCTTGATGTAACCCTCGCTGTCTATCTGGAAAGGCTTGGTGAGCATAAAGTCCCTCGCTTCAGGAATCCAGCCTGGTGGCTCGTAGGGGAACTCGCAATAATGACAGTTAGGGACTGATGCCATCAATTGAAGATTAGCTGCCAGCCCCAAGCCATTAGTCCAGGTGTGCGGGCTGAATTCGAGGTTATATGCCTCTGCCATGCCAGCTACCTTTTTCCCATTGAGAATTCCTGTGCTGAGAGTGACATCAGGCTGAATTACATCCAGGCAATGCCTGGTAATTAAGTCGCGAAATTCATGCAAGTCGGTATTAAACTCGCCACCAGCAAGGGGTACACTGGTTGCCGCTCGAAGCTGTGCATATCCTTCGTAGTCGTGCTTATAAAGTGGTTCTTCCAGCCAGCGCACTTTGAGCTCCTCAAAGGCACGTGCCTCATTCATGGCTCGTTTCAAGTCCCAGTGGGGATAGGGTCCAAATCCATGTATCGGCCAACCTTGGTTAGCATCTACCATTATCTCCATCTTATCGCCCACTGCCTGACGTACTGTCTCGACCAGAGCGATATCTTCTTTTACTTGCATTGCCTTGAGTCGGAGCTTGACTGCTTGGAATCCCATTTCCTCAAGTTTTAATACCTCGTCAGCCCGCTGCTCAGGCGGATGCAGTTCGCCGGTGCTGGCATAAGCCAGAATTCGGTCTGCTCCTCCTCCCAGTAAGCGGTAAATGGGCTGCCCTGTTGCCTTGCCAATGATGTCCCATAAGGCAATTTCGGGAAACCAACCTTTGTAGCCCAGAAACAACGCACTCCGCAGCAAGCGGAGTGTATCCTCAACCTGAAATGGGTCTCGATTGACCAGAAACGGACGAAGCAGCGAGATTAGTCCCTTTGCTTCATCCAGGAATCCAACCATGGCGGAATATCCTTCGATCCCCTCATCAGTTCTCAGGATTAACAGCAAACAGGAGTTCCGCGTCTGGGGAAAGCCTGGAATCCATGTGGGATAAAATGTTTGCGGAAGTGGATAATGACACATATATGCATCAACCTCAACGATTTTCATTTTTCAGCACCTCCTTCGCTCAAAGTCACTCAGCTTGAGCATTCTACGCCATCTCCAGAAATTGGGCAAAACCATAAACATTCCTTGCCAGCTAATGCTGGCTTCAATGCTCTTTTAGGTTAGTCCTTTTTTCGCTATTGACATGCATATCGCTTTATTAGTATGGTGGGCTTGAAGCACAGGAACAAAATATAAAGAGTCTTTGTGATTTCTAAAAAGGAGGGGAGCCATGATTAAAAAGAGTGCGGCAAGGTTGATAGAAGTATTGCTAATTGCTGTGGTAGTCATGGCTATGGTTGCCTGCGGTCCTACGCAAAAACCAGGTGCTGTGCCAGAGCCGTATATAACAGACCCATTAAATGATGGCTCTCTTTACGGGCATTTATGGGATACCAATATTATTTATGGCGATAAAGTCAATGTTACCGCCGTTGAATTGAATCTCAGCAGCAACATAACTTCCACTTCTTTTGAATATTCCCCAGATGGAGAAAATTGGATACCGATAGGAGTAGATGAGAACACCAGTTTTGAAGGCGAATGGTTTGGAGAAGAGGGCGGAGAAAGAAATGGAATAGGAGTCAGTGGATGGAACATAGAATGGAATATTTCTGATTTGGATGAAGGATTTTATTACCTCAGAGCAGCTATGACGGATAAATTTGGACAGGTTGGGTATTATCAAAGAAAGGTTTACTACGACCCAACTCCACCAATCACTGAAATTTATGAACCCTCCTATGGTGCAGAAATATCTAATGTAACGGAGTTCAAGGTAAATACCAGCGATGAGGACATATCTTATCTTGAATTAGAATTCTTCAATGGCTCTGGCAATAAGGTAACTCAAAAAAATCTCGGAGATGCCGTTCAATACAATGTCGGGCGGAATACTGATGGAAGTACTAGGTTAGACGGCGACAATAACTTCTGTGGTCCCGCTGCTGTGGCAAACGGGTTGTGGAGACTTGCTCAGAACAACACGAACCTGACGAAACTGGGCGGAAAGTCTCTTGATAATACGGAGTTAGCAAAGGCTCTTGCCAAGAAGATGGCTCCCACGGTAAAAGGCGACGATAGCGGTAAAACAAAAAGTTTGGACCAGGTGCGAAAGAATGGTATCCCAACGGATGATATGAAAAAAGGAGTCGAGGACTACCTGAAGGAAGTTGGTCTGGGTTGTGACAATAATGAAACTGGCTACAGCGTCAAAGGAGTTAATAACCCCACCTGGGAGGACTACGAAAGAGAGCTAAAGAGTGGGCAATGTATCATCCTGTTGATTGCACCAAAAGGAAAAACTTCGGGACACTATGTAACTGGAAAGTCAGCAAACAAGAACAAAAATAAGGATGGGACCCATTCTCTGGGAGTTGTTGACCCCAAAAGTGAATACTATGCCGAAGATGCCTCAGCAAAATGGGGAGCGGGGAACAACATTAATTATACAGGAAAGGACCAAAACGTCCTTTATATGCTTGTGGTTTGTCCCAAAAACAACACCTTCATACCAAAAGATGTTGGGGTATGCTGGGAACCTACCGGGACGAATAACAGGAATTACATATCAACCGATGGCTGGGCTCTGGGCTGGAATACCACTATGGTTCATGATGGATTCTTCCTGGTCAGGGCGAAACTGGTCGATGAAAAAGGAAATACCGGCACCGACATGATAAATACTTATGTGAATAATAACCCACCTTCTCCTTCGATAATTTACCCCGAAGAAGAAAGCGTTGTAAATGGTAGTGTTCTCATAAATGTGACCGATTTAGAAGGTTCGGAGGATATAGCTTATGCCACATTTGAATGCCGAAAGGGTGTAGCATGGACGGAGATAGGTAATGATACAGATTATCTGGATGGCTGGGATATTGTATGGAATACCACTGCTTTTAAGGATGGAAAATATGAAATCAGGGCTACTATGGTAGATTATGGTGGTAAAACGGCAAGCGATTCAATAAATGTCGAGGTGATGAACCTTCCCAAAATCGAATATTTTGCCGTTCATCTACTCGAAGGAGGGGGATTTATACTACACTGGAAGGTGGAAAGAGCGACCGAAGCAAAAATAAACGGAGAAGAAGTAGACCTGGTTGGGTCAGTGATTGTCACCCCCGAGGCGACTACAGAATACACGCTCACTGCGAGTAATGAGCTCGGTAAAGTGGAACAAAGCGTCACCGTGGTAATTACCCCTCCAGGTGTTATGGTGACAAGTCCTGAGGAGGGTGGAGAGTACTATATTGGAGAACCCATGCTCATTACCTGGATAACCGAGGGCTCTGGTATAGACCATGTGGATATTCTGTTATCCCTTGATGGCGGGGAGTTATGGGATGCAATTGCCGAGAATCAACCAGATACTCAAGAATATGAATGGACTGTAGAACTGTCGCCGTCCGATAATTGCTTCATAATGGTTGCTATTTATGACTCGGCAGGCAATGAACTCGCCCAGGCTAATAGCGGCAGATTCCGCATCCTTTCTTAGGCTTAAGGTGTTGCTCTGCCTTGAGGGCTAGCACAAAATCTGGGGAAACCCTGCCTGAATAGGGTGAGGCGTTGTGGGAGGAGAACTCAGCCGGCGTGCTATCTTATTCACTCCGGTTGCTTCGTTATTTACCCCTTAAAGATTCCCCCACAATTTCAGAGATATCCTTGATGGCTAATTCTTCTTCCAGCTCTTCTGGCTCAGTTGAGACAAAGTCCTTGCCCACTAGCTCAATCAAGGAATTGTGTATTAATTCACCCTTGGTCATATTTATCCCGAAATCTATCTATCCCGTCATTTCAAATATTTGCTGTTCCAACTGTACAACTTCCTGGGGAAGATTCTTTGGTTTGCCGAGGAGCGAAGACAATATGAATATTTTTGCTGCTCTTTCAACCAACTCAGCGTTCACAAACGCACCTTCCAGGTTTTTTCCACAACATAAAGAGCCGTGATTTGCCAAAAGAACTGCATTCTTCTTTCCCAGGGCTCTCACTGCATTTTCGGCCAATTCTTTGCTGCCTGGCATGCCGTACTCTGCGACTTCTATTTCACCACCAAGCATAAGCACAATATCATCGAGGAAAGGTGGAATTGTTTTTCCCAATGATGCAATTGCGCTGGCATACACAGAATGGGTGTGAACTATCGCCCCGACATCTAGTCTGGTTTCATAAACCCCGATATGCATACCAGTTTCAACGGATGGACTGCGGTCTCCCTCAAGGACATTCTTTTTGAAATCCAGTACTACAATGTCATTAGCACCGATTTTGTCATATTCTACCTGACTCGGAGTAATTACAATCTTGTCTTCACCGGAAATTCTAATGCTGATATTCCCCGATGTGCCGATTACGAGACCTTTATGCAGCATTCTCTTACCGGCTTCTAGTATTTCCATTTTCAATTTATTAATTTCTTTTTCATTCATGTTTTCACCTCTTTTATAGTAAGAGCATCGGCCGATATTTGCAGCCACAATTCACCTTTAACCGGACCACTGTTTCCATATAGTCTCTGTACCTTCTATCTTAGGTTGACAAAATCACGCCAGGCAGCTATTCACTCCACTTAGGTTGTCTTTTCTCCAGGAATGCTACGGCGCCTTCTATTATGTCTCCGCCAGCAGCGACTTCTTTAAATGCCTTCAGACTATACTCATATCCTCCTAGTTCCCTGTTTATTGCTTGCTTTGTAAGTTTTGTTGCCAGAGGTGCTGAATTCTTCATTCGTTCTACAATCTCGAAGACAGCGTCCATAAGTTTTTCATGGGGGACTACTTTATTTATCAATCCAATTCTAAGAGCTTCCTCAGCAGATATGCGGTCGCAGGTGAATAACAGTTCCTTTGCCTTTGCCCGGCCCACTTCATCAGCAAGCCGAATCATTGCATAGGGGCATACTGAGCCACGCAGAGGACCAATAAATCCAAATACCGCTTTGTCCGAGGCTATGATAATGTCACACATGAGGGCACATTCTAAGCCGTGACCCAGTGCGTAACCGTTCACTGCAGCGATGGTTGGTTTTTCCAGATTGATGAGTTTTATCATTGTAGATTTCCCTGAAGAAGCATCGAGTTGTTGTTCCATCATTTGAAATGTCTGCAGATCGGCAAGGTCTGCGCCTGAGGAAAAAGCATTGCCGACGCCGGTAATAACTACCGCTCGAACATCATCATCGTTCTCCACACTTTCAAGCACGCCGCGAAGTTCTTCCATTAATTCCAGAGAAAGGGCGTTCTTTTTTTCTGGTCGGTTAAATTTTATGATTGCGGCGTTATTTCTTTTTTCACATAAAATATTCTTATCGCTCATTATTTCCGTTCCTTCATCTTTTCTGCCTCTTGTTGCCTCAATATTCTCTTGGATATTTTATCCACGCCAGCAGATGTTCTTGGAAATTCGCTGGCGTCCCTGAATTCCACGGACTTCGGCACGGCATATGGTGCTACTCTTCCCCTCAAATATTCAATTATCTCTTGTTCCTTTATCTTTCCTTTATACTCCGGCAAGGGAACAACAAAAGCCTTTATCCTCTCGCTGCCTGGCTTTTCGGGGTCAGGAATCCCTATTGTGGCAGCCTCAGCCACTCCAGGATATGACAATAGCACCTTATCTATTTCTCCGGTGTAAACGTCAAATCCGCTGACCAGCGCCATATCCTTTACCCTGTCGACAATATAAACGTGCCCCGTGTCGTCCACAGTGGCAACGTCTCCGGTACGAATAAACCCCTCTTCATCAATTCCCGAACCAGGATTGGGCCAGAATCCCGACATCCTGCCAGGACCTTTCATCCATAATTCTCCGCTCAGTTTTTCCCTCACCACTCTTGATATCGGCATTTTTTCGCCATTATCTAAGTCAGTGATTTTTATATCGCAATCCACACTGACAATTCCAATGGA
>DAOUZA010000063.1 GCA_030665785.1 Dehalococcoidia bacterium
AGCACTCCACGGATTGACACAGCAAGGATATTACTTTGCCTCCTAATTCCTCCAGAGTAGAAACAGTGTCTGCTTTGCTGGTAAGATTGAACAACTGCTGGCGATAATTGTATTTTTCTCCTGTTAAGCGTTGTTCTACTCCCGGGCTGAGAATGGTAAACATCCAGTAAGCAAACATAGCAACCCAGGCTGCAGCCGCTATGGCTACTGCTACAGTGGTGAGGCTGATATTAAAGTTAAAGATGACATGGAGCAGGAAGAATAGAATGAAGTATGCTGCTACAGCGCCGAAGCTCATGATTGTCCATACCAACCCGCGGCGGAAGACAACCTTGATATCCAGCAATTGGCGTGTTACCACTGCATAGGTAAGGATGCCAGCCATGGCGAAGTTTCCAATATGGAAGATGGGATACCCCCTCCCAGCGGGAGTAAATCCTACAACAAAAGAGGTGAATAAAACAGCAAGGCTAGCAAATATGTAGTTCATCTGATTACGCTCCCGTGGGTCGGCCAATATCCGTTGCCTCCGTGCCAGAAGATAAATATCCCTGCCAAGCAGGATAGCAATGATAACAAGTAGGGCAATAAACCAGGTACCATACGCTGCAGAGACACTAATCCCGGTGGATGTGACGCCCTTGGGAATATAGCCCATCGCTGCTAGACCAATAGCGCCTACTAAGATGACATAAGCATAGGGTATCCTGTTTTGACCCTGGTAGAGGGAGCGTAAGAAGTAGTGGAGCTGAATTGCCATCAATATGCCGATGCAGATGGAGATTTTAGCAAGAAGGAGTTCAGGTTGAATGAAAATATTGCTGTAAAACAGGAAGCTGCTTAAGCTCCATAGCATGGCAGTGATGAGAAAAACAAAGAAAGACTTTTGCTGCCTTTGCCATGGTCGGCTGCCCAGCAGGGTAACCAATAGCGGGATGAAGATAATCGCCGTAATTAATGGAATCAACGCGTAATTATTCATTCCAAGACAATTATTAACATAAGTTCTAAAGGTGTCAAGAAGGACTAAAGTAAACTGAGATTGATTATTAACCTCACCCCCTTAATCCCCCTCTCCTTCTCAAGGAGAGGGGGAAGAGATTTATAGAGAGGGGTTTCACCCCTCTCTTACCTGCACTCCCCCTTCCCTTAATAAGGGAAGGGGGTCAGGGGGATAGGTTGCTAAACAACTCATGGTATGCTGCTTAGTGGGGGATTAGGCAGTGTGTTACATTTATTTTATCGCTTGAGCAAGCAAAAGGTGATAACCACTACATCCAGGAAGGCAAGTATTCCGATGATAGCCCATATCCATGAAGGTGTTGGTGGTGTTGCTGGTGTTGTTGCAGGTGCGGGCATTACCGTAAAAGTGCCTATGTTTGACTCACTGAGCACGGGGTCGGTAGCCCTTACCTGCCAATAATAAGTCGTGCCCCAGTCTAGATACCCTTTATATTGATAGGTTGTGGCAGGCAGCTTCTCGCTCACTACTACCTGGCTTAAGGCATCGTCCTTAGCGAGGATAAATTCATATTCAGTGGTGGGTGGGAACCCTTTCCAGGAGAAGGTAGGTGAACGTCCGATATTCTTTGCGCCGATATCAGGGACAAGCAATAGAGGGGCGAGATGTACCTTTCCTTCTTCTGCAGAACATTCCTTTACCGTGAATTTCATCGTTGGTGACCACCGACTGCGAATGCGTTCCCCTTCAGTGCTTTCACAACTTCTTACTTTCCAGAAGTAAGTTTCACCGCAAATGAACTCAACTGAGCTCGATGATGGACACCAGGCAGGAGCGCATGGGGCGGTGGGGGTTATGTTTCCTTCCTTGTGTATTATGGCGGTGAAATCTTCATCCAGAGCTAGCCACAGCTCATATTTTTCAGTCGAAGGTAGCATTCGCCAGCGAAAACAAAAATCCTCTGCCCGGCAGGTACATTCATCACAGGGCAGTGATTCTTTCAGCGCTGGCGTATTTGGCCAGGGAGTTTCCAGCACAAAGGCATCGGTGTAAACCCATAAACAGCCTTCATCATTGGAAAAGGCATAATTTTCTTCATCGATAGCCCACAACTCGACATCTTCGTTGCTAATCGCCTTTAATGACCTTGGCTTAAATGTTACGTTATCTAACCCGTACTTGATGGTATCCCAATCGGATGTTCGGATGGTCTTCGAGTGAGGCACGAGAGTGCGCGCAACGCCGTCACTATAGGCATAGGCTCCGTAAAGGACTTCGTCTATTTGAGCCAGCCCGTAGAAGCCCTTGTGTGGTGTATTCATTTCCTTCCATGATGTGCTGGCACCAATAGCCCAGCGATAAATGTCGCTCGAACTAGCATCGCTGGCGGCATAAATAAACTTGTTGCTATTAAATTCTTCATCGGCGGTGAACTGGATTTTGCCTAACCGGGGCAAGGACTCGGTAAGATTGAAGGTTTCTCCGCCATCTCTGGAATAGGCTATCCTGCTTTTACCCTCATTTTCAGAAACGAACACATAATGCTCGCCATAAGCAATCAAGGCATCTCCTGAGGGAAGCCCGGTGTCTATATTGGTTTGCCATTCCCAGATGCCTTCCCATAGTGTCTCGTTCCAACTGCACCTATTTAATACATCATCATCCAGGATATACAGCAATTTATCGCTCACCACAGCCAAATCAGTGACCTCGGGGCAATCCCAGACCTTCTCCCAGCTCTGCCCTTGATTCTCAGAATACTGCACCTTCTTGGTCTCGGGAACAGCGAAGTAAATTTGCTCTTCTTCCTCCCACTCGGGAGTGGGTCTCAAGATTATATTATCCGTTCCATTGCATTTAAGACAAAGCACCCTCTGCCAGGTCTTGGTCAGTGCCTCGGTTTCGCTTTTCTTAGTTCGCCACAAGCTATCGAAACTAGGACTATTCTTATTTATCGACGCTAGATAGAGGATAGTGTTATCGGCTGAGAAGGCATAATCGCAAAGAAAAGTCATTTCAGTATCTATCAAGCTGAGCTGATTCCAGGTATCGCCGCCATCTTCACTTTTGGAGAGGGCGCTTTCATCGCGAGCTTGTCCCTGCCATGGTCCGGCAGGGAGAGTCATGTTTGCCCACTCAACAGCGGTGGTTACATTATTTGTACTCGTAACGCAGTAAAGTACGCCACTGGTTGACGAGAAAACCTGGGCATTGGCACGATTCTCGGAGGAGGCGCCACCGGTAGGTGGTTTGGTTGGCACTTTCCACTTAAAAGGAGGGCATCCTTCAGGATTGGAACAGATATGGATTAAGGCGTTAGCGGAGCCATCTTTGCCTAATACCTCTCCGGCGAGGAGTATGCTCCCTTGGTAATCAATCGAAGCTATGCCAACCTCGTTACCTCCTTTGACATCCAGCCTGCATGCCTCTTTGATATCTTCTTCTATCCGGTATACATCATCACACTCAGTGGTGGAATTAGAATAATAGCTGGCATAAGCAATCCAACCTTTGTCTTCGCGGTAATCCCCGGAAGGGAGTGCTAAATCGGAGAAGATAATCTCATTTTCGTCTGGTGAGTCACCTGAACTGCTTCCAGCTAGGTCAATAATTTCTATGAATGTGGTCCATGTTGTCTCCTTGGTTTCAGTATTCCTTTGTCCAGTGCACAGGAATGTCCTGTCTTGTAGTGCCGGAGCTATATCATTGGCTGAGGAGGCGATGGCGAGTATGCTTTTGCCTGCATCATAGGAAAAGCGGACTGTGCTTACATCAGCGCCAGTCCCTGCAGTATCAGGGTCTAGCTGCAGTTCTTGATCTTTCCAGCCGCCAAACTCGAACAGCGTAATTAACCACACATCGCCAGTAGTGTTACCATCAGGATGTCTTGTACCTATGGCGATATCGTAGGTATCATCATACTTGGGGGAGATGGCGATATCTGAGATA
>DAOUZA010000028.1 GCA_030665785.1 Dehalococcoidia bacterium
CTTATGGTAACCAGGCCCTTTTTTATCGCCACCACCACCGCCTGTGTGCGTGCGTTCACATTGAGCTTGCGCAATATCGAGGTAATATGATTCTTCACCGTCTGCTCACTAACGTCTAATTCATTGGCAATTTGCTTGTTAAGATAGCCTTTAGCCATATACCCCAGTATTTCCATTTCCCTCTGGGTAAGCGGCGAAGTGACCTCCGCTATCTCCTTTTCCCGGGAAAGCTCCTGGAACTGCTGCAATATCCGTTTCGCCACCTCAGGACGCTCAGTAAGTCCTCCATTTATGGGGTGATCACCACTGGCACATCGCTTGATGACCTTAGCTATCTCATCAGCACTGGCTTCCTTGCTCAGGTAAGCTGATGCTTGAGACTTGATTGCCTCGAAGAATTGCTCATCATCAACCTGTGGAGTAAGCACAATAACCGCCGCACTGGCTAGCAATTTCTTTATCTTGCGACATAACTTCAACCCATTAAGCGAAGGATAATCAACATCCACAAGCACCACATCCGGAGGCGAAGTTTCCATAATGGGAAGCACCTCTTCCTCAACAACACCCTTCTCCCCAACAACATCTATACCAGCCACCTTGGAAAGGCCAGAGCGTATCCCCTGCCGAAACAGCGGCTGGCGGTCAATAATAAATACCTTTATTTTATCCATTTACTTTCTCCATCTATTTTCTGCATTTAGCCTAAGTCTACCTCAAAATAAACTAAAATACTAGTATTTTAGTAACATCGCACCCTTTATCCTCTCTCCTTCAAAGGAGAGGGGGAAGAGATTTATAGAGAGGGGTTTCACCCCTCTCTTACCTACACTTCCCCTTCCCTTGGCAAGGGAAGGGGGTCAGGGGGATAGGTTGCTAAACAATCCCCAAAAAATGCCAGTTCAATCCCATATACCAGTTGAGTATATCATACCCCCAAATCAAGGTAACCATGGTGGCTACTGATAAAAACGGACCAAACGGGATAGGGCTTTTTCTCCCCTTCTTTCTGGCTGCCATTAAAACCACCCCGACTATCGCACCAAGACCAGCTCCCAGCACTATTGCCACCAATACCATGGGAAAACCGGTGGCAAGTCCGATTAATCCCGCCAGCTTTACATCCCCCCAGCCCATCCCCCCACGAGATGCCACCGCCAACACAAAAAAGAACAGAAAGCCAACCCCACCACCCATGGCAACATTGGCGATGTCCTCCACAGGCCATCGAAAAAGCTCAGATTGAGGAAGCTCAAGTTGAATCTGTAACACTGAAAGAATAAACGCAATTGCCATCGCAGGATAAACTACCTTGTTGAGGATAATCCCCTTTTCCAGGTCAACCATGAATATTACGGTGAACAAGGCAGCATAGAAAATCATCGCCCCCAGCTCGGGCGACAGTCCATACTTCCAGCAAAGAAAGGCGCATATCGCACCGCTGGCTAGCTCCACAAAGAAAAGCTTCCTCGAAATGCTCGTTCCACAGTAGCGGCATTTCCCCTTGAGCCATAAATAGCTAAATAACGGAATTAAATCTTTGGCTGCGAGTCGATGCCCGCATGCCTCACAATGAGAAGGAGGGTTTATGATGGACTCATTTCGGGGTAACCTATCGATACACACGTTGAGAAAGCTGCCTATCCCCAGTCCGAGCAAGAAAAAAAGAAATATCAGGAAAGCTTCCACAAAAGCCAATTGTTACCGCTTTCATTCCTGTAAGTCAATCCTTGGCTATAAAGACAACCTCATCCTGATATGCTACAATACCAATCAAGAGATTAAGAAATGGCAAAGTCAAACTCCCCAGAAAAATTGAAGGTGATTAAAGGCGGTGTAGAATATGAGATTGAGCCTGCTGAGGAAGGTGGCTACATAGCAAGTGTGCCACTCTATCCTTCTTGTATTTCTCAAGGCGAAACGTTGGAAGAGACATTAGGAAATATTGAAGATGCCCTTTTAGGCTGCCTTGCTGCTGCTGAGGAACTCAACTTACCCATCCCCAAGGAATTACAACTACTACTTCGCCAGAAAGTAAAGCCTTAATCCTCCATGGGGCAAAAATTACCGGCATTAACACCTGCCGCGATGGTAAGAGCACTGCAAAAGGCAGGTTTTCGTGTTGTTCGCCAATCGGGTAGCCATTGATTATGTATAAGGAGGGATTACCCAGACCTATCCCTGTTCCTGTGCATTCTAAAGAGCTTAAGCACAACTTGCAAAACCGAATTATTAAAGAAGCTGGCCTTACTATCGAGGAATTCAGGAAGTTTTTATAACTAAGCCTTCTTTGCAATTCCTCTCCCTCGACGGGAGAGGATTAAGGTGAGGGTGCCAAAACAAGCAACCTCTTTACTCCAGATTTCACCTGTTATAAAATATCCCGAATAAGGGCGTTTAAAAATGTAGTTGCCCAATTTATTGGACAATTGTGCCTGATGAATCAGGCAACTACAAAATCCGGAATGGCGACGAAACAATCCCACGAATGTCAAATCCTCCTTACGGGGGCGTTGAACCCCCTTTTCTAAAGGGGGATTTAGAGGGATTTTTTATGTCATTGCGAGGCACGCTACCCCTTTTGTCATTGCGAGGCACGTCAGTGCCGAAGCAATCTCCCCACCGAGATTGCCACGCTTCGCTCGCAATGACCCCCTTTGTCATTGCGAGGCACATGAGTGACGAAGCAATCCCGGTGGTGGGCATAAGATTGCCACGCTTCGCTCGCAATGACGTAAAAGGGGCTCGCAATGACAGAGGGGAGTTGCTAAACAATTTCCGGAAAGGGGCGCACTACTAAACTTGGAGGCTAACAATTGAAACAATTGCGAAAACTGATGGAGAAGGTGCGTAAGGGTGAAGGCGGTTTCACCCTGCTAGAAGTGTTAATCGTAATTCTCATACTGGCCGTCCTTGTCGCCACGGTAGTATTCAACGTTGGCGGCTTTGTCGGTCAGGGGACTGAAGAGATAGCAAAGATGCAGTGTAACGTCTTGCAAACCGCCATCGTTGCTGCTGCGGCTGTGGAATCGTCTTCAGATGTAGCGGCTGGCAGCATCGGAGATAGTGGCACCTCGATAACAAATCCCGATGACTGGATTCTCACAGTAGGTGGTAGTGATGTAGCTATGTCGAAATACGTGGAAAACAACATCACGGGTTACTGGGAGTGGGATGACAGCGGCACTATTATTAATGGCACATATACCGGCGGCGGTGGCAAAACCTGCACCTACAACGCGACAGCTGGCTGGAACTGCCCGTAATGGAATCCTACATACTAAGCTCAATCTAGGAGCTATCAGTCTTCAGCGAATAGCTTTCAGCCTACAGCTAACAGCACTCAGAACCCCACCTCCTCCCCCCTGATTGCCGATAGCTGACTGCTAATTGCTCGTTCCTGACTGCTGACTGCTGATTACTGACTGCTTTTTTACATTGTTTAGAGTTTCGGATGCCCTTGCCAGCGGAGCGGGATTCCTCGTTTTACTCCAAACAGGTCCCGCAATCCCTAGTCTAAAAATGTAGTTGCCCAATTTATTGGGCAGTTGTGCCTGATGAATCAGGCAACTACTTAGGAGCTATCAGCTTTCAGCTTTATAGTGACTGCTGACTGCTTTTTTACTTTTGCTCTACTTCCCCCATCCATCCTACTACCATATTCCCATTCACCTCCAAACTTTGTAGTGCGACCCTTCAGGGTCGTGCACGGGCTGGAATGTCAAATCCCAATATCTAAATTCAAATCACCCTCACCTTAATCCTCTCCCTTCAAGGGAGAGGAATTTAATTTAGTTCTCCCGCCCCTTGCGGGAGGGAGTTAGAGGGAGGGGGAAATCCCCCCATCCGTCCTACTACCATATTACCATTGACGCTGTAACCCACCATACGTATGATTAAGTTATACAACAAAAACAAAGGAGGTGATGCTTGGGGACACAGATAATATGGCAAAAACAGTGGTGAGGCTTGACCTCACTGGTCGTAACTGGTTAAATAAAAAATATCAAAGAAAGGAGGTAAATGAATGAAAGCATTGAAAGGACTGATGAAGAAGGTGCGTAAGGGCGAAGGCGGTTTTACCCTGATTGAGCTGCTGATTGTGATTATCATCCTCGGTATCCTTGCCGCCGTGGTGGCGTTCAACGTCGGTGGATTCCTCGGCGCAGGAACTGAGGAGACCGCCAAGACCGAGCTGGCTTCAGTGCAAACTGCCATCACAGCCTGTATGGCTAACTGCGCAGTCGGCGAGGTAGTGGGCGCTGCCAACGCGCACGGCGCAGTATTAGCTATTGCGACCCAAGTTGCAAATGCTACTGGTGATGAGGGAAAATTGAGCAATTATCTACAGAGCGACCTTCACGGATATTATACTTGGGGTATAACTGGAGTTATTAGCGATGCCTGCTATTCCGGCGGTGGGAAGAAATGTACTTACAATGGCACCGCTTGGGACTGCAGTGGAACTGGCAGTTGCGACACTGCGACTGGATAAGGAGCACCGCTCTGGAGGGAACACATAAAAATTTCCGCACCTCAAGAAGCCCAGCGATTAAAACCGCTGGGCTTTTTCTTATTTTCGGGGAGCACCCTTTCCTGTCATTGCGAGGCACGTCAGTGCCGAAGCAATCTATACCCTAACGGGATTGCCACGCTTCGCTCGCAATGACATCCCTGTGGGGAAGCACTAAACCCTAAACAAATCCCAATATCTAAATTCAAAACTCAAAACCTCTTCTTATACAAAATCCCCTCTCCCTTGACGGGAGAGGGCTAGGGTGAGGGTGAAAAAGGGGGGCGTTGAGCCCCCTGTCATTGCGGGGCACATCCCTCCTTATTGTAGTGCGACCCTTCAGGGTCGTGCACGAGGCTAAAGCCCCGCACTACATTTTTGAACTTTGCTCTGTATTTTTGCCCTTTGATTTTTAACTTTTTAGGGGACTGCTTCGCCTAGCACATAATTAACAAAGGGCAGTCAAGGAAAAAGTTTGTAAATATCACTTCTATTGACGGTAAGGCGAAGGCAATTTTGCTAAATCTTTCAGGAACGCCTTCTTATAGAGGCAGGTTATCATGCTATTCTTTTTTTAAAGTCTCATAATATGCACTGGCATCGTTGATGGATAAAACATCAACCTTTAGCTGACCGCGCTTTACTCGGCACAGACTCTGCAATCACACCCCCACTGAGATTGCTTCGCTCGCAATGATAAATGAAGACAAGCGTCGTTAAGCTTATAGGCCAATACAGGTCGTGTTGACAGGGCAACCAGACTATGATAACCTAACCAGTAGACTGGACAAAAGGGAGTGTGTACAATATGGTAAGGAAACATGCTAAGGGTGAATCGCTTGTCAGTTTCGTTGAGAAGGCTAAGTCCGAGAATCAAAAAGGATTAAACGAAGTTTTGGAGTTCGAAAGAATGTTAGAAGATATTACCAGGGAAAGTGAACACCCTCAAATTTACCAAATTAAAGTGAAGAGTAACTGGTAGCCATGCCAGCTCGTCCAATATTTCGTGATGTTATCGACCCCAATAGTGTTGCAGTCCGTCAGGGACTCGTCGCAAAAATACAACAGGAGTTGGCTCCTCATGGAAGTCTGCTAACCTATACCGCTAATCCAGGACATCCCTTCGCTTTCATAATGAGTCAGGACACTCCACTATTTGAAGACCTATTAAGAGATGCGGATTCAAAGGTCGGCTATCTTATGTTGAACTCTCCAGGCGGTGACCCCAATGCTTCTGAGAAGCTACTAATAATGTGTAGAGAGCGTTTTACTGACGGTTTTTTTGTTATCGTGCCGAACTATGCCAAGAGTGCAGCTACAATGCTAGCACTCGGCAGCGACAAAATATTTATGGGGTATCTCGCTGAGCTTGGTCCTGTAGACCCTCAGCTCCAAGTCTCTTCGCTGCCGGGACCATCGCTACCTGCTCGGTCTTTCATTGACGGACTGGAAAACATCAGGAAAAGAGTCAAAGAGGATGGTGACCCAGTACAAATGTATTTTCCCATGTTGTCTCAGATCAGGCCTGAAATAATTGCAATCTGCCAGAGCGCCATAGAGGATTCAAGGTCCTTTGCTGAAAAGTGGTTAAAAAAATACATGCTCAAGGACAACCCGAAACAAGCTGAGCAAGTGGCAGAATGGTTGTCCACAGGGAAAAAGTATCGGTCACATGGCAAGGTTATAGGCTTCCAAGAAGCAAAAGACGTTCTCAAACTTAATGTGCGTGAAATAGACAAGGAGTCGGAATTATGGGAACACATTTGGGAGTTATATGTGCGCTCAATCCAACAGCTTCAAATATCACACGGAGCTAAGCTATTCGAGAGTGAGAGGGTTTCTTTAACGATGAATATCGAGGCAAGTCCATCCCCATCTCGTGAAACACAACAACCTCCCCACCAGCCATCACAACGGCCGCAACAGCTCCACGCTACATAGGCTAGCCCGACCATATCTGCCGGTGACTGAACAAACCCTAGAAAACATGTCACTTATTGTAGCCTAAACATTCTCATCTCTTCCAGTACACAAGGCTAAAGTCTTGTGCTACATTTTTGCCCTTTGCTCTACTTCTGCTCCTTTGACACTTATCACCTGCTATATTAGAATTGGGATGGTGGAAGGATAGTTATGCTAACAGAGTACATAGACAAAGCTATGACCCTGGCGGTGTATGACAAACTTGAAGATGGAACTTATTGTGGTAAGATTTCCGAGTGTTCAGGAGTAATCGCCTTTGGTAAAAGTCTGTATCAATGCCAAATCGAGCTGAGAGCAGTTCTCGAAGGCTGGTTATTAGTCAAAATAAGGCACGGTGACCAACTACCCATCATAGACGAAGTCGACCTGAATAAAGGAATACCCACACTCAATACGAGTAATCTATGTGATAAAAGCTACATTAGCTAGTACTTAGGTTTCACTCCGGCTTGCTTACACAACACATTAGCCGTTACTTTATCAAATGAGCGATGTCATTTAACGCGGAATTTCTTTACCTTGCTGTTGATATGCCAACAACATTTCGTGTAAAGCATCTTTGAGCATTTCCCTACATTCCTCTATAGTTTTCCCTTCCGTAATTACCTCAGGCCACTCAAGCAACTGACCCATATACCCGGAGCTTATCTTTGTGTATTTCGCAGTATAATTCATTAACATCTTATTACCTCCACCGATATTATTATACAACCTTCAGCTATACACCAGTATCACCTGTGGAGTGGGCTCTTCTTCGGGGAGCTCCTCCCCGTTTTCCCTCCTCTCCTCCAGGCATTTCTCCACTGACTGCCGTGTGTTATTCAGACATTCATCAAAGGTCTTGCCTTCCCCTTGCACTTCAGGAATAAAAGGACAGCTCCCGACATAATGATAGGAAGTCCTTTGCCTGATGATGATGCTATAGAGCATAAGCAGGCTAATTATAACACGCCAAATTGAAGCTCTAAGCGCCAACCGTAAAGTCAAAATTACAACTAAAAAGCAAAGACCTTCATTCCTCATTTTGAGATTGTTTAGCAACCCATCCCCCTGACCCCCTTCCCTTAGTAAGGGAAGGGGGGAGTGTAGGTAAGAGAGGGGTTTCACCCCTCTCTATAAATCTCTTCCCCCTCTCCTTTGAAGGAGAGAGGGATAAAGGGGGCGAGGTTAGTAAACACTCTCTCATTTTGCATTTTGATTTTTCCGGGATTGCCACGCCGGAGCCCGCCCTGAGCGAGATTCTTCGGTCGCTTTGCTCCCTCAGAATGACAGTAAGCGAAGGGGCTCGCAATGACATACCCTTTTTGTCATTGCAAAGCATAGTTTAAAAATGTAGTTGCCCAATTTATTGGGCAATTGTGCCTGATGAATCAGGCAACTACAAAACCCGGAGGACAAGATTCCTCGCTTATGCTCGGAACAAGCTCCGCAATCTCTGAGTTGAAATCCTAAATTCTAAGCACTAAATCCTAAATCGAAATCCTAAATCCCAAGCACTAAATTCTAAACAAATCCCAATATCCAAATTCAAAACTCAATTTAGTAGCTATCAGTTGATTGCTGACTGCTGACTGTTTCTCCATTTTGCATTTTGATTTTTACCCTCCGACCTTTTAGGAGTCTGTTTCACTTTTACACAGCTAACAAAGAGTGGTCAGGGGAAAAGTTTATAAATATCACTTCTGCTTTTAACTCTATAAAAGATAACACGTTTAGCTTCTTTCACCTCACAGCCTATTCTGTAATCACCCACTCTTATCCGATAATAATCCTGATAGCCCTTCATCTTCTTCATATTTGGTACAGCGAAGACGCTATCAAGCTGGGGAATTTTCTTAAACACTAACTTCTCAATCTGCTGTCGGTAAGGCAAAGGCAATTTTGCTAAATCTTTCAGGAACGCCTTCTTATAGAGGCAGGTTATCATGCTATTCTTTTTTTAAAGTCTCATAATATGCACTGGCATCGCTGAGGGATAAAGCATCTTCACCCTTAACTTCCTCCATATACTTCCCAAGTCCGTGATCCTCTAGAATCTGCTCTATTTTTTCAAACGTTTCTATATCTATTAGCACTGCCTTCTTTTTATTGTCATCCGTGATGACATATTCTTTCTTTATGTTGAGCATCTTAACATACCTCCTGTTGATTAATTATAGCAGGAGTTGTCATCCGGTGGCTAATCCGTTGGCTGACGGATAAATTCAAAACTCAATTTAGTAGCTATCAGCCTTCAGCCTTCAGCCATTGGCTAGTCACTGACTGCTGATTGCTGACTGCTTTTTCATACTGTTTAGTATTTCGGATTTAGTGTTTAGAGCTTTGTGTCTCCTTGACTTCGTCCATCTCCGGCGGTATATTCTGCCCTAATATGCCCGAATTCAAGGTGTTGGAACGAGTCTATGGATTTGATGAGGTCACCCTCATCCCCGGAGATGTAACCATCAACCCCGACCAGACTGATATAGAGTTCAAACTGGGAGAGCTGACTTCTTCCATTCCCATTTTAGCCTCGGCCATGGATGGCGTGGTTGACCCATCCTTCGCCATTAAATACAGCAAGCTCGGGGGGCTGGCAGTGCTCAACCTCGAGGGAATCCAGACAAGATATGAAAATCCCGATGAAATACTCGCCCAAATTGCCCAAGCTCGGGAAAATGAGACCACTGCTTTGCTTCAGAAAATCTATTCCCAGCCCATTAAGGAAAGGCTCATCGGAGAACGCATTGAGACGATTAAAAAAGCCGGCGCTGTCTGCGCAGTGTCACTCACTCCAGCAAACACCAAAAGGTTATCACCCATAGCTAAAGAGGCGGGAATCGATGTGCTGGTGGTGCAATCAACGGTAACCACCGCTCGTCATATCTCCAAGAGCTATAAAGGACTCATATTGTCCGAGCTATGCCAGATGCTATCGTTACCCATCATCGTGGGCAATTGCTGTAGCTATTCCGCGGCACTTGAGCTGATGAGAACGGGCATCGATGCCATTCTGGTTGGCGTTGGTCCTGGTGCTGCCTGCACCACCAGGGAAGTCATCGGTGTTGGGATGCCCCAGGTAACCGCCACTATAGAGTGCACCGCCGCTAGAGAGGCCTATGTTAAGGAAAGTGGCAAATATGTCTCGGTGATAACCGATGGAGGTATCCGCACTGGAGGTGACCTATGCAAAGCATTTGCCTCCGGCGCCGACGCAGTCATGATTGGTTCACCCTTTGCCCAGGCCAGGGAAGCACCGGGTAGAGGCTACCACTGGGGAATGTCCCATCCCCACCCATCACTACCCCGGGGAACAAGAGTCAAGGTAGGAACCAAAGCGACTTTGCAGCAAATCCTGCTCGGTCCCACTTCAGTCACCGATGGTACCCAGAACCTGGTGGGCGCTTTACGCACTGGAATAGGAGTCTGTGGCGCCAGAACAATAAGGGAGATGCATAACACCAGAATGGTCATCGCCCCATCGATAAAGACCGAGGGAAAATACCTCCAGGCTACGCAGCTTGTCCCCTAAGATTGCCTCGCCGGGCAAAGGGTCTCTTTGACACTGTTCAGCGACTATATTAGAATTGAGGGTAAGGGGGTAGGGATGCTAACAAAATACATTGAGCGGGCAATGAGGAAGGCGAAATACGAAATCCTTCCTGATGACAATACATTTTATGGATACATCCCCGGGTTTGATGGTGTTTACGCCAATGCCAAGGATTTAGGGACATGCCAGAGTGAGCTGAGAGAAGTCTTGGAGGAATGGATTTTGCTTAGTGTCTCTCGCCACTTGCCACTGCCAATTGTTGATGGAATCAGCTTAGTAATAGAGGAAGCCGTTTAGTGCCCTGGCTTGGTCCAATAAAGAGGGAAGAACTAGTGCGCTATTTACGAGTTTTAGGTTTTGAAGGTCCTTATTCTGGCAAAAAACACCAGTTTATGCTGAAAGGTGTGGTTCGCTTACGAATCCCTAATCCACATCAGAGGGACATCGGGAAGGAGTTGCTCTCCAGGATTCTCAAACAAGCGGGAATAGATAAGGAAACCTGGGAAAAGCTGTGACTGTGATTACAAATTAGATAAACCGGAGATTAGAAACCACGCTCCGAAGCCAATCAAAATCAGGGCACAAATACTAAACACAATTCGCGGCACCTTTCCTGTCCACCACTTCCGCGATTTAAACGTGCCCACGGAAAGAAACTCACTCCATATTAAATCGCAAGGCCAGTGCACCACAGCAAGAAGAACAACGCCGACAACTCCAAACCGGGCAGCACCAGTTATCAATGCAGCACCTATGGTAATCCACCACACATAAAAGGCAGGATTAGTCCCCGTGACCACAATGCCAGTGACTATAGAGTTGCCAGGCAGACCACCCACTTCGCCAGGAGCATCACCGGCATTGCGAAACATTCGGAAACCAAGGTAAAACAACGCCACACCACCAGCAACATAGATGATACTTACCACCAACGGTAAACCAAGGAAATGCCCCACCCCCAGATAAATTGCTGCGATGAGTGGCAGTTCGATTACGGCATGCCCTATGGCAATCAGGGCTCCGGCATTTTTGCTACCATAGCCCTTGGCTATAGTAGCGGCGGTCATCGGTCCGGGTAGCATAGCGCCGGTGAGGGAAATCCCAACAACAGATAACAAAAATAAACCGAGGCTTGTCTCCATAATTCACCTTGTTAAACTTTGAGTCATGCCACACCTGTGCTGTCATTGCGAGAAGCGCCTCTCTCTGTCATTGCGAGGAATCTCGAACGAAGTGAGGGATGACGAAGCAATCTCGTGAGGTTGCCACGCCTTCGGCTCGCAACGACGAAGAAAAAGGCGGGCAATGACACCAAAAAGCCACGCAATGACATGCAGCTAGATTTCTTCTTCCCCTTCCCCTTCCTCTTCCTCTTCTTCGGCAGGCATACTAGCATAATGAGGAAGTGCCACACCAATTTCTCCTCTTCCCCGCTTTCTTCGCCGCGGTAAATCAGCAATCACCTCCCGCAATTTCGAAAATTGCTCAGGTGGTTGCCCTGGAGAAGCAACTATGCCATCTATGCCCGCTTCCCATAGACCGTTAATTTCAGACTTGGTCACCGACGGAGCTACTTCCATTAACAGCGGCTTAGTCATTAAAGCGCCGAAACGGCGACAAAAGAGCAAGTGTTCAATAGTGATAGTTGGCTCGCGATTAACGATAAGCACACCATCAATTTCGAGCTCGCCAATGGCTCTGAGCAAATCGTATCCCAAAGACATCTCTACAGCGAGAAATTTCCCCAATTCCTTTGTTTCCAGTGCTTCTATCGGCGTCTTCATATCAAAAACGATGAAGTCACCACCCGAGGCACCAATTTCAACTACCTCAAGGTTGCTTCCTTCACCGAGAAACATGCCAACGGGAGTATTCCCCATAGCTTCAGCTATTTGCCTCAGCTTACCACCCTCTACTGGCTCAAATATCAGCCCAGCATCCACATCATCACCAGCTATTGCTTCAGCTTCAGCAACATCCCTCCCTCTTATGCCTGCGATAAGCAACATCGTCGGAGCTGCTGATTTAGAGCTAACAGGGCGAAACCCCATTTGGGGAGAAGATTCAGAAAAGTGGTGTAGCTTATCAACTAACTTGCTCATTTCGCCTCCAAGCCAGCGGTCGGATTCGAACCGACGACCAGCGGTTTACGAAACCGCTGCTCTACCCCTGAGCTACGCTGGCATAAAATTAGTATAGCCGATGGCGGAAGTTTTGACTACCAAGCTCAGGCGTTTTGAAGCTCTACCGCTAGTAATTCTTACCCTGCAAATCTTTCAAATCCTCGTAAAAACGCATCATAAGCTGGCTTACCTCATTTCCCTCGCTTAATCTGAAGATTTTAGTTTGCTTTCCTAAAGGCTCTTCCTCCACTATCCCAATTCTTACCAGGTCTTCGATTACACGGGAAACACTGGAATGAGATAGACCTGTTTCCTCAGCAAGTCCCGATAGATATGTGATTTTGCCTCGATTCTTTAATAGAGTCTCCAAAACAATTACCCGCGCATTTCGTCCTAGTATTTCTTCTAATACTCCCATGAAGGCCTCCTTTGCGTCAAAAGTTTCCCACAAAATATCATGCTTGTCAATAGTTCGTCCAGCATTTCTATTATTTGGAAAACTTGACAAAATAAACAAGGACTTATATAATCCCAAGCGTAAATATTTTATGGTAGGTCTGCCAATTATGCGAACAGACCAGGGAGATTAAATGACAATTAGAATTGTTACCGATAGCGCATCGGATATTCCTCGTGAGGTGGCACAGAAGCTAGGGATTAGCATCGTGCCGTTAACAGTCTCTTTTGGAAAGAAGGTTTATCAAGATGGCGTTAACCTCAGTGCCGAGGAATTTTACACCAAGTTGGCTCAAAGTAAGATACTACCCAAAACTTCTCAGCCTTCGGTGGGAAATTTTATCGACATCTACAGGACACTCACTCAGCAGGATAGTGAAATTATTTCTATTCACCTCTCCAATAAACTGAGTGGCACCTACAACTCGGCATTGACAGCTAAAGAGGCTATGGAAAAAGACTGCCATGTCGAAGTTGTGGATTCTGGCTCGGTGTCAATGGGGTTAGGACTCACGGTCATTGCTGCCGCCAAAGCAATCCGAGATGGCGCGAGTTTCAAGGAAGCTATGGATATAGTGCACCAGAGCATCCCCCGAATACGTGTACTCGCCTTTTTCCAGACACTGGAGTACGTAGAGAAGGGAGGACGACTCGGCAAAGGCAAAGCGCTTCTTGGCGCACTGCTGCGTGTGAATCCCTTAATCACGCTCCAGGAAGGTGAGGCACAGCCATTTGGGATGGCACACACCAGAATGGGCGCGTTAAGACGCTTATACGATTTTATAAAGACCCTCCTGCATATCAGAGAGCTATCTATTATGTATACCACGGGCTTTGAAGAGGTGAAAATACTTGCCGGGTTGCTAGACCCAATATTTCCTCGAGAGCGCATCCTCGTGGCACAGGCTGGCTCTGCATTAGGCACACATACCGGGCCAGGCACTCTCGGTGTTGCCGCCTTAGTGGAATAACACCAGCGAGAACGCCAATCTGATAGCCAGCATTTTGACCACGAATATAGCCCATAAATCCTGAACCTATGCCAACAATAGCGGCAAGCGAAATCACCGCTACTGCCAAGGCTGCCTTTTGCGAGTCATTAAATACCCCCATTACCCTTTAAGGTCGTTTAATTTTGCCCTAGATTTAAAATTAGATTTGCCTCATTCGGTTTTAGCAATCTTCAACTCTAGGATCTTCGTAGTGCGACCCTTCAGGGTCGTGCCCGAGGCTAAAGCCTCGCACTACATTTCTTAAACACCCTATTTACTATATCCCATTTACTAGCCAAAGCTAAAACCCTAAACAAATCCAAAAATCAAACATAAAAAGTCAAAATGCCAATTCACCCCCCTGTCATTGCGAGGAATCCCGAACGAAGTGAGGGATGACGAAGCAATCCATACTCCACCGAGATTGCCACGCCTTCGGCTCGCAATGACAT
>DAOUZA010000018.1 GCA_030665785.1 Dehalococcoidia bacterium
AAGATGCGGAGGCAATAGCAGTGCAGGTTCCTTACGTATCCTCAGTGGCTCCTTCTTACTCAAGCCAGCTCCAACTGATCGTTGGTGGTGAGAATATGAGGGCTCAGGTTTCCGGGGTCACCCCGGAGCATATGCAGGTAAATAATCTGGAGATTGCCCATGGCGCCTTCTTTACTGAATATGATTATCAGCGTCGTGCCAGGGTAGCCGTGCTCGGTTCCGACGTCAAAGAGACGCTGTTTGGAGATACTGACCCAATAGGCCAGCAGATGTGGATGGGTGGCATTGTTGTGCGTGTCATTGGCGTATTGGAGGGCAAGGGAGCCATGGAGGGTTCGCCTGATGATAATATCTTTATCCCATTGACCACCTTCCAGCAGACGGTTTACCAGCCACGGACCGCCCAGGGAGACCATGTGGTGCATTACATAACGCTGACGGTAAGCGACCAGGAGCAGGGAAACTACGTTATTGATGAAATAACCGAACTGCTCCGCTCCCGCCATCAGCTTGCTGCGAATGCGGATGATGACTTTGAGATTATTTCGATGGAGGAGATAATCGAAACCGTGTCTCAAATAACGGGAACGATGACCCTTTTCCTGGGCGTTATCGCTGGCATTTCGCTGCTGGTGGGGGGTATCGGAGTGATGAATATAATGCTCGTGTCTGTAATGGAGAGGAGGAGAGAGATAGGCATCCTCAAGGCACTGGGAGCCACGGGACGAGATATATGGACTCAATTTCTCATGGAGGCCGCTTTCCTGACACTGGCCGGTGGCATAATCGGGATTGCCCTGGGCTGGGGACTCTCATATATCGTTTCCAGCACGGGGCAGATACCATCTGTGGTTACTGCTGATATAATTATCCTTGCCGTTTCGGTATCGGTCGGCATCGGACTGTTCTTTGGATTTTATCCTGCCTGGAAAGCCTCCCGGCTCAATCCCATCGAAGCACTCAGGTTTGAATAGAGACTAGTTTACCAGCCATACTGTTTTTTCTGCCGTTGAACAAAATGACGGAATGTACCGTTTTCCTGCCACCCTTCAAGCATGGAGGTGAAATCCTGATATTTGCTCGCTCCTAGCGTTTGGAAGAATAAATTATAGCTTTTGGAAACGGGATTTAACCTTTTACTCAACCCGATGAACCTTGACTAGGTTAGTGCTACCCGGTATTCCCGTTGGAATGCCAGCGGTGATAACCACAAGCTCACCCTTTCTGGCAATCCCGGTTTCCAGCGCTAATTGTGCACCTCTTTGAAACATAGCATCTGCATTCCCAGGCTTGGCGACAACATAGGGCTCGATACCCCAGCTAAGGGCAAGCTTCCTTGCCACATCAGGATTGTGGGCAATGGCCAGGATGGGCGTTTTGGGGCGGTATTTAGACACCCGCAGTGCCGTGCTTCCCGAACTTGTGTAAGCTACGATACATGCTGCCCGAATCTGCTGGGCTATATGACATGCTGCATAACTTATAGCATCGTCCGTTTGCGGTACAACTTGCTCGCTCTTCTCCAGTAACATACGTTCATACGGCAATATTTTCTCAGTTTCAACAACAATATTTGCCATCATCCTGGCAGTTTCTACAGGATATCTGCCGGCAGCTGTTTCATCTGATAGCATGACTGCGTCTACACCGTCAAAGATAGCGTTAGCGACATCACTCACCTCAGCTCGAGTAGGGCGCACCATACCTACCATAGATTCCAGCATCTGGGTGGCTACGATCACAGGCTTACCAACCTGATTGCATTTACGTATGATCTCCTTCTGTACTATCGGCACTTTTTTCAAAGGTATCTCTACCCCCAGGTCACCGCGGGCTACCATTATGCCATCGGCTTCAGCGACAATCCTATCAATGTCATTCACGGCTTCATGCTTCTCAATTTTGGCGATAAGTGGAATACTGGCTCCGTTTTCATACAAGAACTGCCTTAATCTGACTACATCGGCTGCGGAGCGAACAAAGGAAATGCCGACGAAATCCACGCCTTGCTCTAATCCAAAGGCGAGGCGCTTCAGGTCCTGCCTGGTAATAAAAGGCACATTGAGCTTAACTCCCGGTACATTTATGCCCCTATTCGCGGTGAGCACTCCGCCAACAACTACTTTACATCTCACTTCACTATCTGTGGTAGATATCACCTTTACCTGGATAGCTCCTTCATTTAGAAAGATGGTGTTACTGACCTTAATATCATTGAGAAACTGTGGGAAGCTTACCGATATTTTCTGTTCGTCGCCTGGGACTTTCTCACTGGTAAGAGAAAACTGGTCGCCCTCCTTCAGATACACCTCTTTTTCCCTTAGTGGACCTGTCCTCAGCTTTATACCAGGCAGGTCCAGCAGAATAGCCACCGGCACATCCAGTCTAGTGGAAACGCCGCGGATACTTCTGATGACCTCAGTATGCTCTTCTTCAGTGCCATGCGCTGTATTGATGCGGGCCACGTTCATGCCAGCCCGGACTAGCCTTTGTATCATCCTGCTCGACCTGCTCGCCGGGCCGATTGTGCAGATTACCTTAGTTTTTCTGAGCATTCTTTACCTTTATAACCCTAAGTCTTCTCCAACGATTATCACCGTTATTCTGTCCTTCTGGTACTGGTGCTCGATAGTAACAACAGCATTACAGAATCTCAGGGGACTGCGGCAATCAAGGCATTTACCTGTCTCAGCGCACGGGAGAGGAAGACCTAGCCGTCTGGCATGAATGGGCGCCACATAATTCTTGATTCTCTGCCTCGCTGCTTCCGTATCGGGAACAATTTTATTTATTCCGGCGACAACGATTACTTTAGGAGGACCAAAGATTAAGGCCGCCACCCGATTACCGATGCCATCAATGTTAACCAATTTGCCATCCATGGTGACAGCATTGGTACTCATTAGAAAAACATCAGCTAACAGGCTTTCCTTCCGCAGGTCATCCTTTTGTTCTGGAGTGAGCTGCGGTTTATGGCGGTCAATCAAATGGTAATTTCCAGCACGTAGCACATCTTTAACCCCAATCTGGTCTAAAGATAGCGAGCCTCCGTAACCTACTTTACTTCCCACAGGAATCAGGCTGAGCACCCTCTCCCTGGCTTCTTCCCCCGTTTTGACATAGAAGGCTGTCATGTTATTCTTCTCCAGGGAGTCGATCACCCTGTGGGCCAGCGTTTCTTTATACCACTCTTTAATTTCAATTACGTTATCCATTTTTCAGCCTGACCTCTCTTTACCGACTCAAATATCGCTGTGGTGACTCGAGGAATACCTCCACACCCGGGGAAACCCCGAGCTTTATCCGCCAGTGTCAGATACCCGGCATAATGTATAATAACCAAATCCCACTCCTCAATCCAGTATATCACTGTCGTCCTCCACTAGCTTAATTGGTGCTGGTTGTGTCCAGAATAATCCCCGCGAGCAGGGATAAGGAATCACCGCCATAGCTACGAGCGCCTGTCCCCCGAGGATAGTGCGCACGCCGGTTTCTGCTACCTAGGTGATTGACACCGCAAAGCGAGGTATGCCAATATGCATATAAAGGGGAAAGCTAAGTGAAATGGCTAAATTGAGTGTTTACTCAGGAGATCGGATAAGCCCACGGGGGAATTTGGAACGAACTCCCTAGCAAGTCATAGAAGAAACGCAACATACCTTCGATGTTCTTCTGGCTGTTGTGATAAGTAAAACACGCCTTTAGCGAGATGAAGGAGGCAGACTGATGAGCAAAGATGTGAATAGGTGGGTGGTATTAGGGTTGTGCTTTCTAGCAACTTATGTGACCTTTACAGGATTTGCTGGTACGGCTGCGTTAATCCCCCTTATGTTAGAAGATTTCCACATTGGTATTGGCGAAGCGGTATTATTTATGGCAATTCCGCTTTTCCTCTGTGGTGTCTACTCTATTTTCACGGGCCGCCTTGGTGACCACATAGGACCCCGAAAAGCTGTTGTGATCGGGTTGCTTGTAATGGGCGTCTTCGGTGGCTTAAGGGGTGTCTCCGCTAGCCCAGCAATGTTTTTAATCCTTGTTTCAGTTGCTGCCTTTGGAATAGGGGCTGTATGGGCTAGTGTACCTAAGCTTCTCGGGACATACTTTCCTCCCAAGCAATATGCTACATCAGTTGCAGTTGGACAGGTTGTCCCTTACGACGCGGGCAATTTTACAGGTTTAGCCTTTGCCATCCCCTTGGGAGCAGCTTTGGTAGCTTTGTCGAGTTCCCTCTTCGGAGGAATATGGCAGGGCTCTTTCATGTTTGTTGGACTACTATCTATTTTAGTGGCGATTATCTGGCTGATAGTAATTCCAGAGCGAAAGGGGGGTGAGGTTTCAATTCCTAACGAGCGGAGGATAGGCTTTTGGGCACTTTATCGCGATGTTTTTAGGGTCAGGCAACTATGGGTTTTGACCGCGGCTGTGTTTTGCTATATGGGGGGTATATATGCGTTTGTTGGTTTAATGCCTACTGTATTAACCCAGTTTAAAGGCATAGATGCAGCAACAGCTGGATTTGTCGTTGCTGTTGAGTGCATAGTGGCTTTACTTTTTGAATTCATAGGAGGTGTTGTGTCTGATAAGGTAGGTCTTCGAAAGCCTTTCTTAATCGGTTTAATTGCCGCATCGATTGTGGTGTGTCTGGTAGCCACGCGGCTACTGGTTGGAATAACCTCGGCGTGGGTTATTATGGCTGTGGCAGGCATTGGTTTTGGTTTCCCCCTTCCCTTAATCTTCGCTATGCCTTTAGAGATGGAAGGAATTGGCGTAGGGAGAGCAGCGACGGCCGAGGGCACACTAATATGTGCATCGATGATAGGCGGTGGCGTTGCCATGGGTATCGGCGGGGTAATCCTCGACGCGGGTGCTTTTGCGGGATACTTCGTTTTCCTAGCCGCACTGTTTGCAGTAGCGACTATTTTAGCTATGAGGCTTAAGGAGACGGGGTGGAGGGTGAAAACGAAAGAATGATACCTAAATAGAAAGACGATGGAAGCTCCTCCCTTCGAGGGTTTAAGCAAAAAATGAAAGTGGATGAAGATGAAACTATACCTGAGGAGGGATGGACTGAGCTAAGGGCGCCACTGAGAGCAAGTGGCGAAGCACTAAAGAACATTAACAGGCAATATCACCTAATGCTGACAGTTTGTTTGTTTCTTATCCGCGCGACTGCTTTATAGTCTCCTCAATACGCTTTATCACTGCCAACGCAATTCATTCTACCCCCTTGAAGATTCTTCCAAAAGCAACCAGAGAGGTATTATGATGACATGACAGTCTCCTCAGTTTCCCATACCGGTATATCCCTGGTTAGTTCCTGCAAAAATATCTTCGGGTCAACAATGCTCTCGGGGGCAAATACGCCTGTTCTTTTAATCTGTCCCCGGGTGAACATTAAAACTCCCAGCGCTGCAGGCAACATGGTAATTAAGTCTGCAGCAGCACCACAACCATAAACATATCGGATAGGTTTACCCTGCCTTTCCCCCTTAACCTCAGTCCTGAGCGCTAGCCCGGTGAGGCCAAAATCTCCATACTGCCCCACCTCGCTTATTATAGCCTCTAGCTCTTCTGGAGCAGCTAACTCAGGTATCTTTAAAACTAAGCTGGTCAGAATACTTCTAGCAGACATTGAAATCCCGCCTATGGTAACCTCTTTGAGGCTGGTAAAACCAGCCCTGGCAAGGTATCTTGCGGTCTCAGCAAACATATCAGGCCAGATGCCGCCTTTATTGCATACCGTCTTCACCCCTTTTATGTATCTCGGGATGGTTATCGGCTCAGGATGCCCCACATGACACACCTCGAACCTGCCTATAGGAGGAACAAATTCAACTATTTCTGGCTCCGAATTTGCCTCAATCTCCACCCATTTGCTATCACGGTAAGTTAACACCTTTCCGGTAATAGCATGGAAATAATGGTCGACAATTGCCGGCCCCTCCGTGGGATCCACTCCAGTCTGTGCCCAGGCTGTGTGAATTTCATCCACTCTATCCATCTTGTTAGCACCATACCTGGCCATTACATTCATTATCCCTGGCGAGGCTCCCAAACCTATTATAATGGCAACACCTGCCTGCTTAGCTGCATCATCAAGATTAAGGCAGCTTTGCGTGGCGTCCCAGTCATCGCATATATCTACCAGGTTTATTTTTGCCTCTATGGCAGCTTTCACCACCTTCTCACCAAAGACATGGAATGGCCCAACTGTGTTCAATACAATATCGGCATCCTTCATCACATCAACAAGGTTTTTATGTTCACTGGCATCCACTGACCTTACCGATGTTTTGCCACCCACTTCACCAGCAAGCTTGCTTGCCGCCTCAACATTTTTGTCGGCGATGACTACCTCTATATCAGGCGCTCTCTTGACTAGTTCACGAACCCCACAGGCCCCTATATGCCCCGCTCCTCCCAATGCTACCACCTTCATTTTTCACCTCCTTTTACGTTCTAAATTCTATGTGCAATTATAAACTATCCTTTCATGCTCTGTTCAACGGTTTTCGCCCGCTGATAAATTTCGGGCAGATATTTCTGAAAAACCTCCATGTTCATTTCTTTCCTTAGCTTAGTATCGGAGTTTCTCCACAAACTATGCAAAGCATCGAAGTCCCACTCGGCGGTGATAACTTCTTCCTGGTCAACAGTCTCTGCTTTGGCCAGTATCCCTGATAAATCAGGACTAAGGTCAATGGGAGCAAGGATTACCGATTCTCCAACATAGTCATCAGTCATCACTTTGCTCACATCATTACTGCCTACCAGGCAGCAATGCATTCCGAAGACCTGGTTTTCCTGAACCTGGGACCAGATTCCACCACGACATTTGCGCTGAATCAGCTTTCCAGGACAGGCAGAGACATCTATCAGTGCTTCGGCACCATTAAACGCCATTATCCTCCCTACCTCGGGGAACATCCCTTCATAACAAATGGGAATGCCAAACCTCATAAAATCAGTCTCAAATATTTCGTACTCCTTCCCCGGGACACAGTGAAAAGCATCTTCAAGATACAGGTTAATTTTAACCTGCCTGCCCATTGCCTTCCCAGTCGGCTCGAAGACATAACAGACGTTGATAAGACCGTTAAGCTCTTCGTCAAACAGGTAAATGCTACCAGCGACAATGTATGTCCCGAATTCGTTTGCTGCTTGAGAAAACACCCTTAAGTAAGATTCCTTTAACTCTTTGCTACAATCCTTAATTGTGCTGAAGAAGATCTCAACCGCGTCTCTGTCTTCTATTAAGCTTTGAATATCTGCACCCCCTCTTAATAGAAACTGCGGCACAAGCATGCAGCCGCATCCTTCAGGAAAGGCAATGAGACGGCAATCCCTTTCCTTTGCTTTTTCCACAAGCTTAAATACGCTTTGTTTATAATCTTCCTCAGAGGAATAAATCTCTACTTTTTGCTGTGCACAGGCAATCATCACTTTATTCATCTAGTTAACCTCCGAAAATTCACTATATTCTGTCTTTTATGAAGCTCATTATACCTTATGCTCTGTGTCAGTGGACAGGGGAATGCTGGAGACTCATAGTATCTCTGCGGAAGGGCAACGCGGGCAATAGAGTAATGGGCATTTTGGTTTTTGGTGGCGGACTGGCGATAGCAAATTGGACGGCTGCGCTTAGCTGCCCTTTTTATTTTGCTTCTTTACCGGCTTTTGTTGCGGCTAACTGTCTCCTTGCCTAACAGGGCGAAGCAAATTGTAGCCACGAAAAGTAACGCTGCGCCCAAGAAGAAGGGGGAATTTATCCCACTTACATCTTTAAGCCAGCCAAGCGTAATGGGGCCAATAACCCATCCAGCATCGCTTACGGTGCGGTAAGTCGCCATGGTGCGTTCATAATCCTCTGGAGAGGCAGTATCGGCAACATAGGCAATGGGCACAGGTCCACAAAGTCCCCTCCCCATCCCTAATATCACACTGCTGGCCAAAAATAAGAAATAATAGTTTGCCCCGGTAAACAGTAGCAATCCCAGGACTGTTACCATTCCTCCAGGCACGATGAGTTTCTTCCTACCTAGTTTGTCTGAAAGCCTGCCAGCAAAAGGAACCATGATTAGCTGCATTACTGCCACCAAAGTAAGCGCCAATCCTACCTGCCCCACAGTTAACCCGAGATGTTCATACCCTAGAATAGGGATTAGTGTTATCTGGTTCCCACTAACGGTGATCAAAGTAAATAGGCCTACAGCGCAAATGAGCCAGAAATTTATGTTTCTACGCAGGGGCATGGAAACTGCTTGATTAACGTCAGAATTAGGCGATTCAGCAGGAGTGCTTTTCTTTTGTTTCGTCTCAGGTATGAAAAAATAGCCAAATATGGTAGCGACCAAGGAAAGCCCACAGAAGGAGAGAAAAACGGCGCTGTAACTAAAATACTCACCGATAAAGCCGCCTAAGATAGGACCGAAGCTCGCTCCAAGCAGGAAGCTTCCCCAGTAGAGGCTCATATATTGACCTCGGTTAGCCCGAGTGGAGATTTCGCCGATAACAATTAAAGCTGTCACGCTAAAGATAGCTGACCCCAACCCCTGAAGCAATCTAAACACCACCAGTTGCCAGTATTCACCGACAAATACGTAGCCAAGGGCGCTGATGGTCACCAGGGAACAACCGAGGATAAGCAGCGGTCTTCGTCCCCAGAGTCGCGCTATTCTACCTGCTGGTATATCTATTGCCGCTCGGGTTATGCCATAAGCAGTAATGGCTAATCCCACCATTGTGCCAATTACGGTTGGACTGACTCCTAATTCCTCGACAAAACCAGGAAGTATCGGGCTGAGAAACCCTGCTCCCACCATGAGTAGTAGCTCCCCAACACAAATAGCGATGAGGGTTTTGTTACGCCACATTACCGTCTTGAAATAACTATGTTATGAGCACTAGATTCGGACTCGATATGAAACATCCTTTTAACAAAACGAAACGTATTATAGAAATATCTTAGTTTATCAAAGCTGGAAGTAAGATAGAAGAGGGGAATATACATCTGGCTGAGCTGCACTATGCCACACAGTAAAATTGCAAAAAATAAAGTGCAAAATAGAAATCCAAAAATGCAAATTAGAGGATACTGCTTGAGCAACTATTAGAGCCTAGCCAAGAAAAGCGGCTATGACTTTTGCACTTTGCACTAAATTACTTGCACTTAGTGCTCAATGTAAACCTTGGTTAGGTCAGGAATTCCTAGAGGAGTGAGCTTATAACCTTTGACATGAGGTTTAACTAGAATATAATTTTTGCCAAACCACAATGGCAAGCAGGGTGCTTCATTGATAATCTGCTGCTCGGCTTGCTGATACATCATCAACCGAGACTCATCATCCTGCTCAATGCCAGCCTGGTCAAGTAAGGCATCCATCTCAGGATTACGATAATCAAAGATATTATTCTCGCTACCGGTGTAAAACAAATTGTCCAGGAAATTATGGGGGTCGGGATAATCAGCTACCCAGCCAAGCACAAACATCTCATCCTTTTCCTCACTTAGATGGTAAACAAATTTCTCCGATTCCAGTTGCCTTACCTGAACCTCGATTCCCAGATTTTGCCGCCATCCCTGAATAATTGCCCCCAAGTAACCAGGAACACCGCCACCATAGCCCGCCATAGTGATGGTAATCGGCGGCAAGTTAGAGACATTGCCATACTCAGAAGCAGCGATATACTCCTCAGCTCTGGTTACATTGTATTCAAGCCCAGTAAGATTCTCGCTATACCCTGGCATTCCAGGAGGCAATATACCATCAGCCTTGTTTACCATATCCCGGAATATCGATTTGATGATGCGCTCCCTGTCCACAGCATAGCAGAAAGCACGGCGAACATTGACATCATCGAAGGGCGGTGCCTCAGTATTGAAGCCAATATAGTATAGGCTGAGCTCGGGAGTTACCGCCAATTCCTGGTGAAATGGGCTGGATTCATCTTCAACCAGGTCTATGTAAGACGTGCCAACAGGCATGACATCGATTTCTCCATCTTCATACATTGACATAGGATTCCCAGCGAGGATATGAAAGACAACCTGCTTAACTTCGGCTAACTCCCCGTAATAAAGCTCATTTCTTTCCAGAACGAGAAGCTGTCCCGGGGACCATTCTTTTAACTCGAATGGACCGGTGCCTATTGGGTGACGCCACCAGTCGCTTCCCGACTCCACATTTGACTGTTCAACCACAAAAGCGGTGGGATAAGTAAGCTTGCACAGGAAGTAAGCTTTGGGAGCATTGATGGTGACCTGAAGGGTATAATCATCAACAACCTCAACTCCCGAAATTTCCTCTGCCTTGCCAGCAAGCTTATCATTTACACCAACGATATCGCCTAAATAGGTAGCTGCTGTTTGGGAGCCAGTTTCAGGGTCACAGGCCCGCTCCCAGGAATATTTGAAATCCGACGCCTTGACTTCATTGCCATCATGAAACTTAACCCCTTGGCGAAGGTGAAAGGTAAAAACCTTGCCATTCTCACTCTTCTCCCAACTTTCAGCAATGTCAGGCTCTACCTCCAGTTCATCATCAAGGCGGACTAACCCGCTGAAGATTTGCATCACATAGCCATGAGAGGACATTTCACTGGAAATCGCCGGGTCAAGGGTTATCGGACCGGTATCCCAGAGGTTGAGGACATCCCCAGTAGCAGGTGGAAAGCTAATACAACCAGCCTGAGGTAAAAACAGGGCACAGAGCAGGAAAGATAGCAATATCAAATGCCAGATTCTTTTCCCAAAATTCTTCAAGCTACCGAACTCCTGCAGATACAGTTAACGTTGATAATCCAGCGATTGAGGCAGGATGAGATTCTTCGCTACGCTCAGAATGACAAGAGGCGAAGGGCTCAGGGCTTTGGCTCACCGCAATTACTGGAGAAGTCACCAATGATTCTCGCCACCGAGTATCAAGTCCATCGATATCAAACCCATAAGCCTCAGTTAAAGCTTCATCGTAGGTGCTGCCCTGCTTAATTAAAGTTAACAAATCAAGCATGTTATCTCCGTTATAGTTGTCCAAAAGGTATTCCACCAGGCTATAACTCTCGGCATAGGAAAGATAGGCTTTCTCAGGGTCAGCAGAAAATGGGCTGCATAAGCTGCGCACCGAGAGTAGAGTGCCCTCAGAGACAGCTTCTTCCAGGCGAGACCGTAACTGGAGAGAAAGCTCACCCTCGTTATACATTGCCAAACCTTCATCAAGCCACACAGGCAACGAGCCATAAGGACTAAAAACTAGCTGGTGAACAACCAAATGAGTAAGCTCATGGACTAAGGCTTCTTTTCCCCAACCAATGCTATCTGGTGAAATGCCGATGGCGATGATGCCAAATTCAGTAAAGGCAACGCCTCCAGTCCACTCCTGGGGAAAAATCATCGCTCCCTGCAACTCCTGTGATGAAGCATAAACATGTATATTGATAGGCCTTTCAAGGTAAGCACCAAATTCCTGTGTTAACCTGGCAAGTCCTTCCTGACAAGCATTCATTAGCTCACTGGCAAAGGAATTGTCGCCTTCATACCAAAAAATAGTTATTTCTCCATCAGTCAAGTTCTGCCACTGATAGCGGTCATCCTTAAAGTAAACTACAGCGGACGATGTTTGAAACTCATCACCATCGGCATCCTTGATAGTCCACCAGTATGTTACCTTTGCCCCCGGAGGCAGGCTTGCCTTCCTCATATCCCATACCCAGCTAGTTTCCACCCTTGTTGCCGGAGTAAACTCAGCCCAGCCCTCACTAACAACCCGAGCATAATTCATCCTGTCAACCTGATAATGAAGCCGAGCATCAACAATATCGGCATTGCCCTCCACCTCAAGATTAAACGCAAGAGAATAAGGGAAATCCATGGTTACGCTGCTATCCAGAACCGAAATATCGCTTTCAGCTTTAACAGGAGAGAAAACCAGCAATAGCAGAAGCGCCAGGACTACCAAACCGATGCGCTTAATCACTTCTTCCCCACTTTGGAGCGAAGGTAAGCATTGATAAACCCGTCCAGCTCCCCATCGAGCACTGCTTCAGCATTACTAACCTCGAAATCGGTACGATGGTCTTTCACCATTTTGTAAGGATGAAGGACATAGCTCCGAATCTGATTTCCCCACCCAGCCTCGATACGCTCACCCTTGAGCTTTAATTTCTCCTCGTCTTTCTTTACACGCTCCACTTCCAGGAGGCGCGCATAAAGGATTCTCAACGCACTTTCTTTATTCTGATGCTGGGAGCGCTGACTCTGGCAAACCGCAGTCAGCCCACTGGGCAGGTGAGTTACCCTGACAGCGCTGCTTGTCTTTTGCATATGCTGCCCACCAGGACCACTCGACTTGAAAGTCTCCACCTTCAAATCCTCAGAATTTACCTGTAAATCCACCTCTTCCTCTGCTTCAGGGAGAACCTCCACCAACACAAAAGAGGTATGCCGGGCATGGTCAGCATCAAAGGGCGAAAGTCGAACCAACCTGTGAACTCCGTGTTCACACTTGAGATAGCCATAAGCGTAGTCTCCCTTAATTCCCAGGATAGCACTTTTAATGCCTGCTTCATCGCCAGGGGAAATATCCAATGTTTCAGCGTGATAATCATGCCTTTCCGCCCACCTCAAATACATTCTGAGCAACATACTTGCCCAATCCTGCGATTCTGTGCCGCCAGCACCAGCGTGAATGGCAAGCATGGCATTGTGAGCATCGTACTCGCCACTCAGAATCAGTTGATTTTCCAGCTGCTTAAATTGTGAAGTTACCTTCTCCACCCCCATGTTTATCTCTTCACTTAGCGAAGAGTCACCTTCTTCTTCAGCGAGGCAAACGAGGTCATAAAGGTCAGAAGCTTTCTTTTCCAACTCACGCCAGGGGCGAATTAGATTCTTCCTCTTTCCCAGCTCCCGCATCACCGCCCGCGCTCTGGCTGAGTCACTCCAGAAATCAGGACTTGCCGATTCTTGCTCTATTTGAGCAACTTCCTTCTCTTTGCCAGGGACGTCAAAGATGCTCCATTATTTGTAAGATTTGGCGAAGCAAAGCACCCAGTTTTTCCTTCTGTTCTTCCATTACTCCTCCCTAATGTTAATCAAATAACTTCCCTTGCTGACGCGGCTCTATCCTCAAGTTGCCTCCAGCTGCAAGATGAGCTAACCTCGTTGGCTCGGGAAGACGATAGCCACGACAGCAATTGAGCACCCATTTTACCGCTGAGCTAAGGCTAACCTTATGCCCTACGGAAACATATATCGGTTTCGTTCCAAGCTTGGTTTTCAAGACAGCTCCGATGACTTGACCATTATCAACCAGCTGGGCATAGAAGCCAATCTTTTCCTCCACAAGCTTATGAGCACCACAAAGTCTAGATTTAGCGCAGCCTATGGTGGGCACATCAAGGAAAAGCCCTAAATGTGCTGCAAGCCCGAGCCTCCTCGGATGGGCAATCCCCTGCCCATCAACCAGAACCAGGTCAGGAACGCTGGATAATTCTTCACAAGCAGCTAATATTAACGGAGCTTCCCGAAAGGATAATAACCCCGGTATGTAAGGAAAAGTAACCTCTCTTTCCACAGTCTTCACCCCCACCAAATTGAGCTCAGGGTAGTTTAACACCACCGTCGCCCCCCGAGCTATACCATGAGAATCAGGAGCGGATATATCAACACCGGCAATCAGGTGAGGATTAATACCATCATCCTCAGTCACAACCTTTTTTGCCAGGCTGACTTGCAATGCCTTAGCCTGCTCATGGCTCACATCCCATTGATGCAGTTCATGTATTTTCATCTTGTCGAATTATAAACCATTTTCATGTAGTGGCAAATCTAAGACCACAAAGCCATTGACAAGCATAATTGGTTAGGTAATAATACTGCTAGCTAAATGGTTAAAATCAGATTACGTAGAGTAGGTGCGAAGCACAGACCATCTTACCGAGTAGTGGTAGCCGACAGCCGCTCGCCACGAGATGGAAGATTTATCGAGATTGTCGGGCATTATAACCCATTAACCGACCCTGCCACTATAAATATCAACGAGGAAAAAGTAGTGAAATGGCTTAAACAGGGAGCTCAGCCTACAGATAAGGTTTATAGCTTGCTTCGCAAATCAGGCATTATAGATAAAGCTGAGCCACAAAAAAGGACCCCTCACCTAACCTCTCCCTCGAAGGGAGAGAAAAAAGGTAAGGGTGACAAGGAGACAAAATGAAGGAATTAGTAGAGTACATCGTTAAATCTATCGTAGCTGAGCCAGATAATATCACCATCACCGAAGAGAATAGCGATGAAGGCTTGTTGATTAAACTGGAGGTTGCTGATGAGGATAAAGGTAGAGTCATTGGCAGGGGAGGTCGGGTAGCTGAGGCAATACGCACTTTACTTCGAGTAAAAGCAGCCAAAGATAATACCAGAGTCAGGTTACAAATAATGTAACCTAGTTTTTTCTAGCCCACCACGAGCAAGTAGAGATTGCTTCGTTTCACTCGCAATGACACAGAGTGCATACCCTCTTACATTGCCCCTTTTCTGCGGCGTCTTCTTTCAGCCACTTTTATTCGCGCTAATGAGCGTCGCAAAGCAGCTTCAGCGGCAGCGGTATCTATTTCGGGTGGTCTAGTCTTGAGGATTTCTTCAGCACGGCGTCTGGCAGCTTCAGCGCGCTCTACATCAATTTCTTCTGCACGCTCACAAGCATCTGCCAGAATAATCACCTTATCAGGACGCACCTCAAGAAAACCACCGCTTATCACCAGGTAGTGTTCTTCATCATCCTTCTTGATAAGCAAGTCCCCTGGTTGAAGCATGGTCATCAGAGAAGCATGATGAGGTAAAATGCCCAGTTGTCCTTCTACCCCCCAGGCTACCACCTCGCTAACATCGTCAGCGAAGACTGTTCTTTCCGCAGTGACAATTTCAAGTCTCAATGTAGCCACTATTCTTCCCCCATCTTCTTAGCTTTTTCCACCGCTTCATCAATAGTACCCACCAGATAAAAAGCAGCCTCAGGAAGGTCGTCATGCTTTCCTTCCAAAATTTCCTTGAAGCCGCGTACTGTTTCCTTAACCGGCACATATTTGCCGGGGATGCCGGTAAATTGCTCGGCGACATGGAACGGCTGAGAACAAAACCTTTGGATGCGGCGGGCACGATGCACGGTAAGCTTATCCTCCTCGCTTAATTCCTCCATACCCAAAATGGCGATGATATCCTGCAACTCTCTATAGCGCTGTAATGTCCGCTGTACCCCTCGAGCCACCTGATAGTGTTCCTCCCCGACAATAGCGGAGTCAAGTATTCTCGATGTTGAAGTTAAGGGGTCAACAGCAGGGTATATACCCAACTCAGCGATAGAGCGCTCCAGGGCAACAACAGCATCAAGGTGACCATAGGTAGCCACAATGCCGGGGTCGGTGTAGTCATCAGCAGGCACATAGATAGCCTGGAAGGAAGTAATTGAACCCTTCTTGGTAGTGGTAATCCTCTCCTCCAGTTCACCAACATCAGTGCCCAATGTTGGCTGGTATCCCACTGCTGAGGGCATGCGCCCGAGAAGAGCCGATAACTCCATGTTGGCCAGGACATAGCGATATATGTTATCGATAAACAAAAGGACATCCTGCCCCTCAACATCACGGAAATATTCCGCCATGCTCACCCCGGTTAATCCAACCCGAGAGCGAACGCCAGGGCTCTCATTCATCTGACCAAAGACAAGAACGGTTCTATCCAGAACCCCCGACCGCTGCATCTCCAGCCACAGGTCGTTGCCTTCGCGTGACCTCTCGCCTATACCGGCAAAGACGGAAAAACCACCGTGTTCAGTGGCGATGTTACGAATCAGCTCCATAATGATAACCGTCTTGCCTACACCAGCACCACCATACGCCCCAACCTTTCCCCCTCTGGTGAAAGGAGTAACCAAGTCCATCACTTTGAGTCCTGTCTCCAGCATCTGAGGAGTTGTCACCTGCTCTTCTAAAGAAGGTGGGGGGCGATGGATAGGATATCTTTGCTCCGCGTTTACCTCACCAAGTCCATCCAGGGGCTCACCGAAAACATTGAATAGCCTCCCCAGGGTTGCTTTCCCTACAGGCACAGTGATTGGAGTTCCCATATCGATAGCCTCAGCTCCTCGTGCCAAGCCATCGGTAGGAGTCAAGGCAACACCACGGACCCAGTTATTGCCAACATGGTGCTGCACCTCAACAACAACCTTACCCCCATCCATGGGAATCTCTATGCCATTATTTATCGCCGGCAATTCATCAGGGGGGAACGCCATATCAACCACCGTGCCGATGACTTGAACTACTTTACCTTTTGCCATGTGTTACCTCCTACCTGTTAATGTCATTGCGAGCCTGAACCCTTCGCTTCTTATCATTTATTAACCTCATTAAGCCAGAGCTTCCGCTCCGCCACTGATATCACAAATCTCCTTAGTAATGGTCTCCTGCCGCACTTTATTCAGGGTCAGGATCAAATCCTCAATAAGATCTTTAGCATTATCGCTGGCGCTGCGCATGGCTACCATCCGTGCTGACTGCTCACAAGCGATAAGCTCAAGCATGGCATGATACACCTGCATCTCCACAAACCGGGGCAATAACTGGTCTAAAACAGCGCCAGGGTCAGGTTCATAAATGTATTCCACCCTTTGTATTGGAGGCACCTCTGTCGGCTCGACGGGAAGTAATACCTCTATGGTGGGCCTCTGAACCATGGTGGTGACAAAACGGGGATAAGCAAGGTATACGAGGTCAACGTCACCATTGGCATAATCATCAATAACCACCCGGGAAATAGGCAGTGTCTCCAGTAAGGTAGGACGGTCGCTGATACCAGTGAACTCAGCACGAATGTCCTGCCCATTACGAAGCATAAAGGTTCTCCCCTTTCGTCCCACCGTAATTAAAGTAGCGGGAATAGTTTGCTCCAGAATGAAGTTAGCCACAAGACGATTCAGGTTAGCATTTAAGCCACCACATAGCCCGCGGTCAGTAGTGATATGAACTATAGCAATTTTGTTAACCTCCCTCTTTTGCAGTAAGGGATGAGCTTTTCCATCAACCTGGGGGTGGATAGCAAGGTCAGCGACTATCTGGCTTATCCTCTCAGCATAAGGTCGCCCTGCCATTGCCTGGTCTTGTGTCCGCTTCATCTTAGCAGTAGCAATCATCTCCATTGCCCGGCATATCTTCTGAGTCCCCTGGACACTGCGGATGCGACGACGAAGAACCTGAACGCTAGCCATTATCCCTCAACTAAAAATCCTAAATCCCAAACTCTAAATCCTAAACAATATCAAAACCCCATGAGATTGCTTCGCTTCGCTCGCAATGACATATGGAACTGGTGCTTTGCATTTTTGCCTTTTGCATTTAATATGTGGCACCTTCCTTGAACGCCTGTATCGCAGCCTTCAAAGCTTCTTCAGTCTCGGGCTTTATTTCCTTATCATCGTTGATTTTCTGTTCCAGCTCAGGATGGTTAGCCCCCATGAATCGATGGAAACTTTCTTCACAGGCAATTACTTTATCCACGGGCACATCGTCAAGATAGCCATTGGTCACTGCAAAGAGAATCATTACCTGTTTCCCCAAAGACATAGGTGAATATTGAGGCTGCTTCAACACCTCGGTGATGCGCCGACCACGCTCCAACTGGTCTCTGGTAGCTTTATCCAGGTCAGCAGCACCAAACTGAGCAAAAGATTGAAGCTCGCGGAACTGAGCCAGGTCTAGCCTCAACTTACCAGCTACCTGCCTCATCGCCTTCCTTTGTGCCGAGCCACCGACTCGAGATACCGACAATCCTACATTTACTGCGGGACGAATGCCCGCATTGAATAAATCAGGCTCAAGATAGATTTGCCCATCGGTAATGGAAATCACATTCGTAGGAATGTAAGCTGACATATCACCGGCTTGAGTTTCGATAATAGGTAAAGCAGTAAGTGAGCCGCCACCATACTCAGGGGCTAACCTGGCTGCTCTTTCCAGAAGCCGGCTATGAAGATAGAAAATATCACCAGGGTAAGCTTCCCGGCCTGGAGGGCGACGCAACAATAGAGAAATCTGCCGGTAAGCCCAGGCATGCTTGTAAAGGTCATCATAGACAATCAAGGCATCTTTTCCTTGTTCCATAAACTCCTCACCTATAGCACAACCGGAATAAGGAGCAAGATATTGCAATGGTGCCGGGGCAGAAGCATCAGCAGCTACTACGATAGTATGTTCCATAGCTCCGTATTTCTCCAAAGTAGCTACCACCTGAGCTACTTTGGATGTTTTTTGCCCGATTGCCACATAAATGCAAATGAGGTCACCACCCTTCTGAGCAATTATGGTGTCAATTGGAATGGCTGATTTACCGGTAAAACGGTCGCCAATGATAAGTTCACGCTGCCCCCTCCCGATGGGAACCATGCTATCTATAGCCTTAATACCGGTCATCACCGGCGTATCCACAGGCTTTCTGAGCACCACGTTTGGCGCCACCCTCTCCACAGGGCGGGTCTTATCGGTGTTGAGCGGCCCCTTACCATCACGGGGACGTCCCAATGGGTCAATTACTCTCCCAATAAGAGCATCACCAACAGGAACCTCAACCACCCTCCCCGTTGCCCTCACTTCATCGCCTTCTTTGATCAAGCTGCAGTCACCGAGGACAACAGCGCCAACATTGTCCTCCTCTAAATTAAGAGCCAATCCCATAATATCGTGAGGAAATTGTAATAATTCATTGTATTCCGCAGCGCTGAGACCATGAACTCGAGCGATGCCATCGCCGACTTCCACCACCGTGCCCACATTCGTTGCAGTTACGGTAGCACCAAAATGCTCGATTTGCTCCTTAATTACCGAAACAATATCTTGTCCTCTAGTTGCCATGCTACCTCCTAAAATGTTATCTGAACCTTGGCCTCTCGTTGGTCATTGCGAGCCTTTCACTCCCTGTCATTGCGAGCCTTTCACTCCCTGTCATTGCGAGCCTTTCACTCCCTGTCATTGCGAGCCGAAGGCGTGGCAATCTCAGTTGCGAGCAAAGCGAAGCA
>DAOUZA010000041.1 GCA_030665785.1 Dehalococcoidia bacterium
ATGGCCTCACATCTGATTTTGTTAAGTTCTTTTTGCTTCCCCTCGAATTCAATCTTGGAATAAAGCTTCTCAGGGTGAAAATAAATATCATCCACATGCCTTACTGCCTTCGGCACCTTAAAGCCTGTAGATGAATCTACCCAGTCTTCGAGACCTCCTCTTAACAAGGAATCTAATATAGCCATGGTGTGCTCCAATCTTATATCTCTGTAACGTGTTACCCCTTCATCTAACTCTACGGTGTCTATTCCTCTGACGCCTATTCCGCCAGTATTTAGCAAATAATAATCTATATGAGGAAGACCCCTTAATATTTCATAAAATATATTTGCATGCTCTGCCCTGTCACCGGCCACAAAGGGGTCATAGAAGAACTCACTTTTAATCTTTCCAGCCCGTGTGGGGTCGCCTGCCGAAGATTCCATTGCTTGTCCTATAACCATAAGGGCTACCGCCTGCTCAAGAGTCAATTTTGATATTGCAGGGATTAACGGTCCCCTGGTAATAAGAATTAAGTTATCTATCCTATCAACATCAATATAAGGACTGGCGTGCATAAAATCTTTTCTCAGTATAACTGCTCTTCCGTTGGATGTTCTTTCAAAATTATAAAAGTCAAAGTCTCCATCTTCAGTTACATAAACATTCTCACATAGGATTCCTGGTTTTAATAAGCCATAGAATATTTCGATTTGATTCCCTGGATTTACCCCCTCTGTTTTTACAAATACCCCTCCAGCTTCAAAACCATGAAAGGAACCATCTGGCATAAGAGTTCCACCGTCGTCTTGAATGAGCCAGGACTTTTCATTCCCTTTCCTTGCCAAAATCTTAGAGGTTAGAGTTGTTTTTCCATTTGCAGTTAAAGCAAGAAGCAACGATCTAATAGTCCTGTAATCCCCATGCGCCGATTGAAGATAATCCTCTCTACACCCTGCATGCAGGAAAATTCCACCCCTTCTAGTTTTAGCCACCCAATCCTCAGCAGCGAAAACCCCCTTTTTATATTCGCCTATGTAGTTGCTGTTCCTGACTATTTTAATAACCCTCCCGTCATCCAGCATAGCTAATCTTATGGTGATGTCTTTTTGTGGAAGTGGCTTTGATCTATTAGCTTCGAAAGCTTCGTCAGCGAAAAATAAAATTTGATATGTTGGCTCTTTAACCTCTCTTTTTAGGGGTATAAAAAGATTTTTCCCACCATAGGCAACATGGGCAAATCTTTCTGGAACAATTAACCTGACCGTTGTTTCACTACTCTCATTGCCCACAATTCTATCAATGGAAATCAACCTTTCTTGGGCCAAAGCTTTTTCACACTGAACCAAGAGCTCCCGCTCCTCTTCGCCGAAGGGGTAATCAGGGCTATTCTTGGTAGACATTGCTGCTCTGGAAGTAGGTTCACTCTCAGCAACAAAATTTCCATATATAGTTTTCCTAATGCCAGGCTCATTTTCTAACAGCAGCCTTAGTTCTCCATCGGAGGGATTACTTATAAGCCTGTTTTCCTCTATTGCTTTTTTTCTGATTCTCTCAGCAGTTCGTGCGAATTCTTCTAAACCAAATTTTGGCATTAAATTCTTTTACACCTCCCTGAATTCGCCTTCTACCGTACCCTCTTCTTCCCCGGGTTTCCTACCAGTAGGACCTTGCTCACCACCGGGTGAAGGCTGTCCTGGTTGCTGATAAACAGAGGCTCCGATTTTTTGCATAGCCTGTGACAGCTCTTGCATAGCACTACGAATAGAACTTACATCCTTACCCTGAAGTGCTGACTTCACAGCAGCTATTTTGCTTTCTATTTGCTGCTTCACGTCAGCAGGTATCTTATCTCCATAATCACGAAGCGTTTTCTCCGCGGTATAAGCCAGGCTATCAGCAGCATTGCGTGTCTCCACTTCTTCTTTGCGTTTGACATCCTCAGCGGCAAAACTTTCAGCCTCTCGCTTCATCTTCTCCACTTCCTCCTTGCTGAGCCCGCTGGAGGCGGTAATGGTAATTTTCTGCTCTTTACCTGTGCCCTTGTCACGGGCGCTGACATTGAGGATGCCATTGGCATCAATATCAAAAGTCACCTCAACCTGAGGTACGCCTCGCGGTGCTGGCAGGATGCCATCAAGCATAAAGCGCCCCAAAGTTCGGTTGCCAGCCGCCATAGGACGTTCTCCCTGAAGAACGTGTATTTCCACGCTTGGTTGGTTATCGCTAGCGGTGCTAAAAATCTGGCTCTTAGAGGTGGGAATGGTTGTATTGCGAGGGATAAGCGACGTAGCTACTCCTCCTAGGGTCTCTATACCCAAAGTAAGCGGGGTAACATCGAGGAGGAGAATCTCCCCTACCTCACCTTTGAGCACTCCAGCTTGAATGGCAGCTCCCAAAGCCACCGCCTCATCAGGGTTGACACCCTTCACCGGTTCTCGACTGAAAAACTGCCTTAAGGTATCCTGAACCTTGGGCATCCTCGTCTGACCACCAACCAGGATTACATTATTAATTTGAGCTGGAGTAAGCTTGGCGTCGCTTAAAGCTTGGTGGCAAGGCCCAAGACTTCTCTCTATTAAGTCAGCCGATAGTTGCTCCAGCTTGGCTCGGGTAAGCGTCATGGTGAGATGCTTGGGACCAGAAGCATCCGCGGTGATAAATGGGAGATTTATCTCTGTCTGAACCACTGTGGATAGCTCTTTCTTAGCCTTCTCAGCAGCGTCTTTTAACCGCTGCAATGCCATCTTGTCCTGCTTCAAGTCAATGCCTTGCTCTTTCTTGAATTCATCACATATCCAATCCATAATTCTCTGGTCAATGTCATCCCCCCCAAGGTGAGTATCGCCGTTAGTTGACTTAACCTGGAAAGTGCCTTCGCCTATATCAAGGACGGAAATATCAAATGTGCCTCCACCAAGGTCATAAACGGCGATGGTTTCATCTTTCTTCTTATCCATTCCATAGGCTAGCGATGATGCTGTGGGTTCATTAATAATGCGGAGAACGTTAAAACCAGCTATGGTGCCAGCGTCTTTAGTCGCCTGCCTTTGACTGTCATTAAAGTAAGCAGGCACAGTAATCACGGCGTCAGTAACCTTTCCCCCAAGATAAGCTTCAGCATCAGCTTTCATCTTTTGCAATATCATCGCTGAAATTTCCTGCGGACTATACTCCTTACCCGCCATAACTACCCGGCAATCACCATTAGATGCTTCAGTGATTTTGTATGGTAAACGCTTTATATCCTCCTGGACTGAAGAATCGTTAAACTTACGCCCGATAAGCCGCTTCACACTGAAAATAGTGTTATCAGGATTGACTACTGCCTGACGCTTGGCTATTTCTCCTGCCAAACGTTCACCTGTTTTGCTTATTGCCACTACCGAAGGAACTAGATTGCCACCTTCAGCACTGGGGATAATTTTGGGCTCTCCCCCCTCCATAACCGCCACCACACTAAGTGTGGTCCCCAGGTCAATCCCTACTGCTTTCGCCATGGCTTTCCTCCTCTATTTCTTCTTTGCCCCTGCCTACTACTACTAAACTGGGGCGGAGCACTCTATCTTTCAATCTATAACCTTTCTGAATTTCCTCCAATACCACCCCTTCCTCCCCCACCCGACTCATCGTTGCTTCATGTAAATGGGGGTCAAATCTCTCTCCTTTAGCCTCAATTTCAGTTACCCCCGCCTTTTCCAGCGCCGATTTAAGGTTATTATATATGATTTTAATACCCTCAATCCAATTCACCTCGGCAAGCTCAGAGGGCAGCGAATTAAAAGCTCTTTCAAAATCATCTATAACAGGCAATAAACTCAGGATAAGCGTGCTATTACCAAAATTTAAAATCTCCTGCTTTTCCTGCCCAGCATGCTTTTTGTAATTAGCAAGGTCAGCTTGAGCTCTTTGCCAATTCGTTAAATATTTCTCCGCTTCTTTTTTTTGCTCCGCTAAAGCTTGCTGTAGAGTCTCGATATCCTCTACCCTTGCCTGCTCAACATCAGCCTCACCTATTTCATCATTAGTTAATCCTTCTTCAGACAAAGTTGAAACTCCTCTAGATGTATTCAGCTACTGATTCGCTCAATAAGGTGGAAACAGAATTCACCGAGGAAATAGCTCGAGAATAATCCATCCGCTTGGGACCAATCACCCCAACAACACCACTTGCTTTACCGGAAACTCCGTATTGGCTGACCACTAAGCTAAAATCCTGTAGCTCCTCTTCCTTATTCTCTTCACCAATAATTACCTCTGCCTTTCCCATGCTAGCTCGCTGTCCAAGCACGTTTGCCAGCCAAGTCTCTTTCTCTAACAGCTCTAATATAGTGATTATCCTGGGGCTTTGGTAGAATTCGGGCTGGTTTAATAGCAGACATAATCCTTCGACACAAGGCTTACCATATTCCAGCCTATTTTCCGCTTCCATTACATCCACTACCGCCTGAGTTACTATCCTTTCCTCAGGGGAAAGCTTTGGCTCACTGGCTAAAATTCCATTGCCTGTCATCCCCACATAAATAGCATTAAACTTGTTGGACAAGGCAGTCAATTCATCCTGAGAAACTGCTTCATCAAAAGATAAAATTCGCTGCCTGATTCCCACTCCATATAAAACTAAGATTAGCAAAGCTACGAAATCCTGCAAATTCACTAAATCAAGATGTTTAAACCGGCTTTCCGGCGCCCTTGGCGATGTCACTATTGCCAGATTGTGAGCAAATCTGGCCAGGAAAAACACCGCTAGCCTTAGCTGCTGCTCAATCCTGTCCCTCGCCTCCCGCAATAGCTGATAAAAAAAGTATTGTTCATCCTCGGGAAGGTCAAGCACATTCCCCAGCAAACTTACATAGCAGCGATAAGCTTTATCAGTAGGAACACTGCCCGCAGAATGGTGAGGATGAGTAATGTATCCTTCGCTTTCCAAATAAGCTACATCATTGCGAATGGTGGCTGGACTTACCCGCAAAGCGTAATCCTCGGCAATGGTCCTCGAGGCAACAGGCGCTGCTCTGGAAATATACTCACCAACTATTATCTTTAAAGTAGTTTCTCTTCTTTCTTCTATCGAACTCATTTAGCACTTCTTTGACAGGATTGCTAATTTATTTGAATGTATCACTTCTAGCCTTAACTGTCAAATAGGTTCAACCCAAATTGACTAAGGCAAAGGGAGATAGTATGATAACACCAAACATGAAACTCAAAACAACTTCCCATATCGCCCCGCATGATGCTGAGGTAGCTCAGATTCTGGAGCAAGAGAAAAAGAGACAGGCAAGTCACATAAATCTCATTGCTTCCGAAAATTACGCTGACCGTGCTGTGCTCGAAACTCAGGGCTGCTTGATGACCGATAAATACGCTGAAGGCTACCCGGGACGCCGTTATTACGGTGGCTGTACTTATGTAGATGCCGTGGAGACCTTAGCCATTGAAAGAGCGAAAAAGCTATTCAATGCCGAGCACGCCAATGTGCAGCCTCACAGCGGCGTTCAAGCTAACATGGCGGCTTACGCAGCTTTACTTCAGCCCGGTGATACTGTGATGGGCATGAGACTCGACCAGGGTGGGCACCTTTCCCATGGGGCAAAGGTCAGTTTCTCCGGAAAATTATATAGCTTTATCTCTTATGGTGTGAAACGCGACACTGAGATGCTTGATTACGATGAAGTAGAAAAACTTGCCCTGGAACATAAGCCTAAATTAATTATCGCTGGAGCTAGTGCTTACCCCCGAATCATTGATTTTGAGCGCTTTCGCCATATCGCTGACAAGGTGGACGCCAAATTATTGGTTGATATGGCCCACATAGCCGGCATAATTGCCGCCCACCTCCACCCTGCGCCTTTTCCCCATGCTCAAGTGGTCACCTCCACTACTCAAAAGACACTGCGTGGTCCTCGCAGTGGTTTTATTTTGTGCACCCAGGAGCTAGCCTCAGTTATCGACGCCGCTGTTTTCCCCGGAACTCAAGGAGGCCCTTTAATGCATGCTATCGCGGCAAAGGCAGTTTGCTTTTTCGAAGCCATGCAACCCGAGTTCATCACTTATCAACAATCAGTTCTCGCAAACGCTAAAATATTAGCTTCTGAGCTAAACAGGTATGGATTCCGTATCGTTTCTGGAGGCACCGATAACCATCTTGCCCTCATAGACCTTACCTCCAGGGGAATAACGGGAAGGGATGCTGAAAGTGCGTTGGAATCGGCCCACATTCTGGTAAACCGAAATGCCATTCCCTTTGACACCAAGCCACCTCGAATTGCCAGTGGCATTAGAGTAGGCTCACCGGCGGTGACCACCAGAGGCTTTGGTCCCGAAGAGATGAAACATATCGCCTTCTGGATCTCAGATGTCCTCTCTCATCCTGACGATGAACATACCATAACCAAAACCCGCCAGGAAGTTGTGGAAATGTGTCAGCATTTTCCCACCCCGGCAATGCAGGGATAAAGTAGCAATGGATGAATTAAAGGTATTTAGTGGCAATGCCCATCCCTCTTTAGCACAATATATTTGCGATTATCTGCAAATCCCTTTAGGCAAAGTCGATGTTTCCGAATTTTCCAACGAGAACATATTTGTCCGAATCCTTGAGAATGTGCGCGAGCGAGATGTATTTATCGTCCAGCCTATTTGCTCGCCGGTCAATAAAAGCCTGGTTGAGCTGTTAATCATGCTCGATGCCTTTCGGAGAGCATCGGCGGGGCGGATTACCGCCGTCGTGCCCTATTATGGCTATGGACGCACCGATAAGAAAGACCAGCCAAGAGTGCCCATCACCGCCCGTTTAATCGCTGACTTGATTGCTACCGCAGGAGCCAACAGGTTGCTCACCATCGATTTGCATGCCCCTCAAATCCAGGGATTTTTCACCATGCCCGTAGATGAGCTAACCGCTTTATCCATTCTCTGTCAATATTTCCAGAAGAAAAATATCGCCAATCTGGTAGTGGTAGCCACTGATATTGGCATTTCTAAGCGAGCTCGAGACTTTGCTGCCAAGCTTAATGCTCCGCTGGCTATCATGGAAAAAAGACGCTTGGGAAATACCGATGCCATAGAAACTCTTAACGTTATCGGAGAGGTTCAAGGGATGCGTGCGTTAACCGTCGATGATGAAATTGATACCGCGGGCTCCTTAATTAATACCGTAAACACTCTTTTAGAAAATGGCGCTACTGAAGTTTACGCCTGTTGTACTCATCCTGTTTTCTCCGGTTCAGCTATCCAGAAAATTGCCTCCAGCCCGGTAAAAGAGGTTGTAGTTACCAACACCATACCGGTTACCGGAAATAGAAAATTAGACAAAATTACCGTCTTGCCTATAGCTCCACTCCTTGGCGAGGCTATCCACCGCATTCACACTGGCTCATCTGTGGGTGCGATGTTTGAGTAAAAAGTTTGCTGAGAGTCAAAGAAGAAATACGAAATCCTGAGCACGAAATGTCAAACAATATCGAAACTCAAAGCTTGAGATTTTGAATTTGTTTAGAGCTTAGAAATTAGATTTTAGGATTTACAGACAATGTTAGGCTGGCTTGGTAAATTAATCGATTCTAATGAAAAAGAGCTGAAGCGCCTTCAGCACTTGGTTGACCGGACAAATTCATTCGAGCCCAACTTTGAAAAGCTCACCGATGCTGAACTTCAGGCCAGGACGGATGAGTTTAAAGCCAGGCTAAAGGATGGCGAGGAGCTGGATAAGCTCTTACCTGAAGCTTACGCCGCAGTGAGAGAGGCTGCCAAACGAACAATAAAGCAAAGGCATTTCGATGTTCAACTAATGGGCGGCGTTGTCCTCCACCAGGGCAAAATAGCTGAAATGGCAACTGGAGAGGGGAAAACGCTGGTGGCTACATTGCCTCTTTATCTCAATGCCCTTACCGCAAAAGGATGTCATTTAGTAACCGTTAATGATTATTTAGCCAAGCGAGATTGTAACTGGATGGGTCCTATCTACCATGCCCTTGGAGTAAGCGTGGCCTGCATTAACGCTATGCAATCTCCAGACCAACCTTCACCTTCTTTCCTCTATGACCCTGATTTTGATTCTGAAGACCCAAAATGGAAATATCTCCGTCCCATTACCCGCCGTGAGGCTTACGAGGCAGACATAACCTACGGCACCAACAATGAGTTCGGCTTTGATTACCTCAGAGACAATATGGTTCTGGACTTATCCCAATGTGTCCAGCGGGAGCTCAACTATGCCATCGTGGACGAGGTTGACAGCATCCTTATCGACGAAGCCCGCACTCCCCTGATTATAAGTGGACCTGCTGAAGAAGCCACCAAAAAGTATTACACCTTCGCCCAACTGGTTTCCCGTCTCAAGAAGGACGATGACTACACCATTGACGAAAGAACACGAGCATGCTCCCTCACCGAAAATGGCACCACCAGAATGGAGAAGATGCTTAGAAATGCGGGATTGCTTAAAGCTCCCAACTTTTATGACCCCTCTAACTATTTCCTCACCCGCTATTTAGAAAATGCCCTTAAAGCTCATGCTTTGTTCAGAAGAGATAAAGACTACATGGTCAAGGATGGACAGGTTATTATCGTTGATGAGTTCACCGGCAGATTGATGTTTGGTAGAAGATATTCCGAGGGTTTGCATCAGGCTATCGAGGCTAAAGAGGGAGTAAAGATACAGCGGGAAAGCATTACTTTAGCCACCATCACCTTCCAGAACTATTTCCGCCTGTATCAAAAACTGGCGGGCATGACCGGTACCGCTGCCACGGAAGCCGAGGAGTTCCACAAGATTTATAAGCTGGAAGTGGTAATCATACCCACAAACAAGCCCTTGATTCGCACTGAATACCCTGACCAGATTTACAAAGACGAAAAAACTAAGTTTGCCGCCGTAGCCGGGGAAATCAAGCAATTAAATGACCAGAGAAGGCCTGTCCTTATCGGCACGACCTCTATTGAGAAATCAGAGGATTTATCTGACCTCCTGAGGAGAAATGGCATCCCCCATCAAGTGTTAAATGCCAAGAATCACGAAAAGGAGGCAGCCATAATCGCTCAAGCCGGAAGTCTCGGAGCGGTAACTGTGGCCACAAACATGGCTGGGCGGGGTGTGGATATTATACTTGGTGGCAATCCTGAGGGGCGTGGTGAAGCAGAATGGCAGGAAGAGCATAATAAGGTGGTTGAGCTTGACGGACTTCACATTGTAGGTACTGAACACCACGAAGCCAGACGCATTGATAATCAGCTCCGGGGAAGGGCAGGAAGGCAGGGAGACCCGGGCAGCTCTCGTTTTTATGCTTCCTTAGAAGATGAAATTCTTCGCCGCTTTGGCGGTGAACGTGTTAAGGGAATTATGCAGTGGGCGGGTATGGATGAAAATACCCCCATTGAACATCCCTTTGCCACTAAGGCTGTGACCAATTCCCAGGTCCAGACCGAAGGCTATCATTTCAATATTCGTAAACACCTTGTGGAATATGACGATGTCATCAACAAGCACCGCGAGGTGATTTACGCCGAAAGGAGAAAAATCCTCAGTGGCGCCGACCTTAAGGCAAATATAATATCTATGGT
>DAOUZA010000055.1 GCA_030665785.1 Dehalococcoidia bacterium
CTTGTTCCTCAACGCTGAAAGTGAAGGTAGCCCCACAATCGGCACACTGGAGAGATTTGTCCTGAAAACTCATTGGATGACCTCCTTTCTTTTAAATTCCAGCTAGAGTTCGGTCACCCAATACTCAAATAGTCTGAAGTAAGTGATCTAAAAAAGCTTGCAATAACCTAAACTATAACTAACCACATATTATACATTAAAGGAAGCGTCTTTGTAAAATGAGTGCAGGTCCTCCTGTACAAGAGGTTACTTTTTACAGTGTGATGCCTCCCTTTGTAGTAACAATATGACGAACTGTGCAGTTTTCTAGTCACCTTCAAGCGCTGAGGTGAAATTCCGGTATTTGCCTTTTTTTAGCACTTGTAAGAACAGAGCATAGCTTTTGGAAAAAGGGATTCAACCCTTTACTCAACCCGATGAACCTTGACAAGGTTAGTGCTACCCGGTATCCCCGTTGGAATGCCAGCGGTGATAACCACAAGCTCACCCTTTCTGGCAATCCCGGTTTCGAGCGCTAATTGTGCCGCTCTTTGAAACATAGCATCCACATTCGCAGGCCTGGAGACAACATAGGGCTCTATACCCCAGCTAAGGGCAAGCTTCCTCGCCACATCAGGATTGTGGGTAATGGCCAGGATGGGCGCTTTGGGGCGATATTTAGATACCCGCAGTGCCGTGCTTCCCGAACTTGTGTAAGCTACGATACATGCTGCCCCGATCTGCTGGGCTATATGACATGCTCCACAACTTATAGCATCGTCCGTTTGCGGTACAACCTGCTCGCTCTTCTCCAGTAACATACGTTCATACGGCAGTGTTTTCTCAGTTTCAACAGCAATATTTGCCATCATCCTGGCAGTTTCTACAGGATATCTGCCGGCGGCTGTTTCATCTGACAGCATGACTGCGTCTACGCCGTCAAAGATAGCGTTAGCGACATCACTCACCTCAGCCCGAGTAGGTCGCACCATACCTACCATAGATTCCAGCATCTGGGTGGCTACAATCACAGGCTTACCAACCTGATTGCATTTCCGTATGATCTTCTTCTGTACTATCGGCACTTTTTTCAAAGGTATCTCTACCCCGAGGTCACCACGGGCTACCATTATGCCGTCGGCTTCAGCGATAATCCTATCGATGTCATTCACGGCTTCATGTTTCTCAATTTTGGCGATAAGCGGAATACTGGCACCTTTTTCATATAGGAACTGCCTTGCTCTGAGTATATCGGCTGCGGAACGAACAAAGGAAATGCCGACGAAATCCACGCCTCGCTCTAATCCAAAGGCGAGGAACTTCAGGTCCCGGCTGGTAATAGAAGGTACATTCAGCTTAACTCCCGGTATATTTATGCCCCTATTCGCGGTGAGCACTCCGCCAACAACTACTTTACATCTCACTTCACTATCTGTGGTAGATATCACCTTTACCTGGATAGCTCCTTCACTTAGAAAGATGGTGTTACCGACCTTAATATCATTGAGAATTTCCGGTAAACTTACCGATATTTTCTGTTCATCGCCTGAGACCTTCTCACCGGTAAGAGAAAACTGGTCGCCCTCCTTCAGATACACCTCTTTTTCCCGTAGTGGACCTGTCCTCAGCTTTATGCCCGGCAGGTCCAGTAGAATAGCCACCGGCACATCCAGTCTAGCCGAAACGGTGCGGATAGTTCTGATGACCTCACTATGCTCTTTTTCAGTGCCATACGAGGCATTGATGCGGGCCACATTCATGCCAGCCCGGACCAGCCTTTGTATCATTCTGCTCGACCTGCTCGCCGGACCGATTGTGCAGATTACCTTAGTTTTTCTGAGCATTCTTTACCTTTATAACCCTAAGTCTTCTCCAACGATTATCACCGTTATTCTATCCTTCTGGTACTGGTGCTCGATAGTAACAACGGCATTACAGAATCTCAGCGGGCTGCGGCAATCAAGGCATTTACCCGTCTCAGCGCAGGGGAGAGGAAGCCCCAGCCGTCTTGCGTGAATAGGCGCCACATAATTCCTGATTCGCTGCCTCGCTGCTTCCGTATCGGGAACAATTTTATTTATACCGGCGATAACGATTACTTTAGAAGGACCAAAAATTAACGCTGCCACCCGATTGCCAATACCATCGATATTAACCAGTTTGCCATCCATGGTGACAGCATTGGTACTCATTAGAAAAACATCAGCTAACAGGCTTTCTTTCCGCAGGTCATCCTTTTCCTCTGGAGTGAGCTGCGGTTTATGACGGTCAATAAAATGGTAATTTCCAGCACGCAGCACATCTTTGACACCAATCTGGTCTAAAGATAGCGAGCCTCCATAACCTACTTTGCTTCCTGCAGGAATCAGCCTGAGCACCCTCTCCCTTGCTTCTTCCCCCGTTTTCACATAGAAGCCTGTCATGTTATTCTTCTCCAGCGAGTCAATCACCCTGTGCGCCAGCGTTTCTTTATACCACTCTTTGACCTCAGTTACGTTATCCATTTTTCAGCCTCGCCTCTCTTTACCAACTCAAATATCGCTGTGGTGACTCGAGGAATATCTCCACCGCTCCCGCGAAACGCCGAGCTTTATCCGCCAGTGTCAGATTCCCGGCATAATGTATAATAACCAAATCTCACTCCTCAATCCAGTATATCACTGTCATCCTCCAGTAGCTTAATTGGCAGCCAGACTTCCTAAAAAGCGTGATAGTATCAAGCTCATAGGCTAGTGTCTCACTCCATGAGTTTGCTGAGGGAATATCCAATGGCGATTGAGCCCAGAACTGTGAGCGCCGTCAGTATTCCCACATATTCCCATCCGAAGTAGGCGATCATGACAGGCAATAGAAACGGCTTGACAGCCCTATTGTATAAAAATATCCCAATCGGGGAATTTCCTGCTCCCTTTTCCCTCAGGTCCCTGAGCAAGGGATACCAGACATAGATGGGTCCCATCGAGACGATTCCTGCTGCCGCTGGCAATAGGATGCCCTTAATACCAGCCCCTTTACCAAGCAATCTTACAATCTGCGTTGGCTTTAGCAAGAGATTTAGAAGTATCATGAGTACGAAGACCAAGCCCAAGGGCATGAGCATATTGAGAAAAATATTACTACTACTCTTAAGAGCCAAAGAGGTCTTATCTGGCATCATAACAAAGAGAACACCGTAAATTACCACCATTGCGGCTGGGAAAAGAATCATGCGTGTTGCAGGCCTTATATTATTAGATTTGGAACTATCTGCGTTCAAGGAACTCAACTCCCGATAAGATTCAGAATTAGCACTGTAATAATGGCAATCGGAATAGACAGAATAAAGGAGAGGCCGTTTCTCAGAAGGGCAAATCTTCTGCCCAGGGCTGCTATCTCAGCAGGCAGCTGCACCAGACCCACGGTTACCCATGTAAGGATGAAAGCGGTAACAGCAAACAGGCTGATGTCATATTTTAGTAACTCTCCACCGATGACATAGCTATTAATAGGATTTCCGGCGAGGATGCTCCCAAAGCACGCTCCCCATAGGGTGTCCAGTGCCACATTGCCGGAGAAGATGGATACCAGGAAGTCTTTCGAAACGAAGGCGTTGAACAAGCCTATGAGCAGCACGACTCCCAGCAGCGTGGGTAGCAGAATAGTAAATTGTCTGGCAGAACTTCTAGTTGCCTGAACTAGGGCACTCTTGTCAACCTTAATCCTTCTTGACTTGGGTTCAGTGCCAGCCCGCATTCCCGCTTTCAGTTCGCCCTTCTTGTATTTCTCCACCACTTCCTCTACTGCACCACTCAGGCCAGTCAGGACTTCTATCCCATTGGCCTTAAGCTGATTATAGGCAGTAGGGCTACAGTAACCGGTCAGAACTGTTTTGATATCTTTGCTAATGGCAAGCACTACAGCCTGCATGCCAGCGCCCCGTTGACCTGACGCACCGGGGTTTGGCACAGCTTCAAATTCCCCGCTCTCCAGATCAACGATAAGTAAATATTGAGAAGTGCCGAACTTATCCCCTACCGTAGCATTCAAATTCGGACCATCGGATGATATTGCTATCTTCACGGGCTACCTCCTTTGCTGGATTGGACGACTATATCCATTATACCGTTTAATCCCGTGTATGCTATTGTATATTATAGGTTGGCTGCAGCATGGTTACAAAATACAGTGCCCGGGTGCTCCCAATACTAAATCCCAGCACTGAACCGGCAGATGCCTGGATAGATGACGGTAGCAACCGGAGTTCTAAAACAAGCCCTGATAATTACGCTATTTGTCTTCGTTATGATGGTGCTTGTGGACTACATCAACGTCATGACCAGAGGACGCCTTTCTGTCGCTGTTCGAGGTGGTCGATGGCGACAGTATTTTCCTAGCATCATTTCTTGGGGTAACACCGGGATGTCTCGGCGCCTTCCTTAATGTTTCCTTTTACGTTCATGGTCTACTCTCTTTCGGCGCTATTGCTGCCGGGATGATTGCCACCAGTGGCGATGAGGCTTTCGTTATGCTAGCCATGTTTCCACATAAAGCATTGATACTGTTCGGAGTGCTGTTCTTCTTAGGCATAGGTTCCGGGTGGCTGGTAGATAAGGTGGCCGGGGGGTTAAAGATCAAGCCATGCGAGGCGTGCCAACTGCAGCAGGTTCACAACGAAGAGGTGGAGGACTGTCGTTGCTTCAATCGACAGGAGATATTGCCCCAGCTAAAATCCATTTCACTACCACGCCTTCTAGTTCTTATCCCTCTGATTCTTTTCACTATCGCAATTCTCATAGGTATCCTCGGCCCGTCCCTATGGAACTGGCAAAGGATCATCCTTGTAACCCTGTTGTCAATAGCGATATTCATCGCTACAACAGCCCCAGACCACTACCTCAGGGAACATATCTGGGAGCATATTGCCAAAACGCACCTATGGCGAGTCTTTCTGTGGACATTTGGTGCCTTGTTGATTGTAAATTTGGGCTTCAAGTATTGGGATATGGAATCCTTCGTACAAGCACATATGGTCTGGGTGCTAACCATCGCCAGTGTGGTTGCCATCATTCCTGAATCCGGCCCACACCTGGTATTTGTAGTGATGTTTGCTGATGGACTTATTCCCTTCTCTGTGCTGCTGACCAGCTCAATCGTTCAGGATGGCCATGGTATGCTCCCGCTCCTTTCCTACACGGTGAAAGATAGCGTGCTTATCAAGCTTTCCAACCTGGCTATCGGCCTTGGGTTGGGCTTAATTCTGTACTCGCTTGGGTGGTAGCCCCTCTCGTATATAATGGCGTAGAGAGCTTACCTCTTAATGTCGCATCGCCTACCACCAACACATCTACATCACTATCACGATACTCTTTGCCGCGAGCTACGGGACCATAGATAAAGGCAACGGTGGTATCCCACTCCTCAATCCAGTATATCACTGTCATCCTCCAGTAGTTGGAAGAATAAATTATAGCTTTTGAAAAAAGGGATTTAACCCTTTCATGGGTGGCAGGATTAACAAAGCGATGAAGTGTCCTCCAGATAGCCGCATAGGTCTGCATTACTACCCGGGATACTTTTCACCGAGCACGGCATTGCCCGATATGGATGGGTATGTTATTGTGTCACTTGGGCTGGCTCAAGGTTCATTCGGAAATTTGGATGAGATGGAAGTCAGATAGGGTAACCCCCAAGCATGATTTAGAAAGGGTGAGGTAAGTAGATTGCATTCATTTGAGAAGGATTGGCAGCGCTGGTTTCCTGAAAGTAGAGATGGGGAGCCTGTGAAGCTTGCCTGGGGCAGACGCACCACCAGGGCAATCATAATCGTGGCTGCGGCCATAATTCTACTCATTGTCCTGGCAATATCAAAGGGGTTGTATACCGAGTGGCTATGGTTTAGCAGCCTGGGTTACGGCAGCGTCTTCGCCACTATTCTGAAAGCTAAGGTGCTGCTCTTCTTTTCTGCGGCCATCCTCTTTGGTATCTTATTTTTTGGGAACCTGGTGCTGGCGACACGCCTGGCACCTAGTAGTGGCACACATTTTTGGCCCTGGACTATAGCGCGTCAGCCACAGCGGATATACAAGTGGGGCGTTATCCTGGGAACGGTACTGCTCAGCATAATGTTTGGCTTGGCGGCCCAGGGTAACTGGCAAATCGTGCTCCAGTTCTTCAACGGACAGCCTTTTGGTATCACCGACCCTGTTTTCAATAAAGAGATTGGCTTCTATGTCTTCACATTGCCTTTCCTTCACAT
>DAOUZA010000058.1 GCA_030665785.1 Dehalococcoidia bacterium
AGGGTTGATTTTCGTAATAGCATCATAGTCATGACCAGCAATGCCGGTGCCGAGCTTATTAAGCGTGATATGAGCCTCGGTTTTGCTGCCCATGTCGATGGCGAGGGAAAACAGCAGGTGGAGTACGAGAAAATGAAGGAGAAAGTAGTTGGGGAGATGAAGAAAATTTTCCGGCCCGAGTTCCTTAACCGCATTGATGCCACGGTTGTGTTCCACGCTTTAAATAAAGAGCATATCCGCCAGATTGTTGACCTGATGCTTAACCAGGTTGTCGCTTCCCTCAAAGAGAAGAATGTCACTTTGGAAGTAACTGATGGAGCCAGGGATTTTATAGGCAAGAAAGGTTATGACCCTGATTTTGGAGCCCGCCCCTTGCGTCGCACTATCCAGAATTTGGTTGAGGATCCACTCTCCGAGGCTTTGCTACGCGGTGAATTCCTGCCTGGAGACACGGTGATTGTGGATTGTGTCGAGGAGAAAATTGTAATGAGACCCTTGGTTAAGGATGCTGTATAAATATGGCTCAAGAAATAATCGAGGCGCCACTACCGGGGAAAATAATACGTGTTGAGGTAACCGTAGGGAATACAGTTGAGGAGGGTGGCGTGATTTGCACCATAGAAGCTATGAAGATGGAAAATCCTATATTATCTCCAGTGAAAGCCTCAGTTATAGAGGTGGCAGTTTCACCAGGGCAGATAGTTAAGACTGGGGAAAAGCTAGCCGTTATCGAGTATTGAGAAGGGTGAAACGGATACAAAGACGTGGTATATGGGTTCATAGTACAGCTGTAACTAAGCATGATGGGGGGTGAAGCTGTCAAGGAAGTTTTTGCTACTGAGTCTCATGTAACATCATTTTTGTGGGGGAGAGTGGGGCCGACCGCATTCGGAATGTGTGTTTTGTTCCTCCAACTAAGAAGTATATTCCTCAAATCGTTGAGTTAATGCCTAGTCAAGTTGCTACTCTTTTTAAAAAGGGGGATAACTTTGGAAGTCGCTGATTCAGCCGAGTGATGCCGAGCTATCTAACCTGGAGGATTCCTCCTCTCCTCATTTCTGGCTTTTAGGTGGTAAAGATGACGGAATCCTGATACGAGCGCTGATTAAGGAAGGCTTATAACAGTGCCGAAAGGGATAATCGCAGCACCAATACCAAGGAAATATTAGGTGTTGCAGCTACTGTGAGTGATTCGGTGAACGAAGGCGACATAGTTTGCATTATAGAAGCGCTGATGCTGGAAAACCAAATATTAGCCCCTGTGAAAGTGTTTATCACGCAGGTGGGGAGTTCGCTCAATCAAGTGGTCAAAACAGCCAACTAATAGCTGCTATTGAATATTAGGTAACTTGTCTTGAGCAACGCAAAGGAGTGGGTAATTAAAACATCAAAAGGACGAGAAAAATGGTTGCTAAAATGTGGTATGTAGAACCAGCAATGCGGACAGCACTGTCCGCATTGGGGGGTGAAGCTTTCAAAGAAATCTATGGACACTTTTTTTCACCGAGGGCGATTTTTACCGGGAGAGCAGGAGCAATGGCATTATCAATGCTTGTCACCTTCATGCGTGAAAGGAAAAAGGCATTCATTTTGACCGACACTGTGGTAGAAAGACACGCCAAAAGTGTAGTTGAGGATTTGCAAGAAGCTGGCTTTCAGACAATGGTTTGGAACGAGGCTGCTCCAGAACCCCCGATAAGTCTAGTTAAGAAGTGTGCCGATGCGATGACAAAATTCGATCCTGACCTTATCGTTGCGGTAGGCGGCGGCTCCACAATTGACCTGGCTAAAGCCGCATGGATACTCTACGAGTTACCAGGTTATGACCTGAAGGCGGTAACCCCTTTGATTCCTCTGGGATTAAGGAAAAAGGCACTACTGGCGGCGTATCCCACAACGAGTGGCACCGGTTCAGAAGTCACCTGGGTTTCAGTGTTGACCGATGATTCCGTCACCCCCCCCATGAAGATCGAAGTTTCCTCAGCGGAAATAGTCCCCGACTTCGCAGTTCTAGTTCCAGAATTCACCATTGGAATGTCACCCAAGCTAACTGCAGGTACAGGCCTTGATGCTTTAGCACATTCAGTTGATGCTTACTTGACCTCTTATGATACTGATATCTGCGATGCCCTAGCCATAAAATCTATAGAATTAATATTCAAGTTCTTGCCTCGTGCCTACAGAAGCCCAAATGATAGGGAGGCAAGATACCGCATGCAACTGGCAGCAACCATAGCTGGACTGGCATTTGGAAATAGTCAAGCGGCACTGACGCATAGCTTGGGACATGCAGTAGGAAAGGTATTTGGTATACACCATGGAGTAGCAGTAAGCATTTTCATACCTTACTCAATACAGTACTATTCCAAAGCAAGTGATAAATACATACAATTAGCCAGGGAAATCGGAATTGAGACAAGAGATAAAGTGCAATGCCTTGAAAAACTCGTTGACAGGTTCAAGCAATTTCTTTTGAGCTTTGAAATACCCTACGCCTTGAAGGAGCACGGAATCACCAAGGAGAGATGGGAGAAAGACCTTGCCGCTGTCGCCAATTATGCCTCGGAAGACCCATGTACAGCGGCAAGCCCAAGACCTACCTCCATCATTGACATTAAGAAAATGCTCGATTATGCCTATGAAGGGAAAGATATTAACTTTTGAAGGGCAGGATTGAAATGTATGGCTATCATGGAAAAATCTTGCAGGTTGATTTGAGCACTCGACAGACAAAGGATATAGAGCTAAGAGAAGAGGATTTGAGGAACTTTGTAGGTGGAGCTGGGCTTGCGGCAAGGCTGCTATATCCGCTGATGAAAAAAGACCTCGACCCATTGGGCCCACAGAATCCCCTCATTTTCATGACAGGACCGTTCACGGGGACAGCAATCCCATCCACAGGTCGACATATCATTTGCGCCAAATCGCCACTTACCGGTGTATGGGGAGAATCGAGCGCCGGGGGCTTCTTCGGAGTTTCACTGAAATCCACGGGGTACGATGGTGTCATGGTATTAGGACGCTCTGATAAACCTGTTTACGTCTTGATACACGACGGGACTGTAGAAATAAAAGATGCTTCCCATTTGTGGGGAAAGGGATTTTATGAAACAAAAGATATCTTGACGAAAGAAATGGGGGGGGAGAGGGCAAGGATATCTGCTATTGGGCAAGGCGGCGAAAACCTCGTTAGATACGCAAGTATAATGAATGACGATGGAAGGGCAGCGGCAAGATGCGGACTAGGGGCTGTCATGGGTGCTAAAAAGCTGAAGGCAATTGTAGTACATGGAGATAAAAGACCACATGTGGCAAATTCAAGGAAACTTAAGGACAATATAAAAGCGGCTTTGGTTGTGCCGATAACGGAACTGGTTGCCTTATCCACCCTAGAGATGCTCAAGGAGTTTGGGACAGCGGCGTGGCTCGACCTATTGATGTATATGTCAGATGCCCCGGCAAAGTATTTTTCCAAATCTGTCTTTCCTGTCGAGGAGATAGACGGAAAGGCATTAAGGCAGAATTATTATGCAAAATCAATTGCCTGCTATGGCTGCCCCATAGGCTGTGGGAAATTAATACAATACGGTCACCACGGAATAGACCAAGTACACGGTCCTGAATATGAGACGGTCGCTGCACTCGGCCCATGCTGCATGAATTTTGACCTTGATTCAATCATTCACGCACATCATCTATGCAACGACTATGGAATTGATACAATATCGACAGGAGTCTCAATAGCATTCGGGATGTACTTGTATGAGAAAGGTGTACTCACGAAAGACAAAATCGGAATGGAAATGAAGTGGGGAGATAGCAAAGCTATTGTCAGCCTTGTGGAAAAAATCGCCAAAAGAGAAGGGATGGGAGACATCTTAGCTGAGGGAGTTAAAAGGATGGCGGAGAAATTTGGTGTCTCCCAAGATGAGGCAGCACATGTAAAAGGATTAGAAATCCCAATGCATGACCCCAGAGCATTTTTCGGAGATGCAGTGGATTATGCTACCTCACCTCGCGGCGCATGTCACGCGAGAGGAGATTACTATATGGTCGATATGGGGCGGGGGGTCCTTGATGCCAGCGTTATACCTGGAAATAGATTCGAATCATCTGAGAACAAAGGCGCTATGGTTGCCAGATACCAGAATTTGAGGGATCTCTTCAACTCGCTTCCCTTGTGTACTTATTCACCCATAATATCGCCGGGACATATAGCAGGATTATTAAACGCAGTTACAGGGTGGGGCTTCAACGCCGCTTCTATCATAATGACGGGAGAGCGAAGTTTCAATCTAAAACGTGTAATTAATATCAAGCTTGGTATCACCAGGAAAGATGATAAACTCCCCAAGATAGCAACTGCACCGCTCTCTGAGGGAACATCGCAGGGTAAGGAACCAGATATGGAGACTCTGATGCGCGGGCATTACAAAGAGCGGAGATGGAATGTAGCGACAGGCAAGCCAACAAAGAAAAAACTGCAGCAGCTCGGACTTTCTGAGGCGATAAAGGATATATACTAGTCACAGCGTACCAACGAGGTAACTTGAAATCTAACGAGCGGGGCAAATCCAAATTCAAAAATGTTTTCATTTGTCAGCAGTGTGGCAAGGAAAGTCTTAAGTGGTTAGGACGTTGTCCTGATTGCCAGGCATGGAATAGCTTCATAGAAACTAGGGTCACTTTATCCCGCACTCCTAGTCAGCTTTACTCTAGAGGAAATAGACCCCAGGAACTTTCCCAAGTAGAGAAAGGTGACTTTCCTCGCTTTCAACTTGGTTTTGCTGAAGTAAATCGAGTTCTGGGAGGTGGTTTAGTTCCAGGCTCTCTGGTGCTTGTTGGTGGCGAACCGGGAATAGGCAAGTCTACTCTTTTACTCCAGATTTCGGCAATGATGGCTGAGAATAATAAAGTTGTCGCCTATGTCTCCGGTGAAGAATCTATTAATCAGGTTAAACTTAGAAGTGAGCGCCTCGGTATAGGGGGCAAAGGGATATACTTTCTCTCTGAGCCCGATTTAGCTGCCGTATTAGAATGCTTGGAAGAGCTTTCTCCTGAATTGGCGATTATCGATTCCATTCAGACTATGTATTTGGAGGATGTAGCTGGGATGCCGGGCAGTATTTCCCAGGTGCGGGAGTGCACTTGGAGGTTGGAGAGGTGGGCGAAACAGAACGATGTGCCCCTGTTAATCACTGGGCATGTGACCAAAGAAGGGGCCATCGCAGGTCCAGGAACGCTGGAACATATCGTCGACGTGGTGCTTTACTTTGAAGGCGAACCATTTAGTAGTTACCGGGTGCTACGCAGCGTAAAGAACCGGTTCGGTTCCACTCACGAGGTGGGAATATTTGAGATGAGCGATAGGGGGCTAATAGAAGTAGGTAATCCCTCTCAAGTTTTCTTATCCGCATACAGGGATGGAACTATGGGCTCAGTGGTGGTGCCCACTCTTGAAGGGAATCGCCCTTTGTTGGTGGAGATTCAGGCTTTGACTACTCATAATAGTTTTACTCCACCAAGGCGCATCGCTAACGGCGTTGATTTTAATCGGCTACTGTTGATAATTGCTGTGCTTACTAAGCGTGCCGGATTAAAGCTTTTCAACCAGGATATTATAGTCAACGTTACTGGTGGCTTAA
>DAOUZA010000008.1 GCA_030665785.1 Dehalococcoidia bacterium
TAGTTAAACCTTATGTCAAAGGTTATGAGCTCGGTCCTCTAGGGATTCCTGATTTGGCCAAGGTTTATATTGAGCAGTAGGTGCAAATAGTTTAGTGCAAAGTGCAAAAGTCAGAGCCAATTTTCTCTAGCTGAGGTCTATCCACCGCCAGAGTAGGTTCTAATTTGCATTTTTAAATTTGCATTTTGCACTTTATTTTCTGCAATTTCACTGTGCGCCACGGCGTAGCTCAGCTAGATGTATGTTTCTCTCCCATCTTCCGCGAGTTCGGACACTGCTTATTATTCCAAAATGACCTCAGCAGCTATTCCAAGGGCTCGATTACACGGGTAACGGAGGCTTTAGAACGGCACCATGACATGGGGTCACCGCTACAGTATGCCTTGCGAAGCTGGAAGCAATCCACAGCGCCAAGTCGCTCCCTGAAGCGAACTGCGATTTGGTAATAGGCTCCATATCCGCCCACTCTGGCATATCTGCGTATCTGCGTGCCTTCTGTTCAGCGGTCATAGATGGAGTTGGTCATTATCTCTTTGTAGACTGCCTCCGACAAGTTGGCAAGAATTCCTTGCCGCTGAGGCGCTTGAAGCCATGCTCGTTCTCGTACATGGCGGCTGCAGGAGCAGGTAATGGGTCCAATACCCAACAAACTTTCACGAACGTTTCCTCGGAAAGCTCAGTAGGGAATAAATTCGTATATGGCATATAGGATGCTGGCTCTGCTTCCCCATCCCTCGCTCATATACTTTCTTGTCAGGCCTTTGCCTGCTCAATCCTCTTCTCTTTCGAAGTTGACATAACACCATGCGTGATATTTCTGGTTTAATTAGTTCTGTTTACTATTCAGCCATCATTGTAAATTACCTCGTGGCATATTCTATCTTGTCTCCAGCTTTGATAAACTAGGGTATTCCTGTAATACCATTTCACTTTGTGAAAAGAATGTTTCACATCGAGTCTGAATTTGTCGCTCATGGCATAGTTATTTCGAAACGATAATGTGGCGTAACAAAACCCTCATCGCTATTTGTGTTGGGGAGCTACTGCTCATGGTGGGAGCAGGGTTTCTCAGTCCGATACTTCCTGGTTTTGTCGAGGAGTTAGGGGTCAGCCCGGCCATGATTGGCACGATGGTGGGGTTAGCCATCACTGCTTATGGCATAAGCCGAGCGGCAATAGATATACCAGCAGGTAGAATAGCGCGACTCTGGGGACGAAGACCTCTGCTTATCCTCGGTTGTTCTCTGGTGACCATCAGCGCCCTTGGCTATGTATTTGTCGCTGAATACTGGCAACTGGTAGCGTTTCGATTGCTTCAGGGGTTGGGGTCAGGTATTTTCAGCGTGACAGCTTTAATCGTTATCGGCGAAATCTCCACTCAGGCTAACCGAGGTCAATATATGAGCTTCTACTGGGGAAGCTTCCTGCTCGGCGCGAGCTTCGGCCCTACCCTGGGTGGCTTTATCGGTGAGTATTTTAGCTACAGCGCCGTTTTCCTTTCCTTCTGTGGTCTTTCCTTGATTGCCACCATATTTAGCTATTTTTTCATACCTGAGACGAAACAAAATAAAAGCACTCCTCCTAAATCGCCTGACCCTGATGTTAATCAAGCAGTTTCCACACCTCTGCGTAGAAACATAAATTTCTGGCTCATTTGCGCTGTGGTCCTATTTACCTTGATCACCGTTAGTGGAAACCAGATAACGCTAATTCCCATTCTGGGATATGAACATCTCGGGTTAACTGAGGGGCAGGTGGGACTGGCGCTTACCTTAGTGGCAGTGATGCAGCTAATCCTTGTTCCTTTTGCTGGCAGGCTTTCAGATAGACTAGGTAGGAAGAAGCTCATCGTGCCTGGAGGAATAGTAACAGTGCTGGGACTGTTACTGTTTACCCAGGCAAACTATTATTTTTTGTTTTTGGGCAGCAGTGTGATATTGGGTATGGGGAGAGGACTTTGTGGACCTGTGCCCACTGCTTATGCTGCCGATATTGCCTCTCCAGAGGATTATGAGCGCACCATAGCGATTTACCGCACAGTGAGCGATGTTGGATGGGTTATCGGTCCTATTATGCTGGGCTGGCTTAGCGATGTAAGTGGGATAAATTCCCCATTCTTTTTGGGCGCAGGATTGCTGTTTGTGGCTACAATTTGCTTCGCCTTGCTGGCTAAGGAGACAGTCAGCCGTAGCAAATGAGAAAGAGTAATGAAGCAATCTCTAGGCTCTTCGCTACTCGTTCGTTTGCAACAACGGTGAAAAGTCCGAGCATAGATTATCAATGATATAGAATATGGGATGGGATATAATGAGCCTTGCTAAGAAGGAATACGAGATGGGATTTTTGGGGGGATTACTGAACGAGCAAAGTCATGATTGCTTTAGCTTTGGCTGAAATGCTTCAAGGGGAAAGATGAATTGCATTGGCATTGATATGATAGAGATAGAGCGTATTGAGGAGGCTATAAAGAGGTGGGGGGAGAAATTTCTCAACAGAATTTACACTGAGACTGAGCTTGAAATTTGTGGTGGTAGGGTCTCATCCTTATCCTGTCGGTTTGCCGGCAAGGAGGCGGTGATGAAAGCATTAGGCACAGGTGTTAAAGGAGTTAGCTGGCGGGAAATCGAGATCCTTGTTGACAATCGTGGCAAGCCTGTGGTGCAACTTTACGGTCGGGCTAAAAATAGAGCAGCAGCATTAAACTTGAAGGAATTCTCCATCAGCCTTTGCGATACCAGGCAATTTGCCCTCGCTGTAGCTATAGGTAGCTAATATTTAAGTCACCTTTTAGCAAATTTCTCCCAGGTGTAGGGGTTCTGATTTCGCTAGCTTCACCCAAAGTCATGCCCTCGCTTTTTCATCACCACAACCTTGTAAATCTGGCGCTTCCAATAATAGCTAAGACGCCGATAATAATCAGGAAGGTAGCTACCAAGTAGCTAAGAAGGTTGGGGAAGATGAAAATCAAGATGCCGAAAAGAAGGCAGACAATGCCTATGAAAATTGACGGGCGCATAAAAATCAGCGGTCGCATATTCACCTCCTTTGACGTTTATTCATTATACCAATTAGTTTATTAATTGAAGCGTGCTTCTGCTATAATTGGTGGCGATATGTTAGCCAAGGTAATGAGTTGTGCTGTGGTTGGTTTGGAAGGAGCTATAGTTTCGGTGGAGGTTTACATATCATCTGGATTGCCTTCGTTTACCATTGTAGGCTTGCCTGATAAGGCTGTTCAAGAAGCCAGAGAAAGGGTGAGAGCAGCGATCAAGAATTCCGGATATACTTTTCCTAATCGCCGCATCACCGTGAACCTGGCACCAGCAGATTTGAAAAAGGAAGGTCCTGCCTATGATTTACCTATAGCTGTAGGCATTTTGTTAAGCTCGGGGCAGATAGATGCTGACCTTTCCCACACTCTGTTTGTCGGTGAGCTATCTCTGGATGGTAAATTACGCCATACACATGGCATATTACCCATGGTAGCTTTAGCCAAAGATAAAGGCGTATCTAGTGTTTTTCTGCCTCTTGACGATGTCAAAGAGGCTTCTCTGGTGGATGAGCTTCATTTATTTCCTGCAGAATCCCTGGTCCAACTTGCTGCCCATCTTAAAGGTGAAATGCCGATAGCGGAGTATCATCGCGATGGGAAGTGGGAGGAAGAAGTTCGCGAGCGTTATCCCTTCGACCTTAGCGATATCAAAGGACAAGAGCATGCCAAAAGGGCATTAGAGGTAGCTGCTGCAGGGAGGCATAACATACTCATGGTGGGACCGCCGGGAAGCGGTAAGACGATGCTTGCCCGTTCTCTGCCTTCTATACTTCCCTCGCTTACTATGGATGAGGCTATAGAGGTGACTAAGATTTATAGTGTTAGCGGGTTATTACCGCAAGACGTTCCCATCATGGTGGAGCGTCCTTTCCGCTGCCCACATTATACTATCTCCCATGCCGGTTTGGTGGGTGGTGGACAATGGCCACGCCCTGGGGAGATAAGCCTCAGTCATCGTGGGGTTCTCTTTCTGGACGAATTCCCCGAATTTGGACATGCTACCCTGGAATCATTGCGACAGCCTATGGAGGACCGAGTAATCACGGTCAGCAGAGCTCAAGGCAGCGTCACCTTTCCAGCCAGTTTTATGCTGGTGGCAGCGATGAATCCTTGTCCTTGCGGCTACTATGGCGACCCATTCAAGGAATGCAAATGCTCTTCAGGAGAAATTTCCCGGTATCATAAAAGGATAAGCGGGCCGTTAATCGATCGCATTGACATCTTTGTGGATGTTCCTCACATTGATTATGAAAAGCTCACTGATGAAAGACCAGTGGAAGGCTCACAAAAAGTCAGGGGAAGGGTAAGAGCAGCTCATCAAATTCAGCTAGAGCGATTTAAGGAGACAAAACTAAAATGTAACGCTGATATGAGACCAGTGGAGGTGAAGCAATTCTGCATTGTAGAGCCCGCGGCACAAAGTTTACTTCGTGCTGCTATGAAGCAGCTTCATCTTACCGCCCGTACCTTTCACCGCATCCTCAAGGTTTCCCGCACTATTGCTGACCTTGAAGATAGCGATATCATTAAAACCTCTCACCTTGCTGAAGCGTTACAATATCGCCACAAGGAAATAATCTAGGTGTATAGCACAAGCCAGAGAACACCACCGACGAGTGCGAGGAGTATACCAAGCAAAAGAGCCACCCTGCCGCCTATTTGCCAGGCATTCAGCCAGGTACGCTCAGGCTCGTGAGTTAGAAATTCCTTTAAGTCCCTTTGAGCGGATTTGGAATTGTAATAAGTTTTTAGCTCTTTTCTATTCCAGAGCAAAAAGGTAACCCCTAGTGCAATGAAGAAGATTCCCATTGCCAGGATAGCCTGGCAGGTGGCAAGTGTCATATTTATTTAAATTCCACAGAGGCGCCTACAGCCTCTAACTTTTGCTTTATTGCGTCTGCCTCTTCCTTGGAGATACTTTCTTTCACTGTCTGCGGTGCAGCTTCAACCAAGTCCTTAGCTTGCTTCAGTCCTAGAGTAGTTAATTCACGCACTGCCTTAATGACCTCAATTTTCTTATCCCCAATGCTCTTCAGCACAACAGTGAACTCTGTCTTTTCTTCTTCAGGAGGTCCTTCTGCAGGTTGGGCTGGAGCAGCCGCTGCTGGCGCAGCTCCTACAGCTACAGGAGCAGCGCTGATTCCTAATTCATTTTCCAGTGATTTCACCAAATCAGCTAAGTCCACCACCGTCATATCTTTAATAGCAGCGATGATCTCCTCCTTGGTTATCCCTTTCTCTTGTTTTTTCTCTTTTGAAGGTTTTGCCTTCTCCTTTTTCTCCTCGGTTATTTCTTCTGTTGCCATGTTTACCTCCTTCTTTATGTACTAATTTCTTGAATTCTACTTTGTAATACAAGCAATAACCTTTGTAGTGGGGCACTAAGGATGTTGTCCAGATTTAGCACAGGGGCTTGCATTTGCCCGATTAACTTAGCGAGGAGGACTTCTCGAGGTGGTAAGTTAGCCAAGTCCATAATCTCACTGGCAGCGAACACTCGCTCTCCCAACATTCCTCCTCTGAGTGTTACCGATAATGCGGCTGATTTGATATGCTGGCTAAGAGCTTTTACCGGCGCTAATATATCATCGTAGCCAAATGCCAATGCTATAGGACCGTCGATAAGGCTAGATACCTCTGCCTTTCCAGCCTTTTCTAGAGCAAAGCGAAGTAGGGTATTCTTAACCACATGGTATTCAACTCCGGTGTTTGCCAAAGTTTTACGCAAATCGTTCATTTGTTTTGCCGTAGCACCTTGATAATTGGTTATGACCACCATAGTGCTTCGAGACAAATTCTCGGCTAATTTGGTAACTATCTGTTCCTTTTTTTCTCTTAACATATCTCCCTCTTAAAAATAAAAACCCGTACCAATGACGGGTAAATTTTTAGATTTATGCCTCAGCAGGAGCTTCCTTACTTTGTGCAGGGCAGCTTTAAACCTAAAGGGTACCCACACTCATTGGCAATGTTACATTATAGCAAAATTATTTAGCTAAAGCCAGTGTTGCATTGAGGTCTAATTTAATACCCGGTCCCATGCTAGTGCAAAGTGACATGGTTTTGATATATTGTCCTTTTACACCACTGGGTTTTGCTTTCAAAACGGCTTCCACTATCGCCTCCAAATTTTCAAGGAGTTTATCTCTATCTAGGCTAACCTTGCCTATAGGCAGGTGAATAATCGCTGTTCTATCAAGGCGGAATTCCACCTTGCCCTTTCGGGCTTCGTCTATGGCACGGGGTAAATCCTGGGGGGGCACCACGGTGCCTGATTTGGGATTGGGCATTAAGCCACGCCGACCTAAGATACGTCCAAGCTTAGCCACTTTAGGCATCATGTCGGGGATAGCTATAGATACATCAAAGTCAAGCCAACCATCCTCGATTTTCTTGATAAGCTCATCAGCTCCAGCATAATCAGCACCAGCTTCTGTAGCTACCTTCTCCGCCTCGCCTTGAGCAAATACAAGCACTCGCACCACCTTGCCTAGACCGTTGGGCAGTAAAGCAACCCCCCTCACCTGCTGGTCAGAGGCACGCGGATTAACCCCCATCCTCATATGAAGCTCAACCGTCTCATCAAATTTAGCATAATAGGCTTTTTGAGCTAGCTCAATAGCCTCCTCAGGAGGATATTTCCTTGATTTATCTATAAGGTTAGCAGCTTGCTGATATTTTTTGCCGTGTTGTGCCATTATTCTACCTCGATACCCATGCTGCGAGCTGTGCCAGCAATAATCTTCGCTGCCCTCTCGACATCAGTAGTATTGAAATCCTTCATTTTAGTCCTGGCGATTTCATAAACCTTATCTTTGCTCAGCTTGCCGATTGATTCTTTTCCGGGGTCACCGCTTCCTTTCTCCACTTCCAGGGCGCGTCGTAACAAATCAGAAGCAGGTGGCATTTTAGTAGTAAAGCTGAAAGACCTATCTGCATATACAGTTATTTCGGCCGGGATAATAAATCCTTCTTGGGAAGCAGTTCGCTCATTATACTCCTTACAAAAAGCCATAATGTTAACACCGTGCTGTCCTAGTGCGGGTCCTACCGGTGGTGCTGGGGTAGCCTTACCCGCTAGTATCTGTAACTTGATAATCGTCTTTACTTTTTTCGCCATGCTATATTTTTTCCACTCCTAAAAGGTCTAATTCCACCTGTGTTTCTCTGCCAAACAGTGATAACAATACTGTCACCTTCCCTTTGCTCAGGTTAATTTCGGACACCTTACCAATGAAATCAATAAATGGGCCATCAGTTACACGAACGCTCTCCCCCTTCTTAAAAGTTGTTTTAACTTCGGAAGGGGTTTCTTCCATTCGCTGTAGAATACGCTCTGTCTCTTCCGGGGCTAATGGCACCGGCTTCGTACCAGCGCTTACAAAACCAACAACACCAGGCGTGTTGCGCACTATATCCCAGCTATGCTCATTGAGTTCCATACGGACCATTATGTAGCCAGGAAAGGCTTTTCTATTTACAGTCCGGCGCTTTCCTCCTTTAATCTCAATCTCCTTGGTTGTCGGTATGATTATTTCAAGCACCTCACCTCCAATATCCATATATTTAATACGCTGCTCCAGATTTCTTCTTGCTTGCTCTTCATGTCCTGAAGAAACATACAGTAAATACCATTGTCCGTCTGACATCACCTGCTAACTCCCGATAACTAAAGCGGTGAATAATTTAGTGAAGCCGTAATCCAGAATGCTCAGAATAGCGCCTATAATAATGCAAAGAACAAGAACCATGACACTCAGTCTGAGAAGTTCTTGTCTTGTTGGCCAGTGTGCTTTCCTTAGTTCTGCTATTGATTCGGGAAGGAAGCTGAGTCTCGATTTCTTCTTGGTCATAAATTATTTTGTCTCTCGGTGAAGTGTATGGACGCGACAACGGGGGCAATACTTTTTCAATTCCAGCCGCTGTGAGTCATTCCCCTTATTCTTAGAGGAGGTGTATGTTATTTGTTGGCATTGAGTGCATGCTAGATAGATAATTTTGCGCTGTTCCCCCTTCTTAGCCATGCTTATTTGCTAACCTCGGTGAACACGCCGGCACCAACCGTTTTACCACCCTCCCTGATGGCAAACCGCAATCCTTCTTCCATGGCCACAGGATAAATGGTATTAATCTTCATGTGAGTTAAGCTATCGCCAGGCATAGCCATCTCCACGCCGCCAGGAAGAGTTACAATCCCGGTGACATCCATCGTCCTGATAAAAAACTGCGGTTTATAGCCAGTGAAAAATGGAGTATGCCTTCCTCCTTCTTCCTTGGTCAAAATATACACCTCAGCCTCAGCCTCAGAGCCAGGCTTTACTGTCCCTGGCTTTGCTAGAACTTGACCTCTCATCACTTCATCTCGCTCTATCCCCCGTAACAAACAGCCAATGGCATCACCGGGTTCAGCTAGTTCAACTGACTTATGGAACATCTCTACACCGGTAACCACTGTTTTCTGCGTTTCCTTAATACCCACTATTTCCACCTCACCGCCGACTTTAATAGTGCCTCGCTCCACCCTTCCAGTGACCACGGTGCCACGTCCTTTGATGCTAAATATGTCCTCTATCGGCATCACGAAAGGCTTGTCTTTTTCTCTTACCGGCATAGGAATGTATTCATCTATGGTATCTATTAACTTCCATATCCCGCCACACCAGGGGCACTCTCGCTTGCCGCACCCACACTCCAAAGCCTTAAGAGCACTTAAGCGAATGATGGGAATTTCATCTCCAGGAAAGCCATATTTCTTCAATAAATCCCTGACCTCCACTTCAACCAAATCCAGCAATTCAGGGTCCTCCATAAGGTCTATCTTGTTAAGAGCAACCATTACGCTAGGGACTTCCACCTGGCGGGCTAAGAGGATATGTTCTCTTGTCTGAGGCATGGGACCATCATCAGCAGCGACTACCAGGATTGCCCCATCCATTTGAGCTGCCCCGGTTATCATATTTTTGATGTAGTCGGCATGTCCGGGGCAATCAACATGACAATAATGTCTCTTATCAGTCTCATATTCAATATGGGCAATAGCTATGGTCAACCCTCTAGCTTTCTCCTCAGGGGCATTATCTATCGACTCGAAAGGGCGAAATTCAGTGGTCCCTACCCCCGCTTTGGATAATATCTGGGTCATCGCTGAAGTCAGCGTGGTCTTCCCATGGTCAACATGACCTATGGTGCCAACATTGATGTGGGGCTTGATCCGTTCATAAACTTTCTTTGCCATTTCTATTAACCTCCTTCGTCCTTAAAAGCCCACAACCAGATTCGAACTGGTGACCCCGTTCTTACCAAGAACGTGCTCTACCTACTGAGCTATGTGGGCATTATATTACTAATTTATATGGCGGGGGTAGGATTTGAACCCACGTAGCCCGAACGGGCGGCAGATTTACAGTCTGCTCCGATTAACCACTCCGGCACCCCGCCTTTCCTCGGTACTTTATCATAATTGGGCTAAAAAAGCTAACCCAAGCCCGAGAGGGGAGTCGAACCCACTAACCTACCGATTACAAGTCGGTTGCGCTACCATTGCGCTACTCGGGCAACCTTTTGGTTAATAATATAAAGGAGATAAGTATAATGTCAACATTCTAATATATTTGGCTAGTATATAGCTAATAATAGTTTGTTTGCGATAAAATTAAACCATGGAAGAAATTAAGTTACTAACCAACCTGATAGTAGCAGCTAAGAAAATAGTAGCATTCACTGGCGCTGGGGTAAGCACAGAATCGGGGATACCTGACTTCCGCAGCCCGGGGGGGATATGGGATAAATTCGACCCTGATGATTTCACCTATCAAAAATTTGTCAGCAGTCCAGAGACACGTAAGAAACAGTGGCAGTTGCTCAGCTTAGGTGCTCTTATCGCAAATATAGAACCAAATCTAGCACATTATGCCATTGCCGAGCTTTACAAACTGGGCAAACTGGATTGGGTCATTACCCAGAACATAGATAATCTCCATCGAAAAGCAGGGGTTCCTGAGGACAGGGTTTTCGAGTTACATGGCAATATGCAATGGGCGAGGTGCCTTAATTGCCATCAGCGTTTTCCCATGGAAGAGATTCTACCCAGAATAAAGGAAGGTATTGAGGTTCCTGATTGCCCTAATTGTCATGGTATGTTGAAGCCAGACGCCGTTTTCTTTGGTGAACAATTGCCACGAGGAACATTAATGGAGGCTACTCACCGTTCACAGAATTGTGACCTTTTCATAGTTGTCGGCTCTACTTTGGTCGTTTACCCCGCGGCATATATGCCGGTATATGCTAGGGAAGCTGGAGCAAAGATAGCGATCATCAATCTTACCCCGACAGACCTCGACCAGTATGCTACTGTGGTTATCCATAGCAAAGCCGGCGAAACGCTGCAGAAAGTTATGGAAGAAGTGCAGGGAAAATTAACGCAGTAGAGGAACTAAAATTTATTCTATTGCCATTGTCACTAATTCAGCAATGTCTAAATCCTTTAAAGACTCTTCCACACCCTTGCTCTTTATGGAATCTTCGAGCATTTGCATGCAGTAAGGACATGCGGTAGCCACTACTTCTGCTTTGGTTTTGATAACATCCTCAATACGTACATCGCTTATCCTTTTGCCTTGCTTTTCCTCGACCCAGAACCTTCCTCCGCCTCCACCACAGCAGAAGCTATTCCAGCGACTACGCTCCATCTCTACCAAATTGATTTGGGGGATTGCCTTAAGGACCTGTCTTGGTGGCTCGTAGATATCATTGTGTCTACCAAGATAGCAAGGGTCATGGTAGGTTACCCTCTGGTTCAATCCTGAAGTTAGTTTCAATCTACCCTCCGTTATTAATTGAGTGATAAGCTGAGAGTGATGGATAACTTCAAATTCGCCACCAAACTGCGGATATTCATTTTTAAGGGTATTAAAACAGTGAGGGCAGGTGGTAACTATCTTTGTAACGCCATAATTCTTTAAAAGCTCGATGTTCTTGGTAGCCTGCATCTGGAATAGATATTCATTACCCATCCTTCGAGCAGGGTCACCGCAGCAACTTTCTTCAGTGCCTAGCGTAGCAAAGTTAATATTGGCGGCGTTTAATATCTTGGCGAATGCCTGAGCGATGTTTAAGCTTCGGTCTTCCAGGGATGCTTGACAGCCGAGCCACCATACTAAATCAACTTGGCTATCCTCGGAGAGATGTTTTACCTCCAATCCCTCTTCCCAATCAGTTCTGGTATGTGTCGTGCCGATGACGACATGTCCTCTAGCTTCGATGGAGGTCAATATTGGTTCAGCTAATTCAGGGACTTTGGCTTGCTCTAAAATCAGGCTACGGCGCATATCAACAACCTTATCAATGTGCTCCACGTATACCGGGCACACTTCTTGACAGGCACGGCAAGTACAGCAGCTCCAGATGGCATCTTCAGGTATTACTTCGCCGATAAGTGAACGAGGTGGGTCTGCCTCGGGAATTAGCAATGATGTTGTGGGCACTTTGACCTTAAGTGGATATTTACTTTCCTCCAGTAGATGCTCTTTCAATGACTGGATTAGCTTCTTGGGGGATAATGGTTGACCGCTGATATAAGCGGGACATGCTTCCTGACATCTTCCACACCGGGTACAGGCATCTAAGTCCAATAGCTGTTTCCAGGTGAAGTCTTCAATCTTGCCCACACCAAAGGTTTCAGCTTCCTCCAGATTGATAGGCTGTAATGCCCCTTTGGGCTCCCGACTGCGGAGAAAGACATTTGCCGGGGAGACGATGATGTGGGTTAGTTTATTGTAGAAAAGTGAAATGTAGACCACAGCGCCAACAGAGAGTATAACGTGCAAAAACCATAATGCTTGATGTAAAACCAGATTTGTTCCTGAACTGAGTCCGATGAATGCCTTGCTAATCACTAACCCGACTGGTGACCATACATTCCAGATAGCCTCAGTGCCTGGTTCAACAGCAACGATGCGGAAAGCTTCTACAAAGAAGCCGGTGATTACCACCGCCAGGATTAAGCTAATGGCAATGAGGTCGTCAGCACTTCTATCTAATCTTTCTTGAAATGCCCCCGGTTTCTGAGCATATCTGCGGATGATGAATATGATTGCTCCTATGAAAACAAGGAGACCACCAATATCATCAATGAGCGACTGAGCTAGGAAAGGCGTTCCATGAACCCAGGAATGAAACCAGTAATGCCCGACAAAATCTATTCCTGCGCCGAGCAAGAGAATTACACATCCCCAGAAGATGAGGAGATGTGCTATGCCGGGATAAAGCTCCCTGAGAAATTTCCTGTGTGCCAGACCTTCAACAACGCCAACCTTTATGAAATTTCCTACCCTGCTCCAAAAAGGGTGGAACCTATTTTCAGGCTTACCGCGCCGCCAAACGTCCAGAAAACGAATAAAAATAGCGTAAACAAAAATGAGAGCTACTACGAGGGCTAAAGGGTAAATAACCCATGGCCCCCCGGGAACATTCCAGAGAATCTCACGAAATGCTTGTATTGCCTTCCTCGCTTCTGTTCAAGATTTCAACAACCGAGGGATTATATCATAATGATAGCTATTATAGGAAGACCTTTACCTATCTTATCTCGCCTTTTTGAGATATAGAAGAAGTTCTTCCAGATTTCCAAAGTTTGCGTAATGAATCTAAAAGTGGAGAGTAACCCTGATTAATCCACTACTTCCCGGACACGTTTGATATCCATTGCTTTGCCGCTATCCTCGCTTGCTTCCACTACAATAGCATCAAACGAAACCTGCCCTTTAGCTACCGAGAAGCGTTTGGGCATTTGGGTAAGAAAACGATCAATCACATCGCTCACTTCAACGCCAATGACAGAATCTATAGGCCCAACCATGCCTATTTCGGTTACATAAGCGGTGCCTTTGGGTAATATGCATGCATCAATGGTGCCTACGTGAGTGTGTGTTCCCAGCACAGCACTAACTCGTCCATCCAGATATCTACCCATTGCTACTTTCTCTGAAGTTGCCTCAGCATGAAAATCAACAATGATAACAGCGGGCTTTCTATCAAGCTCAGCTAATAGCTTATCCATAGCTCGAAATGGGCAATCGAAATCCCCTACGAAGGTGCGACCCACTAGATTAACCACCATGATGTTATCCCTGACCCAGTAACCCCGCCCAGGGGTCGTCGGGGGATAATTCAGTGGACGGATTACAGCAGCATCGCTATTTAAATAAGGAATAATCTCATGGTGGGCCCAAATGTGATTTCCTGAGGTTATCACATCAACCCCGGAGTCAAAGAGTTCCTCTGCAGTGTTGGGAGTTAGTCCTATCCCACCTGCGGCATTTTCTCCGTTAGCTATTGCTAGGGTAATTTCGTATTCATCTCGCAAATGGGGGAGAATTTTTTTGACTGCCTCCCTACCTGGTTTGCCAATCACATCTCCCATCAGCAATATTTTCAATTCTGTCTCCGTCCCCATCTACTTAGCGTAGTCTACTGCCGTGGTCTCCCGTACCACCACGACCTTTATCTGCCCAGGATAGGTCAAGCTTTCCTCTACTTTTTTAGAAATATCCCTGGCTAGTCTTATTGCGGTCAAATCATCGATTTCTTCTGGTTTCACCATTATGCGTACTTCACGTCCTGCTTGAATAGCAAAAGCCTTCTCTATTCCAGGGAAGCTACTAGCTATGTCTTCCAAATCCTTTACTCGTTTTAGATATTGTTCCAGGGATTCACGTCTGGCACCGGGGCGTGAACCGCTTATAGCATCAGCAGCGGCGACAATGAAGCCGGTAATGCTGCTTGTTGAAGCTTCACCGTGATGCTCAGCAATTGCTTGAACTACCTCCGGAGATTTATCCCATTGCTTAACCAGATCAGCGCCTATCAAGGCATGGGGACCTTCTACTTGGTAATCCACTGCCTTACCAATGTCGTGAAGCAAGCCAGCTCTTCTGGCTAGCACACTATTAGCTCCAATTTCATCGGCTAGCATACCTGCCAGGTGTGCAACTTCAATGCTATGCAGTAAGACGTTTTGACCATAGCTGGTGCGGAATTTAAGTTTGCCGAGCAACGTAATCAGTTCTGGATGCAGCCCTGTGACATCTGCTGCGTAGGCAGCTTGCTCACCCTCATTGCGAATGACAGCTTCAACTTCAACCTTGGCTTTCTCTACCACTTCCTCAATTCGAGCAGGATGAATGCGACCATCGAGTATTAGTTTATTTAGTGAAATCCGAGCTACTTCTCTTCTTACTGGATCAAAGCTAGAGATGGTAACTACCTCGGGGGTATCATCAATAATAAGGTCTACTCCGGTAGCTTGCTCCAGGGCTCGAATATTACGACCTTCACGACCAATAAGCCGTCCCTTCATTTCATCGCTGGGCAAAGGAACTGTGGAAACTGTGATTCCTGAAACAACGTCTGTAGTACACCGTTGGACGGTTGTGGCTAGAATTTCTTGAGCTCGCCTGTTTGCTTCCTCTTTTACCTGGTTTTCCCAGTTTCGAACTTGCCGTGCTGCTTCATCTTTGACTTCATGTTCTATAGCCTGTAATAAGAGCTGTTTTGCTTCCTCACTGGATACACCGGAGAGGGCCTCTAATTGCTCTACCTCCTTTTTCTTTAATCCTTGGATCTCGCCCTTTATCCCTTCGATGTCCTTTTCTTTGAGATTAAGTTCGCGTTCGCGTCTTTCAAAAAACTCTGATTTCCGTTCCAGTGCCTGTTCTTTTTGAGTAAGGCGATTTTCTAAACGTTGTAGTTCCAGGCGGTGTTCTTTGTTTTCAGTTTCAGCGGTACTTCTGAGCCTAGCAGCTTCTTCCTTGGCTTCAAGAACAACTTCTTTATGCTTTGTTGCTGCATCATCTAGTAACTTTTGTGCTTCTTTCTTGGCACTTCGAATTTGCTGATTCGCTATTAGTTGTCTCGCGAAGTAACCGATAAGGACACCCAGGATAAGAACAAGACAAATCAAAACATAATATACATAACCTTCCATTTTCCCTCTTCATTTCAGTAGAATAAAGTAGATATTGCATTGCAGGTTAAATGATAATCTTTTAATAAGCTATCGTCAAATCCCCGGTAGGAGAGCGCAAAAAGGAAACAAATGAAAAGATTCTTTACGATTTAAGGCTAGCGATTAACAATTAAATAGTGGAAGGAAGAAAAAAAGCGAATAACACAATAGATTTAAAATCTATTGACCGACCTAGGAGTCATTGAGATTTACCCTTTGAATCCCTAGAAAGGAGGTGATTCAGCCACACGTTCCCGTACGGCTGCCTTGTTACGACTTCGTCACAGTTACCAGTCCTGCTCTCGGCGACTGCTTCTTACCAAAGGTAAGTTAGCCCATCGACTTCAAGTATTGCTGACTTCCATGGCGTGACGGGCGGTGTGTACAAGGCCCGAGAACGTATTCACCGCAGTATGGCTGACCTGCGGTTACTAGCAACTCCGACTTCATGCAGGCGATTTCAGCCTGCAATCCGAACTGAGGATGATTTTTTGGGATTAGCTCCGGATTACTCCTTGGCAACCCTTTGTATCATCCATTGTAGCGTGTGTGCAGCCCAGGGTATAAGGGCCATGCTGACTTGACGTCATCCCCTCCTTCCTCCTTGCTGTGCAAGGCAGTCTCCTATGAGAATTTAACATAGGACAGGGGTTGCGCTCGTTATGGGACTTAACCCAACACCTCACGGCACGAGCTGACGACAGCCATGCAGCACCTGTGACAGTTCCTGACTGGATACAGGTCGTCCTCCTTTCGGATTCCTACTGCTGACATGTCAAACCCTGGTAAGGTTCTTCGCGTAGCATCGAATTAAACCACACGCTCCGCTGCTTGTGCGGGCCCCCGTCAATTCCTTTGAGTTTTAACCTTGCGATCGTAGTCCCCAGGTGGGACACTTAAGGCGTTAGCTTCGACACGAGAAGGGTCGATACTCCCCATATCTAGTGTCCACTGTTTACGGCGTGGACTACGCGGGTATCTAATCCGCTTCGCTACCCACGCTTTCGAGCCTCAGCGTCAGGAACAACCTAGGAAACCGCCTTCGCCGCTGGTGTTCTTCCCAATATCTACGCATTTCACCGCTACACTGGGAATTCCGTTTCCTTCTGCTGCCCTCAAGTTCCCCAGTTTCAAATGACTTCTTTTGATTAAGTCAAAAGATTTCACACCTGACTTAAAGAACCGCCTACACTCCCTTTACACCCAGTAAATCCGGATAACGTTTGCCTCCCACGTTTTACCGCGGCTGCTGGCACGTAATTAGCCGAGGCTTATTCCTCTGGTACCGTCAAATTTCTTCCCAGAGAAAAGAGGTTTACAACCCGAAGGCCTTCTTCCCTCACGCGGTGTCGCTGGATCAGGCTTTCGCCCATTGTCCAATATTCCCTGCTGCTGCCTCCCGTAGGAGTTAGGGCCGTGTCTCAGTCCCTATCTGGCTGACCGTCCTCTCAGACCAGCTACTGATCATTGCCTTGGTGAGCCATTACCTCGCCAACTAGCTAATCAGACGCAAGCCCCTCTCCAAGCGCCCGAAGGCTTTAATAACCAAACATCCTTTTGGTTACCTGATGCGGTATTAGCTTGCCTTTCAGCAAGTTATCCCCCACTTGAAGGCAGGTTACTTACGCGTTACTCAGCCGTTCGCCACTAGAATATAGCCCGAAAGCTGTATTCCCGTTCAACTTGCATGCATAAGGCACACCGCCAACGTTCATCCTGAGCCAGGATCAAACTCTCCATACAAACCTTCCTTCCACTATTTAATTGTTAATGTGCACAACAACCTACTCTAATATTATCTGTGCCACCCGAAATTGTCAACATTCTTGGTTATTCGAGCCTGAAGTTGTTTCTTCCGATTACATTAATTAGTTCACCTTCTAGCTCGGTGCAGTAGTCAATCGTTAAGTTTGGCATTTCTAAATTAGTTAGCCCATCCTCATTGATAATGACAAGCGAAACTTTGTTCTCGCCAGGATAGTCCTTCAGGATGCCAATGATTTCACGGAGATAGTTAGCATCTAATTCACTTGTATTTGTTTGGTCAATATTTATTATAAGGCGGCGGTTTTTCTTAATTTGACCTTGATATTGTTGGACTTCCTGGCAGTTTAGCCTGACCCTGCCATTTCTTATTTTTACTTCGCCTTTGACTATAAGAATATTGTCCCCTCTCCACAATTCCTTGGTGTTTTCATAAAGCTTGGGCCAAGCGGTGACTTCTATGCTACCTTCAGCATCTTCAAGCGTTGCCACAATGAACGGGCGTTTATCACGGGTATGGAATTCCTGCACAGCAGTAACCATTCCCGCGGTCACTACCACTTCGTTAGCCTTTTCACCATTGATTCCGCCGCAAGAGATGGTGATTATTGACCCCAGCTCGGCGTAGAGCGAGTCAAGTGGATGGGGTGAAAAACAAACCCCTAATAGTTCCCTTTCCCAGTTAACTTTTTGCTTGTCGGGTACTTCGCTATCCTCTTCCTTACCTGCCATTGTGATAGGGGTGGGGGAGGTTTGAGCCCAAGAATCAAACATGGTGGTTTGCCCTGCCTCCCTTTTTTTCCGCTCTATTTGGGCCAGAGAGATAATCTTATCCAGCGATTTCAGTAAGGTTTTTCGTTTGCTCAGAGAATCAAAGCAGCCGACTTTAATTAAGCTTTCCAGTGTTTTTTTGTTGATGTTGTGCACATCGACTCGCTGGCAGAAATCGTCTATTGATTTAAAAACACTGCCTTGACTGCGGGCCGATAAAATAGATTCAACGGGAGAAAGCCCGACGTTTTTGATGGCGGCTAGTCCGAAACAAATAGCTGGGCTGTTTTCCCCTTGCCTCTGGATAGCGAAGTTAGCCTGGCTACTATTGATATCTGGGGGGAGCATCGGGATACCCAAGCGACGGCATTCAATAATTGCTGAACGGATCTTATCCAGGTTATCTAAGTAGGTGTTAAGAAAGGCGGTCATATACTCAACGGGGTAATTTGCTTTAAGGTAGGCATTACGATAGGCAAGCAAAGCATAACTCACGCTGTGAGCCTTGTTGAAGGCATAACCAGCAAAAGGTTCTATCAAGGAGAATACCTCTTGGGCTAACTCGGTGGATATTCCTTTCTTGTTTGCTCCGGAGACGAAATTCTTCTCCTCCTTTTTCATCACCTGAGGTATCTTTTTGCCCATGGCTTTACGCAGAATATCAGCCTGTCCCAAGCTGTATCCAGCTAAAGTCTGGGCGATAAACATCACTTGTTCTTGATAAACAATGACTCCGTATGTTTCCTGGAGAATTGCCTTCAGGGTGGGATGAGGATAGTGAATAGGGATGATACCGTGTTTTGCTTTTATGAAGGTGGTAATTTGTTCCATAGGTCCGGGACGATAAAGCGCTATCATGGCAGCGATATCGTTAAAGGTAGTGGGTTTGAGTTCCTTTATATAGCGGCGCATGCCACCTGACTCTAGTTGGAACACCCCTTCAGTTTCTCCCGCAGAAAGTAGCTGGAAGGTCTTGGCATCGTTGAGGGGCAAATTTTGCAAATCCAGAGAGATACCACAATTTTGCTCTATGGCTTGTTTAGTCTTAGTCAAAATGGTCAGGTTAGCCAGTCCCAAAAAATCCAGCTTAAGCAGTCCTAAGCGAGCGATGTTTTCCATATGGTATTGAGTCATCACGGCATGGTGAGCGTTCTTGCTCGCTGGCTGTAACGGTACATATTCAGTTAACGGAGCATGAGATATCACAACGCCAGCAGCGTGAGTGCTGTAATGACGAATACCTCCCTCCAACTTCTTAGCTGAATCAAGTAAATTGTGCACTGCTTCATCTTGACAATAGATATCGTAGAGCTCTTTACTCTGCTCTAACGCCTTATCCAGGGTTATTGTTAGCTCTGAGGGGATAAGTCGGGCTACATGGTCAACTTGAGCATATGGCATACCTAAAGCTCGCCCGGTATCCCTTAGTGCTGCTCTAGCCCCCAGGGTTCCAAAGGTGATGATTTGAGCTACATGGTCAGTTCCATATTTCTGGTTCACATAGGTTAAAACTTCGTCACGGCGGTCATCTTGAAAATCAAGGTCGATATCTGGCATCTCGCGACGTTCTATGTTCAAGAAACGCTCGAAAACAAGGTTGTAGGTGAGTGGGTCAATATCAGTGACACCTAAACAATAAAGAGCCAGGCTAGCAGCGGCACTTCCCCGAACACCAAAATAAATGCCCTGATTTTTAGCAAAGGAAATAATATCCCAAACAACCAGGAAATAATCAGCAAAATTTGTTTTTTGGATGACATCAAGCTCATAAGCCAGTCGCTTCTTTATCTCCTCACTTGGCTTCGAGTAGCGCTTTTCCAATCCTTGCCAACAAAGCTCAGCTAGAAAATCATCAGCCGTCCTGCCTTGAGGCAATGATACCTTGGGCAGGTGAACCTTGGTAAAATCTAGCTCTAACTGACACATTTCAGCAATGCGCTGGGTATTCTCTATGGCTTGAGGTAAATCGCGGAACTCACTTTCCATTTCTTCAGGGCTTTTCAGGTAAAAGAAATCTCCAGCCATTCTTAGTCTTTTTTCATCATATATTGAGCTGTTGGTTTGTATGCATAGCAGGAGCTCGTGGAGAGGAGCATCTTCTTTGTTGATATAGTGAACATCGTTAGTAGCTACCAAAGGAATAGCGAGCCTTTCAGATAAGGAAATAAGCTCCTGATTAACATGCTTTAGTTCAGGTATAGGATGCCTTTGAATCTCGAGGTAATAGTCAGGAAAAGTTTCCTTATACCAGGAAGCGGTTTTGAGTGCTTCATCAAGCTGACCATTCAAGATAAGTCGAGCTAGCTCACTGTGAACACAGCCGGAAAGAACGATGAGCCCGTCGCCATGAAGAGACAAAAGCTTTTTATCTATTCTTGGTTTATAATAGAAGCCTTCGAGGTGGCTTTTAGTAACGAGTTGAATTAAATTACGGTATCCCGTTTCATTTTTGGCTAACAAAGTGAGGTGAGAGAGATTGCGATGTGCAGCGTCTCGGCTTTGATGATTGGTTTCAGCAAAGTAAACTTCGCAGCCGATGATTGGCTTTATCCCCGCTTCTCTGGCGGCTACATAAAAATCAATCACTCCATACATTGTCCCATGGTCAGTAATGGCAAGGCTATCCATGCCTAATTCTTTGGCTTTGGCAATAAGTTTAGGAATGCGACACATGCCGTCAAGCAAGCTATATTCAGTATGAACATGGAGATGGGTAAACTTCTTCGGCATTTTATTAATTATAGCATTGCTTTATACCAATGATTAGGGAATTAAAGTGGGGAAAAATAAAATTGTTAAAATAACTCTCTACGGGTTGTTTATAATCTGTTTTCCTATCCTGCTTGGCACCACCACTATCCGATGTGAGATCAATAGTGTGCGTCTCTATGAGTATGGCTTCGATAAATACGATGTGGGCCAGGTTACCGCATTGGACAACACGCGGCTAAACGAGATAGCCAGCAGGCTTATTAACTTCTTTAATTCCAGAGTGGACACGCCGCAAATGAATGTAACCAATATATATGGTGAGGAGATTAAGCTATTCCATGACTATGAGCTTATCCATCTAAACGATGTAAGGGGACTTTTCAGGTCTGATTTCTTACTGCAGGAGATAACTCTGGGTTATATCATTATTTACATCTTGCTCTTTTTCCTGTGGATTAAGGGACGGTGGCAAGATTTAGCCAAGGGAGTGAGGCGAGGATGTGCCTTGACTTTGGCTCTTGTTGGTTCAACAGGCATTGCCTCATTGTTCTTCTTTGAACAAATGTTTATTCAATTTCACCTTGTTGTGTTCCCTAACTCATACTGGCTACTTGACCCCGGCAAGGATTATCTCATTATGTTATTCCCCGAAGGTTTCTGGGTGGATGTTGCTTACTTAGGCGTCGGGGCTATTATTGCAGAAGCCTTGCTTTTAGGTAGCCTTGCCTGGGCGGTTCCCTTTATCTGGAGAAAGAGGCACAGCCAGTAGCTTGCTGCCTTTTTGGCAATAACAGTAGAAAGAACTAAGTATAGGATAGTTTTTCAACTGTAATTGAAAGCAAAGGCTAAGGAAGTCTTTAACCGCCTTGGCGGTTCGACGCCCGGTAATAAGAACGCTACACCCACGCACCCGTAGCCTGGAGGTGCCAATAGATGGCATTTCCAGTGTGTAGCAAGGCTACAAAACCTTGAAGCGGTGCAAATGACTTATGCTATTAAAGGCCCACGATAAAAGCGCTGATTACGCAATGGGGTGGAAAGCCGCCAAGATTGTGGGTCATTCCAAACTTGGGATTCTTTACCTGCCTCGGGCCACATTTTCCCTGAAGTTGCTTGTATTCCTCATACATCATCCTGATTCCTGAGGCACCGATGGGATGACCAAAGCATTTCAAGCCACCATCAGTTTGGATAGGTTGCGCCCCATCTAGATTGAAACGGCCAGCATCAATATCCTCTTTCACTTTTCCTCTGGGGCTGAATTGCAAGTCTTCCATAGTTACTGCTTCAGTGATGGAGAAACAGTCATGAACCTCAGCCATGCTTATCTCCTCTCGAGGATTCTTTATTCCTGCCTCCTGGTAAGCTTTTGCCGCAGCGCGTGTGGTTGTCTCAACATGGGCGTAATCATAATCGGTGTACATCAGCTCCTCGCCAGTGCTATCTGCGATTTGAAGGGCTTTAACATAAACAGGGTCATTTCTGAATTTCTTGGCATCTTCAGCTCGGACAACAATGGCAGCAGCTGCCCCATCGCTTACACCACAGCAATCATATAATCCTAAAGGCCAGGCAACAATAGGGGCTTTAACTATTGCTTCTACGGGAACTTCTCTCCTGAGGTGAGCTTTCTCACACATAGAACCATTATGGTGGCTTTTTGAGGATACCTTAGCTAGCATCATTTTGCCTTCATCAGGGCTAAGGCCATATTTAGCAAAGTAGCTGGTCGCCATCATGGCAAATGCTCCTGGGGCAGTGACATTCGGTGTAAAAAGGCCCTCGTATTTCCCGGCAGCACCAAGGGAAAAATCAGGAAGGCCACCGTATCCTATATCTTTAAGCTTCTCCACGCCGAATGCTAGAGCGTTGTCATAAATTCCTGCGGCAACTGCGTAGCAAGCTCCCCTCAAAGCCTCTGAGCCACTGGCACACATATTTTCAACGTGTGTCACCGGGATGTAAGGTAAATGTAGCGTTTCAGCTAAAGGCAAGCCACTAACTCCTTGGTTAACCTCGGTAAACTGGGTACCCAACCAGGCTGCTTGGATATCCTTTGGCTCCATTCCGGCATCTTCGACGCACTCTAAAAATGCCTCAACCATTAAGTCGGAGTAGCCCATATCCCAGCGCTCACCAAATCTGGTGCATCCCATTCCTATGATTGCAACCTTATCCTTTATACTACCCATTTTTATTCCTCCTTTTTGTTGTATTAATCACTCTACACTGGGACCGCTTTCCAGAAATAGCCATAATTCCCTCTTTTTTCATCAATATATTTCCTTCGAAAACTCATTCCCACAGGTATGCCTACTTTAAGAGCATCCAAATCACAATCGGTTAAGTCAAACCAGCTTCTCCCACCTCCTTCAAAGTCTACCATACCATATATCGCCGGGGGATTGTAGGTGAAGGCTAAGTTGTCTCCGGTATAAGTAAAGAGGTGACCCTCTTTATCTGAGAACCGGTAAGGCTCCATTTCATCAACAGCCTTACAACTGGGATTCACACATATATGTTGGGCAGGAAATTGCGGAGTGCCACATTTCTTACATTTTGACCCTACAAGGCCCAGGAGTGTCCTACGATACCTCCATGATAATGATGCCATCTCCCAAGGGACCGATTCACCTCTTCCCATTCCTTTATCTACTTCCATTATGTTACGGAAGGTAAGATATTTTGCATAATTATCTAACATCTTCTTGGATTCTAGAGCTTTTTTAACTTTGCCTGTCTTATCGGCGCTTATTTTTTCTGTAGCTTGGAATAACAAAGCATCGCTTCCACTTCCCCAACTGGCAACTACCACATTATCCTTTGGGTTGGCATCATCAAGTGCTGCCGCAAGTAATATCAAGGAATCAGCGTTGCCGGTGTTACCCACAGTAGCAAACAAATGCTCCTGAACTTGGGTGGGTTCGAGTCCAAGAGATTTCCCTATACGAGGATGAGTGGCAGCGTAAAGGCAAGGATAAGCTGCTTTAGCGACATCCTTGGGGTCAAGATTGTATTTCTTGGCTAGCCCTGAAATTGCCTCGGGGATGAATTTACCGTATCCTTCGTCTCTAATCCACCTGTCTTCCCATTGTCTATTAAATTTATCAAAATCTGCCCTCCAGGTATCCCTGAAATCATAAGAAACAGAGTGTGACCCTTGAAAATCGGCAATCACATCGTTTTCACCTATAAGAAATGCAGCAGCACCATCGCCAAAGTATTCCTCTTGAAGACTACCAGGCAGTGCCAGGCGACAATCAGAAGCACATACTAAAATACTCTTGGCTGACCCTGCCTTAATTGCATCACAAGCAGCAAGTAAGGCGGTAGTCCCTGACTTAGTACAGCTTGCGAAATCAGCAGTTTTTATATCCGATCTTAAGTCAAGGGCGGTAGCAATTATTGCCGCGTTTTGCCTTTCCTTGAAAGGCATGGTAACGCTGGCAAAATAGACGCCATCAATTGTGTTCCTGTCAATACCATTCAAGCACTCCATGCCGGCATTTACTGCCATGGTAACGCTGTCCTCATCGTAGTTGGCTACTGCTTTTTCCCCGCCGGTGAAGGTAGCGGGATTTAAAAATCCCATAGCTGAGTAGATGACCATACGATTTATTCGATGCCAAGGAATGTGGACCCCATAAGAAATAATGCCTGCCATGCTGTTAACCTCCTTTTTTGATTTGCCCTTTTAAAAAATTCCTTAAACGCTGAATTTTACAAAATTACATAACCAGTTGTCAATCATACATAATTTCATATATTCCCAATTCAAGCATTTTATTAGCTCATTTTGCCAGGCTAATCTGCTGTTGCAAGTATTGCTTTAATAGGCTTAATGTTGCTTCGGCAGCCGCTCTCTTGTTTTCCTCTCTATTCCCACTGAAGATATGCTCCTTGCTAAAGCTTTTGTCTTCGGTGGCTAAACCAATGTAAAAAAGTCCTACAGGCTTTTCTGCAGTGGCGCCTGAGGGTCCGGCAATGCCGGTGTCGGAAATACATATGTCTGTGCCGAGAAGTTTTCTGCCACTTTCAGCCATCTCAATAGCTGTTTGTGAGCTAACCGCTCCATAATTTTCTATGGTCTCTTTTTTTATCCCGAGAGCGTTTATCTTAACCTCATTGCTGTAGGCTATTAAAGAGCCCTTGAAGTAGTCGGAACTGCCGGGAACGTTGGTCAACCTATCGGCTATCCTGCCCCCTGTGGCTGATTCAGCGGTGCTTATAGTAAGTAATCTTCCTGTCTTAGCCTGGTATTTCCTGAGCAAAGAGGCGATTTCTATCTCTAAGTTTGCCATTTCTGAGATAGTTATTTTAGCAGACTTAGCGAAGAAATTAATCCTTCTGTTATAATTGTTTGACCCATGGCTGAAGTGTCTGATGTGATAACTTTTCTGGGCACTGCGGGAGCCAGGTTTGTGGTTACACGGCAATTTTTAGCTTCCGGTGGTGCATGGCTTAGCCTTGGTGATACTCAACTGCTTCTTGATCCCGGGCCAGGATGCTTGGTTCAAGCTACCAAAAGGAAGTTTAATCCTTCCAAGCTGGATGCGATTATTTTATCGCACCGGCATTTAGACCACTGTGGAGATATCAATATCATGATTGAGGCTATGACCGAAGGCGGAATGAAGAAAAGAGGCATTGTTTTTGCTCCCTCCGATGCCTTGAATCCAGATCCGGTCATTTTATCTTATTTACAGAAGGAGCCTGAAAAGGTAGAAATTCTGACCGAAGGCGGGCATTATAACGTCAATGACATTTACTTTGAGACGCCAGTTAGACATCACCATCCCGTGGAGACATATGGTTTTGTCTTTCGAACGCCGCGGCACACTTTTTCCTGGATTATTGATACCAAGTATTTCGATGATTTAGCCCGTTATTATACCGGTGACTTGTTGATTATAAATGTAGTCAGGTTAAGTCCTGGCGCTCCTGTTGACCATTTATCTCTTCCTGAAGCAAAACAGATAATCGAGGAAATAAAGCCTAAAGTGGCGATACTCACCCATTTTGGCATGACGATGTGGCGCGCTAAGCCCTGGGAGTTAGCCCGGAAGTTAACCGATGAAACCGGGATTTCGGTGATGGCTGCTCGTGATGGTATGAGATTTAACTTAGCGAAGCTGGAATAATGAAGAGCTTCTTGGCAACGGCATATTCTCCCGAAGGGTTCCCCCTTAAGTATCGTCAGCGCTGGAGCGTTTCACTTCCGTGTTCGGGATGGGAACGGGTGGTTCCACTCCGCTCTAGTCACCAAGAAGCTCTTCAAGATTATTAGTATAATATATTTTTAAGTGGTTGTAAAAGGGATAGTTGTTGTGCAGATGTAGTTTGTATTTGAACTTGATATCCTAGATTTATAAGTCTTTGTTTTGGGGTGACTTTTGGAGATTATTGAAGGAGTTCATCGAATCGAGGTACCTCTGCCATTTATGGTAAAGTCTGTGTACTTATATCTACTGGAAGGTAATGAGGGCTTAACCTTAGTCGATTGTGGCCCAAATTTGGAGGTAACTTGCGATTCTTTAACTAGATATTTGGCTAATATAAATCGCAAATTTAGCGATATAGATTTAATAATTGTCACCCACTATCACGCAGACCATTATGGGTATATCGGCGAGCTGAAGAGACTGACTAACGCCGAGACCGCGATGCACAGAATAGGAGCTGGTCTGGCCGAGGGGTATAGGTCAAATTCTGAGGAATACATGAATGAGGTTGTTCAACTGGCTACCCAATATGGAATGCCTGAGAAATATACTGAGATAATCAAACCGTTTTTTGGTATGTTGCGACAGGTAGTCTCCCCTGCAAGGATAGATAGGAGATTAGAAGACGGGGATGAAATCTCTATTGGCTCTTCAAGATATCTTGTGATTTGGACTCCCGGACACTCTCCCGACCATATCTGTCTTTACAACCCCGAAAAGAAGGTTCTGCTCTCAGGAGACCACTTATTGCAAGAAATTACCCCTCACATTGGCATTGATGCCTTGAAAGGAGTAAATCCCCTGAAGGATTACCTTAAATCTCTCCGGAGAATAAGAAAATATGATATCGCCGTCGCTTTTCCTGGTCATGGTCCGATAATTAAAGACCCTCAAGGGCGGATAGCTGAGATATTACATCATCATGACGAGCGGATGAGGCTAATGAGCGAAGCTGTTACTGGGAGCCCAAAGACTGCCTATGAGGTATCGCTTAATATTTGGGGAGAGGAACTACCCATATTCGAGAAGCCACTCGCCCTTGCGGAAGCAGTGCAACATCTTGAGCTATTAGTAGAGGAAGGGAGGCTCCAAAAGATTCTGCGTAATTCGATCGTTTACTTTAAAAAATAAGGTTGGCGTTAAATCCTTTAAAAGAAGAATCTTAGAAACCCTTTGTTATGCTTTTTTTAAGAGAAATAGTGTAAAATTTTTTGCGAGACGGGAGTAATGTAGTGCGAGCCAACATCTAAATATGAGGTTAGTCTAAAGGCAAAGGGAGGTGATTTATGTATTTCGATATTGATTCAGGAATCAGTGAAAACGAAGAGTTGACCATGTTGAGAGAGCAGACCCATAAATTTGCCGTGGAGGTAATAAGACCTGCCGCGAAGGAACTTGACCGGATGGAGCCGAGGAAGGTGGCCGAAAAAGATTCACCCTATTTTGATGTAATGAAGCAGATGAAAAAGATGGGCTATCACAGGATGCAAATACTTAAGGAGCACGGAGGCCTGGAATTGACTCCTGATGAAATACACATAATAAATGAAGAACTTGGTTGGGGAAGTGTGGGGTTAACAACGGCGATAGGCGTGGACTCAATACCACCGGCAATGGCCTCTCTAGTAGGTTCGCCTCAGTTGATGGAGGAGGTCGTGCGTCCCTGGATGGAGGATACAGAGGGTAAATATCATGGCTGTTGGCCTGTGATAGAGGAAGCACATGGCTCAGATTATATAATCGGGATGAGCTATCCTCATCCCGAGGAATTTGGCAGCAAAGGTTTTGTTACCGCTGATAGGGATGGAGATGAGTGGGTTATTAATGGTGCAAAATCCTATTGGACATCTTCTGCCCCATGTGCTAACTATGCCTTCCTTATTTTGAATCTCCCTCCTCACAGCAGTGTTGCTGATGTTGGCGGATGTATAGTTCCATTGACCTTGCCCGGCGTGACTCAGGGTGCGCCAATAGATAAACATGGCTTGAGGGATGACCCTCAGGGGGAGCTTGCCTTTGATAATGTCAGAATTCCGGAGCACTACATGCTCCTCGCTGAACCTGCTTTCGGGCGGTTCGCTGCTAAAGGAGTTATCAGCTCGACGAGCTGTGGCATGTCCTGCATGTTCACCGGACTGGCGCGAGCTGCATTCGAAGAGGCTCTAAAGTATACCAGGGATAGAGTACAGGGAGGGAAGTCTCTAATCGAACATGATGTGGTAAAGCTAAGACTTTCTGACATGTTCTTAAAGGTTGAAACTGCGAGGTATTACACAAGGGTGGTGCTGAGACATGTTACGGAACGCAATAGAGCTTTAACTTTTGATCAATCAACAGCGCACGCTCTTACAGCACAGGTTTACGCTACTAATGTAGCGTATCAGGTGGCACATGAATCCCGGCAACTCCATGGTGCAAACGGACTCACCAAAGACTATCTCATTGAAAAGCTTTATAGAGATGCGACGGCTGGACTGATGGAGGATGGCTCCAACGAAGCGCTGGCTCTCGAAGCTGCGTATGCCCTTCTTGAAGAGGGAAGATATACTACAGAATAGGAGGGATGGAGTATGGAGAATACCGCCAAACGAAAGAAACAGAAATAAAAATTGTACGAGGAGGTAGAAAATGGCATTAGTATTTGGCTCAATGGAATGGTATGAGAAAGTGAAAGAACTGGCGAACAAAGATGAGGATTTCAAAAAAGGAACAGCAGACTGGGAAGGAGCTATGCGCACCGTGGTCATTTATGATGAGGAACTTCTGAAGGATTATTCCAAGGAAGAATATGTCAGGTCATTTATGGGCACGCTAGGTCTGGTAAGTAAGGAAGAGCGTGTGAAAGCCTATGAGGGAACCCCTGTGGGAGAGTTGATGAAGAAGCTGGGTTATGCCCTGGATGTGGATGTTGCCGATATAGACCCTGCTGAGTCAGCAAAGAGGTTTTCACAATTAACCGTAGATGATATAGCAGGAGTAGAAGCGTATAGTGTTTTTGAGCCTCACCATGGTGTTCTCAAAGAGATGAGGCCAATATTGCCAGACGAGTATAAAGATGC
>DAOUZA010000004.1 GCA_030665785.1 Dehalococcoidia bacterium
TACTCACCATCATTTTGACCACACACGGGATTTAGTCACTCTTGGTTACAATGCTGCTTTATGGGATGGTCAAGTTAAAGTCTATGCTCTATCTGAAACACTAAACGTTGTTATTCCATGCCTTCTTGATGGCAAGATATATGCTAATCTGCTTGAATATCCCTCTAAAAAAAGACCCGCACTTCAGTTCGAGACTATTGAGCCATATAAGGAAGCGAATATTCAAGGGTACAAGATTTTGGCATTACCGGTGAAACATAATACCCCCACCGTTGGTTATCAAGTTGCCTCTCCTGAGGGAAAGAAATTGTTTTATACCAGTGATACCGGTCCCGGGCTATCTGATTGCTGGGAGCATATTTCTCCAGATTTACTTATCTGCGAGTCTTCCCTTCCAAATATGTTGGGAGATTTTGCCAGGAAAGCTGGGCATCTTACTCCACAACTGCTGAAAGACGAGCTTATCCAGTTCAAGCAGCTTAAAGGTTATTTGCCAAAGGTCATCGTTATTCATATTGCTATTTCCTATGAACAGCAGCTTAGAGAGGAAGTGGCCCAGGTAGCTAAGGAGCTGGGAGCCGATATAAACCCGGGCCACGAAGATATGAGGGTGGTGTTATAGATTAGCCTACCTTTGGTAGCTCAGCCAGCGCCTCCTCTATTTTTTCATCAGGATAGGCATAATCCTGGAGTTTACCTGAGAAGTAAGCATCATAAGCAGCCATATCAACATGACCATGGCCGCTATGAGCTATCAGGATGGTTTTTGACTCACCTGATTCCCGACATTTCAACGCTTCATCAATTGCCACTTTAATGCAATGATTTGTCTCCGGTGCGCTGATAATACCCTCAGTGCGGGCGAAAGTCACTCCCGCTTTGAAGGTATCAAGCTGATGCTCAGCCCTGGCTTCAACAAGACCCAATCTATTCAGGTGGCAGATGATGGGTGCCATTCCATGATAGCGCAATCCTCCAGCATGGATTGGAGGTGGAATAAAGCCATGCCCCAGGGTAAACATTTTAATCAGGGGAGTTAGGCCAGCTTCATCACCGAAGTCATAGGCGTATGGGCCTTTGGTCACGGTAGGACAACTTGCAGGCTCGACATTGATGATGCGTAAGTCCGGCTTCGTCCCATCAATTTTATCCTTGACAAAGGGCAAAAACAGCCCGGCGAAGTTCGAGCCACCGCCAATACAGCCGACGATAATATCGGGGTAGGCATCCGCCTTCTCCATTAGCTTTTTCGCCTCCAGCCCATTGACAGTTTGATGCAGCAGAACGTGGTTGAGCACGCTGCCCAGGGAATAATGAGTATCATCACGAGACACGCAATCCTCTACAGCCTCACTAATGGCAAGACCCAGGCTGCCGGGACAATCGGGGTCCTTTGCCAGCATATCTCGCCCTACCTTGGTATCCTCACTCGGACTGGGTACACATTTAGCGCCCCAGGTCTCCATCATCACTCTGCGGTAAGGCTTCTGGTCATAGCTAATCCTGACCATGTAAACTTTGATCTCGATGCCGAAGCAAGCGCCGCCGAAGGATAGAGCACTTCCCCACTGACCGGCTCCAGTCTCGGTGGTGATGCGATTTACCCCCTCTTGCTTGTTGTAATATGCCTGGGCTACAGCAGTGTTGGGCTTATGGCTCCCCGGGGGACTCACACCTTCATATTTGTAGAAAATCTTGGCCGGCGTGTCCAGAGCCTTCTCTAATCGGTGTGCCCGAAATAGTGTTGTCGGTCTCCATAGCTGGTATATATCGCGCACCTCCTCGGGTATTTCAATCCACCGCTCAGTGCTTACCTCTTGCTTGATTAACTCCATGGGGAATAGAGGTGCCAAATCATCAGGGGTGACTGGCTTTCCAGTAGCTGGGTGCAAGACTGGTGGCAGTGGCTCGGGCAAATCAGCCTGGATATTGTACCAGTACCTTGGTATCTCCTCTTCATCAAGGGTAAACTTTGTTCTTTCCATTTTTACCTCCTTCGTTTAGTTAATTTAGTTGTTCGTTAATTTTTACTCTTCATATTCGGCGCCATGTCTTAATATTAAACATAATCAAACCTCCTTCAGCATATATAAAAAGCCTCTCGCCAAGGGGCGAGAGGCTTAACTTTCGCGGTGCCACCCTATTTCAGTCTTACGACTATCTCTTTTCAGGTACGGCTCAACTTAAGAGCGATACCCTGAGCTTTTAACGGTGCTCTACCGGCAAAGCCTACTCAGCTTCATGTCCTTTCGGTTTGCAGCTCCCAGGTCCATTCTAGCCTTGCGCAAGTATCGGTTTACACCTTACCCGACTCTCTGAACTCCACCTCAGGCTATACTAATCCTGTTCCTAGCCTTTCACCTATTCAATTCTATTTATTATTCTATTTGTTGGGTTCACCTTTGTCAAGGGGACCTGATTGACAGGTTCGGGGATTTTAGGTAGAGTGTCTGAATATTGAAATAGGGGGTGTGATATTAAAACAGTGAAAGTAGGCGGGTGTGGCATGATGTGGGGTGACCTTATCCAGCCTTCAGTTGAGATGGCTGAGAAGGCTGATGTGCACTATCAATGTTACGATTTCCTCGCTGAATTTACTATGTCACAGCTTTATCGTTTGAAACAAAGAAGTCATTTCTTGGGTTACCCCACCGACATTGTGGAGTGGAATAAGCAGCTTTTGCCTATCATCAGTAAGAAAGGCATCAAGCTCATTTCCAATGGTGGAGGAGCTAATCCAGAGATAGCTGCTGATGCGATATTGATGCTAGCCCAACAATTGAAGGTGCCCCTAAAGCTGGGAGTCGTTACTGGCGACGATGTGCTTGATACTATAAAGAGGCTTCGCTCGGAGGGACTTAAATTCCCCAACACGGATACCGGGGAGGAGGATATTACCTCCATCGAAGATAAGTTGATGGGCGCTTATGCCTATATCGGTGCTGACCGGATTATCGAGGCTCTTAAGGAGGGATGTGATGAGGTAGTGGGGGGTAGGTTCTCTGATAATGCTTTATGCGTTGGGCCAATGATGTACGAGTTTGGCTGGGAATATAAGGAACCTTACTGGAATAAGATTGGTGCCGCCATAACTACGGGACACATAATTGAATGCTCCCAGTTATGTTGCGGTGCAATGAGCAGCATATGGCGGGAGATTCCTGAGCCGTGGCATCCCGGTTATCCTATTATCGAGATGAATGAGGATGGCACTGCGGTAATCACCAAGACGCCTGACACGGGTGGTTTGGTGAACCGCCAAACAATCAGGGAGCAGCTGGTCTACGAGATTCTCGACCCACAAAATTATATAATGCCCGATGGAGTTGCTGATTTTACTACTTTGCACCTTGAGGATGCAGGTCCGAACAGGGTAAGGATTACCAACATGACCGGAAAACCAAGACCGGACAAACTGAAGGTAGGGATAGTCTTTCACGGTGGTTTTCTGTTCGACGTAACTGTCCATATTATCTGGCCTGATGTTCTGGAGAAGGCGAGGTTGTGTAAGAAGCATTTTCAGGAATGGCTTAAGTGGGCTAATATGCATCCTATAGAATGGGAGATTCAGATTAACGGTGTTGATATGTGTTTAGGTCCCACTGTTTCCATAGACGAGATAGAGGAAAAATATGGGAAGGATATTCCTGAAATAGGGCTAAGGTTTGCTACCAAGTGGCAGACTCGTGAAGAAGCGGAGTTCTTCAAAAAGGATTTTGGAAGGGTTTGGTCAATTTTCCCTGGTTCCCCATTCGGACAACACCTTCCCACCAATCCGATTCGAGCAGTAGCGTTCTGGCCAACGCTTATCCCTGGGAGCGAAGTTCATCCTGTATTGGCTATAAAGGAAAGTAAGCTGTAGGAGTGAAGTAAAATGGCAGTAGAGATACCGAAGACGGGCAAGGTGCAGCTAAAGGATATTTGTTATGCACGCTCTGGAGATAAGGGAGATAAAAGTAATATTGGCTTACAAGCTATTGATTTTGACGAAAAGGTCTATGAACTTATAAAGAAGAAGGTGACCCCAAAGGCGGTCCAAGCACATTTCAAAGGATGGAGCAATGGTGATGTGCATATCTATCCCATGGATAACGTAAAGGCTTTGAACATTGTTCTTGACCACGGTCTTGGTGGGGGGATGACCATCACCCTTCGCTGGGATGGTACCGGGAAGGCGATGTGTCAGGCCTTGTTGCGGATGTATATTGATGTTGATTAATAGGTTGTATCGCAGGCAGCAGGAGTTCTTCAGCCTGACAAAGGAATTCCTTTGCCAGGCCGTTTTTTTGAGCTGGGAGTTGTAAATATTACCTGGTTAGATTTATTATTTAATTAGAATTTCGAAATTTACGAGAACGTCAATGGCGGTAACAGAGGAAAAGAAATTAAATATACAATCAATTACCGAAGGTAAGTTGACCTGGGTTTATATTGAAAAGCCCTCTAAGGATGAGGTTGAGTTTCTGAAGCAGCATTTCAAATTCCACCCCCTTAATCTGGATGATGTTCTCAGCCGCATACAGCGCCCTAAAATCGACGAATATGATGACCATTTATTTATCGTGCTGCATTTCCCGGTATTTGATAAGGAAAATCGAATAACGAGGCCGAGCGAAGTAGATGTTTTCATCGGAGAAAATTACGTCGTTACGGTGCATTGCTCTGGTGACCTCAAGCCATTGGCTAAGTTCTTCAGGGAGTGCCAGCTTAGCGAAGAGAAGCGCCGAACTTATCTGGGACGAAGCTCGAGTTTTCTGCTCTACCATATGCTCGATAGGTTGGTTAACTATTGCTTCCCCATTCTTGGTAAGATTACCGAGAGCATTGATGATATAGAGGATGTTATCTTCGCTAAAGCTGTTCCAGAGACAGTTCACGAGATCTCCATGATTCGGCATGACCTTATCTCTTTTCGCCGAGTTATCCATCCTCAAATACCGGTAATTGAGATGCTGGAGAGGGAGGAATATCCTTTCTTTAAAGAAGACCAGGAAGCTTATTTTGGTGATATTGCTGACCATACTCGTAAAATCTGGGATGGACTTGAGGATAGCAAGGAAGTCGTAGATGGGTTTGCTGAGACTAGCAATTGGTTAACCTCAAATCGGATTCAGGAAATAATGCGTGTTTTAACTATTATTATGGTAATCATAGCACCAGCTACATTGGTGGCTAGCATTTATGGCATGAATATCCCCTTACCAGGTGGAGTGGAGTCAGGCAGTCTTTTACCTTTAGGCATTTTGCTTTCGGTTATGGTACTTATTGGCGTAGGCATGATTGTTTACTCTCACCGCCGAAAATGGTTTTAAGTTATCGGTTAATTATCAGCTAATTTAGGCTTTTTATCTTCCAAGCCGATGAAGTTCATCGCAGATAATAATGTTGGTAAATTAGCCAAATGGCTCAGGATTGTTGGCTATGACACCTTGTTTTTTGATGAAAAGGACGATGGTAAACTGATTAAAATTGCGGTTAAAGAGGGCAGGACGATTTTGACCAGAGACACCCAAATTATGGAACGGCGGTTGATTGCCAGTGGCAATCTGAAAGCTATATTGATTAAACAAGATGACCCCAAAGCTCAATTACAAGAAGTGGTTACCAAATTAAATTTAGATTATCATCGTAAACCTTTCTCTCTTTGTCTGGAATGTAACCAACCACTAATGCCAAAAAGCAGGGAGGAAGTGCAGAGCTTAGTTCCGCCTTATGTATTTAAGACACAGGACCACTATATGCAATGCCCAGTATGCCACCGTATCTACTGGCAGGGCACTCACTGGCAGAGGATGCATAAGGAACTGAATGAGCTTGCCAGGGAAGAGAAATGAAAATCGTTACCGCTGACCAGGTGCGGGGAATTGAAAGTCAAGCTGTCGCCCGGGGCATTTCATTAGAAGTGCTTATGGAAAATGCCGGCAGGGCTGTAGCTACACAGGTTAGTCAAGTATTACCTGGCGCTATTGGTAAAAGGGTGTTGGTTCTGGTTGGTCCGGGCAATAACGGTGGCGATGGTCTGGTAGCTGGTCGTTATCTCCGTGACTGGGGGGCTAAGGTCGATATTTGCCTTTGTGCTTCCAGAGCGCAGGATGATAAAAACTTTAAATCAGCTATACAACATGGGATACCCATTATCCATGCTTATGAAGGTGGGAATCTGGCTGAGGTGGGTGCTGCCATATCCTCGGCTGATGTCATCATTGATGCTCTTTTTGGCATTGGGAAAATCCGTCCTATTGAAGGGATATTCAAGGAAGTATTGCAAAAAGTTTCTATGGTTAAGGGAAGGAAGTCAAAGCCTGTCCTGGTGGCTGTTGATTTACCCTCAGGGCTCAACTCTGATACCGGCGAAGTAGACCCGAGTTGCCCATACGCTGACATCACGGTTACCTTTGGTTTTCCCAAGGTCGGATTATTCAATTTTCCTGGCGCTGAGAAAGTAGGCAAGCTTATTATTGCTGACATTGGGATTCCGCAAGATTTAGCTCAGGATATAGATGTGGAATTGATAACCGAGCAGTGGGTAAGGGAAGCTTTGCCCGAGCGTCCTTTGAATGCCCATAAAGGTAGTTTTGGGAGAGTGTTGGTGGTTGCTGGCTCGATCAACTACATTGGCGCTGCTTATCTTGCCTGTATGGGTGCTGCCAGAGTGGGTGCTGGACTGGTGACTCTGGCTACTGCTAGCAGCCTTCAACCCATCCTGGCGTCTAAATTAACCGAGATAACCTACATCCCGTTACCTGAAGCTAAGGCAGGGGTGGTTGGTTCAGAGGCAATATCTACTCTACAATCGGAGCTTGGCAATTATGATGTATTGCTTCTTGGCTGTGGATTGGGACAGCATCCTGAGACGGTAGAATTCATTAAGTCTTTGCTAACTGATAGCTCTCAGCTGTCAGCTGTTAGCTGTCTAATTCTGGATGCTGATGCCGTGAATACCTTAGCTCAAATACCTCAGTGGTGGCGAAGATTAAGGCGAGATGCTATCCTTACGCCACATCCCGGGGAGATGGCGAGATTGTTGGGAATTTCGACAAAAGAGGTTCAGGAAAGCAGGTTATCAATAACGCAACACTCAGCGAGGAAATGGGGGAAAACCGTTGTGCTTAAAGGAGCTAACACGGTTGTGGCTGTTCCAAATGGGACGGCTGAGGTAAATAATGCTGCAAATCCTGCTTTAGCTTCAGCGGGGACCGGGGATGTCCTCAGTGGGGTAATAGCTGGATTAGCAGCACAAGGGCTTTCTCTTTTTCATGCTGCTGCTTGTGGCGTGTATCTTCATTCCCGGGCGGGGGAGATTGTCGCAGAGGAGCTGGGTGATGCCGGGGTAATTGCCACTGATTTGTTGCCCGCCTTGCCCAAGGGAATCAAGGCATTGAAAGAGGGTTAACTGTTATGTTACTGGCTATTGATATTGGAAACAGCAGCATCGCCATAGGTATATTTGATGGCGAAAAACTTAAGGCTACCTGGCGATTAGCCACAACGATACGGCGTGAGGCGGATGAATATGGTGCTTTGGTACTCGCCTTTTTTAAGCAACAAAAGTTGCCTATTTCGAAAATCACCGGGGGAGTGATGTGCAGCGTTGTCCCACCGGTGGTCCCTGTTTTCCAGGAGGTGTGCCGGAAATACCTGAATATTCTCCCTTTGATAGTTGAAGCTGGGGTTAAAACAGGGGTACGCCTTTCCGTAGATAACCCCCGAGAACTTGGCCCTGACCGAGTGGTGAATGCTGTTGCTGCTCATCATCTTTACGGAGGTCCGGCGGTTGTTATTGACTTTGGCACTGCTACTACTTTTGATGTTATTTCTAAGGAAGGTGATTATTTAGGCGGAGCCATTTCACCGGGGGTCACCATTTCTACTGAGGCGCTATTCTCCCGCACTGCCATGTTACCCCGTGTAGAGTTAGTTCGCCCCACGCAAGTTGTTGGCAAGAATACAATTTCTGCGATGCAATCAGGTATAATATTTGGATATATCGGGCTTGTTGAGGGTATGATTAATCGTATAGAACAGGAATTAGGGAGTAAAGTGAAGGTGATAGCTACGGGGGGATATGCCCACCTTTTGGCTAAGGCAACGTCACGGATAAAGGTAATAAATCCTGATTTGTCGTTAGTCGGGCTGCGTTTTATCTATGAAATGAACAGAAGAGAAAACTCGAAATCCTAAATCCGAAATACTAAACAATATGAAAAAGCAGTCAGTAATCAGCAGTCAGCGGTTAGCTAACGACTGAAGGCGGATAGCTGAAAGCTGATGGCTACTAAATTGAGCTTAGAATTTAGGATTTCAACTCTGAGATTGTTTCGAATAGTCGTTATTTGTCATATCACCATCCGATGGTTTAAAATACATTGTTCAAATGGGTGCTTTTGAAGATTTCGTCGATATAATCAGAAAGACAGAAGCGATGCAGGAGCTTCTCAAGAGTCTGGCAGATGAGCCGGCAAAGTTGCTAGCCAGCATTTGTGAGGAATATGAAACCACCAGTAAACCCGTCCCTGACCATCATCTCTTTTTAACAGGACAAGTTGGGGAGACAGCGGTGAAAGTGCTTCTATCGGCAAACATGATCACCAAGGAAACTGGAGAATTCTCCCTTTATACCTACGAGCCTACCGAGCTGGGTCTCAAGTATTATAAAAAATTGCAGGCCGAGCAAAGACGTCCTGAAGAGCAGCCTGAAGTTGTATAACCTCATCGATACTCACGCCCACCTGGACGAATTGGAAAACCTCCAACAAGCAATTGATGATGCTCGCCGAAACGGCGTCATTGCTATAGTGGCTGTCGGCTCGGATTATCACTCAAATATAAAAACTCTGGAGATTTCCCATGATTATCCCTCTTTCGTCTTTCCCGCACTTGGATTACACCCCTGGCAATTAGGCGAGCTCAGCCCTTCCCAAATCGATGATGAATTAGAATTCATTGAGCAAAATATTACCAGTGCAATTGCCATCGGTGAAATAGGCTTGGACTACCATAAAAGGGTGGTGAAAAGAGCATCTAAGGAATTCCAAAAAGAGGTGTTAGCACGCCTTTTACAGTTAGCCAAAAAATATGATAAGCCTGTGAGCCTTCATACCAGATACGCCTGGAGAGATGCACTACAATTAGTTCAGAATGTTGACATAGCCAAAGCTGTTTTTCACTGGTTTACTGGATTTTCCAGCGTTCTCAGGGATATAATTAACGCTGGCTATTTTATCTCCGTTACTCCTGCTGCTGAATATCACGAGGAGCACAGGAGAGCGGCTAAGGAAACGTCAATGGATAAGTTGCTTCTAGAAACCGACTGTCCGGTGTATTATGGCCGGGGAACAAAATATCGCTCTGCCCCTGCCGATGTAACCAGAAGTTTAGGTGCTGTAGCTCAGCTCAAAGGAGTTGACCAAGTTACAATTGCCAAGCAGACAACAAGGAACGCTATTGAGCTTTTCTCTTTGCCAATTGCCATCGTTAACTCCGCTGTCGCTGTGAACCCCGACTCTCATTGCGAGCCCCCCACTGTCATCGCGGTGAGCCAAAGCCCTGAATGTAGTGAAGGGGAAGCGAAGCAATCTCAATCCCAGGAGGAGGAATAATGACACAAGCAATAAACGGCGAAACTGACTTCCAAAAAAATGTTTTGCAAGCAAAAGTGCCGGTATTAGTGGACTTCTGGGCAGAGTGGTGTGCTCCCTGCCTCGCTGCCGCCCCCATTTTGGAGGAACTGGCTAAGGAATATCAGGGGAAAATAAACTTTGCCAAACTCAATGTGGATGGAAATAGCTCCATCGCCGCCAATTATGGCATTGCTGCCATCCCCACCATGCTCGTTTTCCAGAATGGTCAGCCGGTTCAACAAATCGTGGGCTTAAGGCAAAAAAGAGAGCTCAAACAGATAATAGATAGTCTCTTAGAAGGCTAAGCGGCAGAAGTTACTCCCTATTACAAAATTCCTCGCCCTTGACGGGAGAGGATTAAGGTGAGGGTGAAAAGAACCCTCCAATGAAGTCAAATTCCTCAGGAAGAAGCGCTAATAGCAACGGGAATCCCTTCATCACTGTTGCTGCCACCGTAGACTGTGCCACAGCAGCTTCCACGCCGGGCATATATTTGCACAAAATGGCAAGCACGGCAGCACATAGCATACTGCCCATAAAAGCGCCCAGAATAAACCCGATTACCCTGTCCACCCAGCCAAAGGGCAAAGCATGAACCATTTTAGCCACAACCCAGCCAACCACACTGGCGACAATTATCGTGACTAACAGGATAATGGCATAGGCAGCTATTACTGACCATGTAGCGCCTTCCGCGGAAAGCTTTAACGCAAGCCCTTGATAAAAATGCCCCGCTAGGGCTATCCCCCCTACCAACCCCGCAATCCCGAATAACGCCTTGATAAATCCTTGCCACAACCCTAACAGCCCAAACAAGATGGTGACAGCTATAATGGCTATATCAACCCAGTTCATTGCTTAGATTATAACAGCACCCAAGGCAACTGTGTTATACCCGCGAAACGCACGTATGCTCCTTTAGATATTTTGCCTAACGCTCCAAGCGTATCCAAAGCCGCTGAAGAAGATTTGGACGAGGGCATGAGCCTAAATCCTAAAGACACTATTAGGCAGAAGTGACAGGCTTGCTTCATTCAACACATCATGTCAATCTTTTCAACACCGCCTTTTGAATTACAGAAAATCGGTCTTTAACTCCAAAGGCCTTATACAGACTTTCCGTTAGAGAACCCTGTGGATAGTTTGTTTTCTCCTGTATTGCCATAAGCTCTGTCACTACAAGTAAAAACTCTACAGTGAATTCTCCGACTTTATCTAAGTCTTTAAATGGTTCGATATGCTCCGGTTTGAAAAACTGAAGAGTTGGCGGAAATGAATCTATGGGTTTTATTTGGCTGAGCATTGTTAAGATATGGTCTTTCAGCTTTAAGGCTAACGAAGGGTTATGAGCATACTTGACATACATCTCTATAATTAAGTGAACATGTGCGGGTGTGCGCTCCCTCTTATTTGGCTCTCTGAATTTCACCCCCGATATTATCTTCTTCACCAGAAATTTCTGTCATCAATCCTGATATTTCGTTCAAAACCCATTTGCGACCACACTCACAATCTCCTCGATATTCATTCTGATACTGACCTCCGTAGACTTCGAGTTCAACTTCTTTTCCACACATACATCTAATTGTCATTTTTTGCTCCATATTTCCTTTACCCTCTTAACGGCAAAAGTTGGAAATTCGACTTTAACTCCTCAAAAGAATATTCCTGTGTTTTATCAGTTTGACCAAAGGAATATACCAAACACTTTATTCCCTTGTTCTCGGCCTCCTGCTGAACTTTTTTAGAAAAATCTTGAGCTATCAAAATCCCCAATACACATTCTTCGCCTATTTCATACACATAGTTCCCTAATTGTTCAATATCTTGAGGTTTGGCACTTCCAGTTTTAACCTCCACAATGATTTTTCTGGCGTAACCAGTAGGTATACAATCTTTGATGAGAATGTCTATATGTCCTTCAGCTAACGCTTTTTCACCAAGAACTTCAAAATCTTTTGCTTGAAGATTATTCAAACCAAAAGAATCAAATAAAGCTTGGAGATCTGCATTTTGGGATAAGTGTTGCCTTATTAAAGATTGAAGAATAAATTCTTGAAAATGGAAGACCTCTGGTGAGGATGCAAGGCTTCTGTTCCAAGTGAGCATAGGAGTGAACATCTCGTAGTTATTGATTGTTAAATTATCCACGGGCCTCTTGTAAAGAATTCCCATCTGAGAGACTGATTGAAGGGTAGTTTGATCTGCTTGGAAATGAGTTTTCCTATAGCCACCCCTTAAAAGTAAATTCTCAGCCACGTAAGCAAATTCGGGTCTAACCATAGACTCGATAAACTCACGAAGTGGCTTTAGATGAACACGAAAAGGGAAATAATAAGTTTTGCCTGACATCCTAAAGGTTACAGAAGGCCAGGGGGGAATTGCCTCCGCATTCTTTATAGCATCCTTTTTAATAACTTCGTAAAGATTAAAAACTTTTGCCCCATATAGAAATGAAATAAAATCACCTTCCTGAATCTCCACAAATGTCCACAATCCATTTATACTATTAGTGAAGCCTGCCAGTGCATATTTAATGCATAAATCTAAATTTATTTTATTTGAAACTGAAATTAGGAAATATGCCATGATAAATCACCTTCTTTAGAATCAGTATAATGGATAATGTTTGCGTAAGGAGGATGAGCACAGATTAGATCAATGGAGTTATCTTCTATAAAAGATAACTCTCTAGCATCGCCAACTGACAACTCAGGCTCATAAATTTGAAGGTGCTTTTCCCCATCAGTAAAGGTGAGTTGTTGCGACAACGCATTAAAATCTACATTCCTTTTTGCCAACTCAATAGATTTATCATTTATGTCAAAGGCTATGCCCTTTCTGCCCAAAAGTTTACATTCTACAGCAGTCGTTCCAGCACCACAGAAATAATCTAAAACCAATTCGCCGACGTTTGAATATTTGAGGATCACGTTCCGAGGGATATAAGGCGACCAGTTCCCCCTGTATTCTCCACTATGAGTTGCCCAATCCCCTCTTTGCTTGAAACTCCAAACTGTGGTTTGTTCTTCCTTAAAATTTTTGGGATAGAGTGTCTTTATTTCTTTAGAAACCTTCAAGGCGCTAATATTGAGCCCTTGTGATCTGGTAATAAGTCGCTCAATATATCTAAATGTAACCCCGTATTTCTGACCAATTTCTAAATCGGGAGTTCCTCTTGCCTTTTCCTGCAAGATTGCTTCTTGGATTTCTCCTTCAGTTTTGAAGCTTACTTTTTGATTGCTCACCATATCTTCTTTTTGCTGAGCTCACCGCTTCGCCTGATTTCGGTATATGCGAACTTATTTCCCATGTTCTCTGCCAACCCTATTATATCAAAAAGCCTCCCCTCCAAGGCTTCGCTAAATCTCCACTCATTCAGGGCAACTGTATTATACCTCGGAAACACGCACAGGCATTGTATATACCATCAGGATGGTAAATCATATCTATGCACGAAGAGCAGCTCGGACCAGATTTTCAGAGGAGAACTGCCCATCTGTAACTTGAGGGAAAAGACCTTCTTCCCCAAGAAGTTCATCTTGAATAGCAGCTATCGAGAGACCCTTCTTCTCAAGCTGCTTCGCTCTTTGCGACAAGTCCTGGAAGTACTCAATACAGGCTCGAAGGGCCTTGCGACCATCCTGTACCACACTGCCTGGGGCGGTAAATAGAATAAGTCTGTCAGTCTGGAGAGCAACGAGCTTTTTCATTGACCTTATAATCACCGCGATATCCTCCTCTGGTCGGATAACCTTTGGCTTTTCCGAAATAAAAAGGTCTCCCGAAAAGCACCACCCTTTTTCAGGTTCCACTAACGCCACGTGTCCGTTACAATGCCCAGGAGTCTCTACTACATCAAAGTGAAAATGGTCTGTGTCTATTTCCTCGGGCAAGCAATCCACTTCAGTGGGCTCTGGATAACCCCAAACTGTCTCCTGATATGGGTATAACTTGGGAACCTGGTTGATGAGAGGAACCGATTCACGAGGTGCAAGTATCTCGATGCCAAATTTATGCTTCAGAAGATAGTTGGCACCGATATGGTCTTCATGATAATGCGTGTTTACGGCGAACTTGAGATTTTGTCCCTCCAGAAATTTGACCAGCTCCTCAGCCGTATGCTTACAGCCAGTATCAATAAGGAGTCCGTCAACAAGATACGCCGCAACCCAGTAAAGTGGTTTCCCTTCAAACTCACGGCTCATCTTGATTTGAATAACTTCCTCAAACTGATTGACTTCAATCATGCTGCTTTTCACCCCCACTTTTAGTCTTACCCGCCAACAGTGGCATGGTAAATAACCTCGATATATACGAACTTACTATTTTCTGCATTCTCTGTCACCCCTTATTTTATCGAAAGCCTCGTTTCGCTAAATCTCGACGCATTCGTCTCTGTACTCACAGTAGCGGCACATCCATGAAGGGCATCTCGGAAGCTGGGCTACTGAAGTCGCCTTCTCCAGAAGTTCTATGCGACGTATTGCTTCAGCCTTTATGTCACCCAGGTTTCTGAACGAAACATCGTAGACCATCATCTTGGCATTCTCCTCGGAGACATTAGCATAGTAAAGGAACAACCTGCCTTTAGGATGGTCTGTTAGGGCACAATCAAAGCCCAGGCGATAAAAATAATGAGGAAACGCTGAAGGTAGCCGCCCCCGTTCCACAAGCGATTGAAATTTCGGGGTTCGCACCATAGTGGGCAAGCCCTGGCGGAGTCGAACCAAATCGCTGAGCGAAGCATATTGAACGGGCATATTCTCCACCTCGCCAGGAGAACCATAGCGTATAATATCCTTCAGAGCGCTTATGAAGCCTGCCTCATCTATTGAGCGGAGATATTCTCCCTGTTCCTCAGCCACTTTCCCCTCCGACACAGTTTCCACGGATTTGCGACGCTCGAAATATGCCTTCCTGGGGAAGACGAGGTCATTAGCGTGAAGCTGCCGAGGTGGCTTTGGCTTGCCAAGCATGTCCAGCAGTCGCTGGCGGGTAACCTCATCAACTTGAACCTTTCCGGCTAACTCAGCAATCTTGTGTGATGAGGACACCGAGCTGGTGCTGCAATCACACACTGCGGAATAGTCACATCCTCTGCCAAACCAGGCACAAACCGGTAAGTTGCTCGGGTCGTCGGAGATGAGCGCCTGAATCAATAAGTCTCGCCGGTGACGCATTTCCTCCCGAACCGCTTCCAGGTCGGGAAAAGCGACATGATAAGCGGTAAGGGGAACCGTACCCGATTCCTCCGCACCCTGTCGTTCGTAAATGACAATCTCTCCCTCACCAACATTGACCATAGCACAATACATGCCCACCTGTTCAATATAAGTTGGCCTTTGCTGAAGTAGGCTCCTTCCTCTCGCCAATGCTGAAGTTGTCTTAACTTCCACCGGAACATTTTCATAGATGTCAATCTTGCCCACCACACCTTCAGCCTCCACAAATTGCTCCAGATACTCCTCGCGGGATACAGCGAAACCAAAAATCTTATGAAACCCGGTCCCCTTCCACATAAGCTGTTGCTTTTCCAGAGGAGGGGTGATTTCAGGATGCTTCCTCTTAAAGTAAGCTTGCTTCAAATTGGTCAAATCAGTCACTGTAACACGATATGGAGGACGCCGACTCCTCAACTTTTCCATCACGGCGTCCTTAATCGAGCGATTAGCCTCGATGTGGGATACATAAGGTGCAATATTAAACTCAGGCATCTTGCTGTCTACTATATCTAAATCTTAGGCCCAAATCTTATCCTTAAGATACAAACATCAAACCGGGATGGTTGTGTATTCTCCGCTAAGGCATACCGGAATCAGACCACCTGCCAGACCGACCGTTGCCTTTATAGGCCTTATTGCATGAGGAATCCCTTTGGGGATATAAACAGCCCCTGGTGTAGCTACTTCATAAAACTCATCATCCAGCATTACCTCAAACGTTATCGCATCTTTTTCACCTATCATCAGATACATTTCATCAAAATCATGCTTATGTGGCGTAGCCTTTCCAACTGTATCCATGGCATCTATCATCTCCTGGGTGATTTCTTTTATGAACACATATAAAGCCCATGCCTTTGCCTCTGGAACCAGGTCTTTGCCCATAAGAACGGGAAACGGGATTACACTGCCCAGTTCATGACTGGGTAATTCATTTACGTTTATTGGCCTTCTTACAATAAGATGCTCGTTTCTTTTACTCATAATTGACCTCCTTATAATTTATGAACTTTAAATTTTCTTTCACAGAAATTTGCGAGAGCACTTATCTAGATGAGCATTCCTCCGTCGTAGGGAGCATGACATAGCATTGACCTGAGTATCCTGGTTGGGCTGGAGTAAGTTCGAAATTCATGCTGAATGCCTCTCCAGCAGCCCATCTTCTTTCCTGTGGTGCTGATGAACCCATATTAAATCAGTTTACCTTTTTTGCAACTTCAGTTCCAGCCCAGACCTCAGATATGTCACCAGACCAAAAGGAGCATAGAGGATTTTGTAGCATCCCTTGCCATCTTATCCCCGAGGCAACAACAAAAGTCAATCAGGTATGTTGGGCTTTCCAGTAGAAAGCCTCTCAAGAACAGCTTACGGGATATTTAAGAGCTCGTTCTACTGCCATGCCTTCAGGCGCTTGAAAGCCTCCAGCTTCTCTCTATCGCCGATTTTGGCTTTGTCCAGAGCCTGAGCCAGAAACTGGATGCTGCTATCGTAAGTTTTCCTGTCTACAGGGTAAGGATGGCCATCCTTACCGCCATGGGCAAAACTATAGCTTGCCGGGTCACGCAGGCTTACCGGTGTGTCATAAATTAATTCCGAAATAAGGCTTAAGGCACGAAGTGTCTTTGCTCCTACCCCTTCAAGCCCGAGCAGTGATTCGAAATTCTGCGGCTGGTGCTCATAAGCAATAGTGAAAATCTTACCCAGCCTGTCAGGGTGAATGTCCTCCAGTGTGATGTAAGGTCGCCGGGGCAGGTCCAATGTCTTCAACCTGTTTAGCTGGGTCACAATTTTATATGGTTTCTCCTCGGTGGCAACCTGAGCGATGACATCTCTTGCCTTTGTGCTCTCTGAGGCTACCAGATTCAACGTCTCGCCTCTACCCTGAGAGCAAATAGCAGACTGAGGCTCGCAAACAAAATCGGTAACTCGCTCCCCCAGCCAGTGATATCGCCGCGCATAGCGGTTAACCTCGTTCATCCCCTGCTGAACAACTGCCCAGGAGCCATCTTTGGTAAAGAAGAAAGTATGATGATAAAGCTGGTAGCCATCCTGAAGAGCTGAGCTATCCACTTTAGCTGACATCCGACTGGCATAAACCAGAGGGGATGGATTTATCTTTAACAGATGTCCGAAACCCTCTATCTCAGCAGGGGTCTTTCGTGAAGTCCTGCCCTTGCCGCCGGCAACGAATAGGCCAAGTTCTTTCTCCAATCCTCTCATTCCTTCCTTTAAAGCGCCGCAAACTGTGGTGGTGACGCCGCTGGAATGCCAGTCATAACCCAGAACACAACCAAAGGCTTGAAACCAGAAGGGGTCGGAAAGACGACGAAGCATCTCCTCAGCACTAAATTCATCAACGATGACAACAGTAATCTCTCGAGCAAGTTGGGACATCCGTCCGAACAGCCACGGCGGCACCTTGCCATAATGCAGCGGCAGATTAGCAATCCCGGTTCTTTGTGCTGAGCCAGACATTTTCAAGGATATTATACGCCAGTATCGCCAAGCGATTCTTGGGAGGATCCACCTGTATCAATAGGTTGCTGAACAAAAAACGAATTTCGTATATACTAAGTTATACGAACTCAATTACTAAGAATCTAACAGGAGGATAAGCATGGCAAAATTTCAAGAGCAATATGTTGTAGATGAAAAAGGAAAGAAAACAGCAGTGATCATTCCGGTTGAGGAATATGAGGAGCTTCTAGAGGATATCCGCGACCTTGCAATTATCGCCGAACGTCGAGATGAACCTACTATACCCTTTGAGGAGCTCAAAAAGAAGTTAAGGAAAGATGCGCTCTTATGAGATTCAATGGAAACACTCAGCAGAGCGGGATTTACGGAACATTGATCCACAACAGATTCCTCGGATTATCCAAGCCGTTGAGTCCCTTGTAAATAATCCACTTCCATCACAATCCCGTAAGCTTCGAGGCTCGGAACAGGATTATCGAATTCGCGTTGGGGATTACAGAGTAATTTACCAGGTAGATATCAAAGCGAAAGTGGTGACCATCTATCATGTCCGCCACCGTAGAGAAGCATATCGCAAGTGATGAGACCATTGTTTAACTTTGCTTAACACAACTAATAAATAGTACTACTCAGCATGATAACCATAGATGGTGGTACCAAGTCTGGGAGTGGAACCATAGTCCGCTATTCTGTGGCGCTGGCTAGCCTGTTGGGCAAAGAGATAAAGATACAAAATATCAGGGCGAAGAGGGATAAGCCGGGACTGAGGGCGCAACATCTCAAGGCTATTCAGGCTTGCCGGGAGATGTGTCACGGCGAAGTAGAGAACGCCGCAGTTGGCTCTAAAAAGATAACTTATATCCCGAGAGAACGATTTAACGGTGGGGAATATGAGTGGGATATAGGAACGGCGGGCTCAACCACCATGTTCGCCCAGGCTCTGTTACCTCTGGCTTGCTTCGCCAAAAAGCCATCCAGATTCAGATTAGAAGGAGGGCTATTTCAGGATTTCGCCCCCTCAGCTTATCATATGAAATTTGTCCTTCTTCCGCTGCTCAAACAAATGGGTATCCAGGCAGAACTGGAAATAATCCGCCCTGGCTATGTACCCAAAGGTGGAGGCATTATCGAAATCCGGGTCGAGCCGATAGAGAAACTACAGCCCTTGAACCTTATTGAACAAGGTAAAATTACTAACATTAACGGAATTGCCCTCTCTTCACACCTGGAGGAGAAAAAGGTAAGCCAGAGGATGGCACAGGAATGCCAAAGAATATTAAGCTCTCAAGGGTACAAAGTGGAAATCGAGGAGATTTATGACAAAAGCTCGCTTCAGGAGGGCGCCGCTCTGGTAATATATGCCGGGACAAGTTCAGGCAGCATAATTGGCTCAGATAGGGCGGGAAGACCGGGAAGAAGGTCGGAGTCCATCGGAAGATATGTAGCGCAAAATTTTATGGAGGATGTTAACACTGGTGCTACAGTTGATAGGTATATAGCTGACCAGGTTATAATTTATGCCGGGTTAGCTGAGGGAATTAGTCGATATTCAATTCCCAGAATTAGCGAACATGTTGAGACAAACTTGTGGCTAATCGAGGAATTCCTTGGTGCCAGGACAAAAATTAGTGATAATCTTATAATAGAAATAGAAGGAATTGGCTTTTGATGGAGGAACTGATTAACCGTGCTGCAAGTGACCTGGTAGAAAGCAAATATGCTATTGCGTTAACCGGCGCCGGTATGTCCACTGAGTCAGGAATGCCCGACTTCAGGGGACCAAAAGGGCTCTGGACCAAGCATCCTGAGGCGGAAAAAAGAGCTTATGAGATTTATGGGAGGTTCCAGCAGAATCCAAAGGAATATTGGGAAGAAAGATTGAGCGGCCATTCCTTATTAGGAGACCTATTAGGAGATCTAGGAAAAGTAGCACCAAATCCTGGTCATTACGCTTTAGCTGAATTAGAAAAGATGGGATTTTTAAAATGTGTGATTACTCAAAACATTGATAATTTGCATGAAAGGGCAGGAAGCAAAAGCGTCCTGGATTATCATGGCAATGTCTTCAAACTCAGGTGTGTTTCCTGCAATGCTAGATATGATTTGGAAGAATATGATTTGCAAAAGCTAAGAGATGAGGGTAGATTGCCGCCCCTTTGTAAAAAGTGTGGGGGAGTAGTAAAGGATGACGTCGTCCATTTTAGAGAGCCAATACCTTTAGATATCGCAGAGGAGTCGGAGGAAGAAGCATTAAAATGCGACACGATGCTTATCTGTGGGACATCAGCAGTGGTCTATCCCTTTGCCAATCTACCCCTGATAGCAAGATTTCGCTCTGGAAGGTTACCTTCAGGCGTATACGCCAGGGGATACGGAACCACTGTGAAAATAATCGAGGTGAATGCAGAGCCAACACCGCTTACTCAGGAGGGCATCTCAGATTACTTAATCCAGGGAAAGACCGGCGAGATATTGCCTCGAATAGTGGAACAGGTAAAGAAAGCTTCCTAGCCGCAACAACTTTCCTGCCGATAAGCTCCCAGGTAACGATAACCGCTTCTTTAACATTTGTGCTATAATTTAGCTATGGCAGACGTGGTTGAATTGCAAAATGTCATACTCGAGAAGAACGAGGGAATTGCCAGGATAACTTTAAACCGCCCTGATGTTATGAATGCCTTGAACGGCGTACTCACTGATGAATTGTGGACAGCCACTGAGGATGTGCGAGTTGACCGTGACATAAAGGTAGTTATCATAACTGGTGCCGGCAAGGCATTCTGCACTGGATTGGACCTCAGCTATGCCGAGGAACTGGCCGAAGGACCCATGCTGGAAGTTGGTACGCTTCTGCGTAAGCTGCAGGCGGCTTTCAGATTGGAACGGCTGGAAAAGCCGGTAATAGCAGCGATAAATGGCTTTGCCTTGGGGGAAGGATGCGACCTCGCCTTAGCTTGTGACTTCCGCTTAGCTTCGAAAAGGGCACGACTCGGAATGACATATACCCAGCTAGGCTTAGTCCCCGACGCTGGTGGGGCATGCCGGTTAATTCAACTCGTTGGTTTATCTAAAGCGAAGGAGCTTATTTTCTTCGGTGAGCCGATAAACACAAAAGAAGCCCTGCAGATAGGCATGATAGATAAAGTAGTCCCTGCTCAAGATTTAGACGCTGCTGCCCTTGAGCTGGCAAGAAGGTTAGCAACAAAATCACCCGGAGCTCTGGGGTTAGCCAAGAGAGCGATAAATACTTCACTTGAGGTTAGTCTAAAAGCAACCATGGAGTTTGATTTGCGTGCTCAAAGCAGACGCTTTCAATCAGAAGATGCCCGTGAAGCTATAAAAGCTAGAATTCAGGAATTGAGAGCAGCTCCCAAAATCGAGTAAAGGTTCCCTTTAATCCATTTTAGTTTTGGCTGAATCAATTCAATGTTCCTTGATCCACTTAACTAAATCTTCCTTCAGGAATACCTTTCTCCGCGCTATCTTATGAGACGGTAAACCTTGACCCATAAGCTTGTATAGCGTTTGATGACTGATGCCCAGGAACTCCTGCGCTTCCTGAAAGGTAAGAAATATCCGCTCTATGTTTTCTGCCTTGCGTGGCGTTCTAGCGATAAAGTTGATATAATTTATGAACGAGGAAGCAATATGAAAGTCAAAGACCTTAGCGTTGAGGAGCTTAAGTTCTTAATTGAAGAAGCTGTGGAAGAGAAGCTTGAGGAAATCCTTGGTGACCCTGATTCGGGGCTTGAGCTCCGAGAGGAGGTCAAGGAAAGACTTAGACGCTCTTTGACTGCTATGGAAGCTGGGGAAGAAGGGATTCCCCTTGAGCAAGTAATCAGCCAAGCTGGATTGAGCTAGTATGTCCTACCAAGTACAGCTCATGCCTGAGGCTGCTAAGGCTCTATATCGTCTTGATAAGCCCGTCACCTACCGCATTGTAAACAAATTAAAGTGGCTATCACAGAACTTTGAACACATTACTCCTGAGTCACTTACTGGCGAATTCAGAACGCTATATAAACTCAGGATAGGCAGCTATCGAGTTCTATACACAGTGAACCGAGATAAACATGCCCTGGTAGTTCATCTTATTGGGCATCGGCGTGATATTTATGGTCGACCATAGAAATAAGTTCTGAGGCTATCAGGTTAGCCAAGGAGACAATAAACACCGCAGTTGATACCGACCTGAAGACCACTCTGGAATTTGACGCAAAGGCACAGCGCCTGTGCTTTCAATCAGAAGATGCCCGTGAAGCTATAAAGGCTAGAATTCAGGAATTGAGAGCAACCCCCAAAATCGAGTAAACGTTCCCTGTGGCAAAAGGTTGTAGTTGACAAGAGCAGGGGAATTTTGAAGAGAACCTTAAACCATCATAGAGTCTACAAAGCTCACATCTCGGCACTTTCGCTCGATGTATTTTCAATGTCTGGCTCTTGACTCGGCCCTCGCCACCTCAGCCACAGAGCAGTCGCCAGTATTGCTGCAGCTAATACCGAGCAATAGATTTCAAGCTGCACCACGGTGAACACCTGGGCAGCGAGCAACAGAACACTATAGTTCAGTATGATGTGCAGGAATGCCACCAGGAGGTAGAATTGCCAGCCTTTACCCTTATTCCAGCCATAAATTGCCAGGGCAGTAGCTCCGATGTGAAAGCCAACAGCGCTAAATCTCTCCCAGAACGGAATGAGTGCCTGCCATCCCTGGAGTTGCACCGTAGCCCAGGTAAAACCTGAAGCGAAGACGGTATTAAGAACCCAAACTGCCTCAAAGATGCCAAAACCAGCTCCAGCTACAGCTCCAAGGATAAGAGCATCTCGATTTGAAATAGGCTGCTTACGTTCCATATAGACGAGTGCTGGCATCAGCTTCAATCCTTCCTGAACAAGCCCGGTAAATAGTAGTGCTGGTATTCCAGCAAATAGCAGATGCTGCTGCAATGTTGCTTGGTCCCAGAAGTGGAGCAGTGCCTTGTTTGCTCCAAACTGCAACGGAACTTGAATAAAGGCGATGGTGGGACCAAAGAGGATGGCTCCACCAGCTAGAACCGCCCACAGCCAGGGCCTCTTATGAATTGGCGGTGCAAAGGCGCCAAGCCAGATAGCGCCCAGAGCAAGGGCAATGCCAATGCCCCAGCCGCCGGGATTGCTATAGAAGGATACAAATAACTGCCATATATTTACCCACATCGGTTATCTCCTTTTAAGCTACTCCATTATCTCCTGCAGCAAAATGATGCTCTGCCCGTTGTCATACTTTACCAGGTAGTGAGGGCTATCCACGCTGTACCACATATATTGCTCCTGCCCAGCTGCGCTGAGTTCAAGCTTCCAGCAATCGAAAACTCCTGCTGGAGTTTCCACTGGCTCCTTTCCAGTTATAGCTACGGTAATTTTAGGCTTTTGGGCAGCTGCGGCAACAACATTGGTATAGGTAGCTTGATAGCCTTCCTCAAAGGGAAGCGCTCTGAGTAAAAATAATACCTCATCGTTATCATAAGCATCGTCAGGAACATCTATCTCAGCAGTTTGGTTTCCTTCCGGGGTTTCAGCTTCTATCTTGAGTTTGCTATCACTATAAGTGGCGTTAATTTTGAATTCGCCTTGTGGACTTACTATGGTTTGGTTTCCACTGATAGGCTTGAGGTCATCGCTTGCTACCTTAATGGAGATGGTTTGCTTCACCTCCCCTACTTCCCAGTACTGCCCTAGAATATAGCTTTCTCCTTCTTTAGCAATGGTCAAGTTGCCACTACCTATCGTATTTGCTTCCTGGTCTTGAATAATATAGCTGGTCTCTTCTTCATCAGCCCAGGGGATTGCAGAAATTACTATGCTTTCTTTTGGAGCACAACCTGCCAGGGCGATACAGAAAACAAGTGTTATGGCTAAAGGCATCAGCAATCTTTTCATTTTTCTCTCCTCTTCCTCTTAATATCGTGGATAGTCAAGAAGATGAACTTGAGCTCTTCGAGACATTTACTACCTTACATCACCCTCTTCAACCTGGGGTTTGGGGTGATGCCAGGCATTCTGCCCCTTTTGGCAATGGGCTTGCCCTCTACCTCGTGAAGGTCAGCAGTGAAATCAATGGGCGGGGCATCGCTGATGCAGCTGCCCACGGCGAAGATGTCAACGGGGGCTCCTTCGTTTATAAAATATCTAATTCGCTCCGGGTTAAGTCCACCACTGACCACAATTTTCACCTGTTTAAATCCCTCAAGGTCCAGCCACGCTCTCACTTCCTTGACTAAATCGGCAGTGACCCTGCCTCTCTCCGAGGGAGTATCTAATCTCACGCCCTGCAACTTTCCTTGCATTGCCTTGGCGACAGTTACACTTTCCCTGACCTCATCCTCAAAAGTATCCACCAAAGCAATGCGGGGCACTTCAGGAGAGACATGCTTATCAAAGGCAAGCGTAGCCTCAGCAGTGCTTCCCAGAATAATGATGAGGGCATGGGGTATAGTTCCTGTAGGTTGAATACCAGCAAGTTTTGCCCCACTTGTGCTGGCACAACCAGTGCAGCCTCCCACGATGGCGGAATACTCCATAACACCAACCACCGAGGGATGAACATGGCGAGCACCGAAGCTAATCACCGGAATGCCTTGAGCAGCATTAACACATTCTCGGGCAGCAGTTGCCCAGCCACTGCAATGGGCAAGAATTCCTAGATAGGTAGTCTCGTAAGCTCCATAGCTCTGGTAAGGAGCTTTTATCCGCAGGACTACTTCCTTTCTGTCAAAGGATTCGCCTTCACATAATGCCCAAACTTCGTTGCGAGCAAAGCGTGGCAATCTATCTTGGGGAAGCACCTTTTGCAGCAGAGCTTTAACCTCCCTCATTCCACAGAGAATCCCTCCCCCTCTGGGGAACACCTCCATAGTAGCTATGGGGTTTATTTTCTCCTTTTTAAGTATTTCCACAGTGCGGGGAAAATAAATATCGGCGGTTTCCCCACTGAGCCAGGACTCAGGGATTTCAAATTTCGGTTCAGGCAACTCGACCTCGAGGCGAATTACATTGGCTCCAAGCGTCTTTCCCATGTGCTCCAGGGCAAAGAAGTGAGCTTTGTTATCAAAGGAGGCAACGCAATCAACAGGAATTTCAACTTCATACCCTCTATTTCGGGCATCAGCCACGGTGTGCAACACACAGATATCAGTGCAGACACCACAAACAACGATAACCTCGGGATTTAACTCCTTCAACTTCCTCTCCAGCGAGGTATCATAAAAAGCACTGAAGTGCCTCTTAGGTATTATCTCGCCGTGATATTGGGAAAACTCAGGGATGAGTTCAGCTTCAGGCGTTCCTTCAATGCAGTGAGGAGGGAATAGCTTGAATTCGAGGTCATCAGGCTTGTGATGGTCACAGGGATAAAACACCTTCGCCCCCTGTTTTAGCTCCTTTTCCAGAAGTCTCTGGATGTTAGGGATAATGTCTCGGGCTTTGGTACCACAATAAAGGGGGTGTCCTTCCTCCAAAAAGCCACGAACCATATCTATTACTAATATCGCTTTAGCCACAATTATTCGCCTAACTTACCAGTTTCCCCGCATCAGGCCCGGGGGTAATTGAATAAATCGACTTTACTTTTACAATAACCACAGCCCTGGGAGTAAGCTTTGGCTCTACAGCCTTTACTATTCTAACGCCTTCATCAAAATTACTCCCTGAGGTTTCAATCCTGACATCACCCTTAAATTGATATCCTTTGGAATCACCTGCCTTCCAAACTGAAACCGCCGCCTTGGGATTCGCCTTTAAATTTTCCATTGTTTTCTTCATAAAGTTATCCACGAGCAGAATCTCATCTTCAGAAAGCATCTTGCCAAAGGCGATAGGAACTACATTAGGTTCGCCATCTTTATTAGCTGTCGCTACGGCAAACACCTTCGCCCCCTGGATAACCTCTTTCATCTCTTCAGTAATCTTTGCCATCTTTACCTTCCTCCCAAAATATTCATTACCTCTTCAGGTCATTAATAGGTAGGGCGCTCCACCTCATAGTGTTCCTTCAGAAAAGAAATATACTCCTCAAGCAAGGAAGTCGCCTTATCATCGTTACCATTTTTTAGAGCCTCTACAGCGTCTTGCAAAATGCCAATTTCTATTTCTATCGACCCTGTTATACAACAACATCCTCCAGCACAAGAACCAACATCAGCCCGCCACAGGTGAGACTGCTTTATTTCTATCATATGCTCTATATCGGTAAGGCATTCCCCTTTCTTTGCAGGGTTAGCTAGCTTCCGCTTAATATCCATCGCATTTTCCATAGCTTCCTTGCTCATCATAAACATTATCCACTTCCTAAAGTTTAGGATTTAGAGTTTAGGATTTCGTGCTTGTCCATGTCAGTGCCTGAAATGGCGAATACCGGTAAACGCCATAGCAACATTACACTTGTTAGCCAATTCGATTACCTCTTTATCTCTTATCGAGCCACCAGGCTGAATAATAGCGGTAACTCCTCCCTGGATTGCCAATTCAGGACCATCGGTAAACGGGAAAAAAGCATCGGACGCAAGAACGCTTCCCTTGGCTCTATCACCAGCTCTTTTCATAGCCAGCTCAACGCTCACTACACGGCTTGGCTGCCCCGTTCCCATTCCCAATAGTGTTTTGTCCTTAGCAACAACTATGGCATTGGATTTTATCCCCTTTACCGCTTTCCAGGCAAAGAACAAATCTGAGAGTTCCTCTCTTGTTGGCTCGCGATTGGTAACCGAGCGAGGCTGGAACTCCTCCTCAGCCAGGAAATCCATTGTTTGTACCAGGAAGCTACCACCAACATAGCGGAAATCAAGCTGTTTCTGGTCCGTTTCCAACATGGGCACTTTAACCAGACGCAAGCTCTTTTTCCGTCCCAATAACTCCAGCGCTTCTGCAGCGTAATCTGGAGCCAGTATAGCGTCATAATGAGTTTTGTTTATCTCCTCGGCAGTAGTCAAATCTATAGCTCGATTGGCAGCGACCACGCCACCAAAGGCAGCCAGAGGGTCTCCAGATAGAGCCCTTCGGTAAGCCTCAGCTAAATCATCGTTGCTAGCAAGTCCACAGGAGTTGGTATGCTTCATCACGGCTATAGTGGGTTCAGAGAAGTTCCCAAGTATGTTCAAGGCAGCATTGAAATCGAGCAAATTATTAAACGAAACTTCAGGGCCGCTAAGATGCTCTAAAAAAGCTAAACCAGCCTCTCTCCGCCTTACATTCTGCTCAGTATAGAAAACAGCCTTCTGGTGTGGGTTTTCGCCGTAACGAAGCTGGTAAGCTCTCTTCAAGGCGATGGTCATCTGCTCCGGAAAAGTTTCTTCATTGAGGTATTGAGCGATGGCGGTATCGTAGATAGCGACATGCTGAAAGGCTTTCTGAGCCAGCCGTTTCCGTTCCCTTAAATCTACATTGCCCTGATGCAGCCTGGATAAAACAGGTTCATAATCCTCGGGGTCAATTACCACCAGGACGGAGGGGAAATTTTTGGCTGCCGAGCGAATCATAGTCGGTCCGCCAATATCAATATTCTCCAGCGCCTCGTCCAAAGAAACATCACCGCGGGTTACCGTCTCAACGAAGGGATACAAATTTACCACCACGATATCAATAGCCTCGATTTGATTCTTAGCTAATTCAGCCAGATGTTGAGGCAAATCACGCCTGGCGAGAATTCCACCGTGAACTGCAGGATGCAAAGTTTTCACCCTACCATCGAGAATTTCAGGGAAGCCGGTAAGTTCGGAAATACCATGGACCTTTATCCCGGCAGCCTCCAGCGATTTCTTCGTCCCCCCGGTGCTGAATATCTCAATGCCCAGTTCTTGTAAGCCTCGGGCGAAATCAGCTATTCTTGTCTTATCCGAAACGCTAATAATGGCGCGCATAAACCCTCCATCAATCTATCCTTATCCTTTCTTCTCTTACTGCATTAACTATTTCACCAATGGCTTTAGCCTGGGGCAAAACTTCGATAATTTTTGGTGCGTCCTGGCTGGTGCAGATAACCACCATGCCTATCCCCATATTAAATACCCGATACATCTCCGCTTCGTCAACATTCCCTTGCTGTTGAACAAGTTTAAAGATAGGGGGTATATCCCAGGAACTTTTACGAATATGAGCAGCAAGCCCTTCGGGCAAGGTGCGTGGTATATTTCCCTCAAATCCACCACCAGTAATATGAGCCAATCCCTTAATTAATGGCAGAGCTGGCTTGAGTTCACGGTAGTAACAGCGATGCGGCATCAATAATTCCTCTCCTAGTGTTTTCCCTAACTGAGGATAAAATTTATGTAAACAGGAGGGGTCATCATCTATTCCGAAAACTCGCCGCACTAATGAATAGCCGTTGGTATGTAATCCAGATGAAGGCAAACCAAGCATTATGTCACCTGAAGTTATGGAGCCGCCATCAATGATATTTTTCTTTTCTACCACTCCAACGATAAAGCCCACTAAATCATAAGTCCCTTGGGAATAAATACCAGGCATCTCGGCAGTTTCACCACCAACGAGAGAGCAGTTAACTTCCCTACAGGCACGAACTATGCCGGTAACAACGCTTTTTACCTGTTCAGGCTTCAGCTTATCCATGGCGATATAATCCAGGAAGAAAAGTGGGGAAGCACCACAACAAAGAATATCGTTAACACAATGATTAACGATATCGATGCCTACAGTGTCATTTTTAGCTAATAAAGAAGCGATTTTGAGCTTAGTGCCTACCCCATCAACACTGGAGACCAATATCGGCTCTTCATATCCTTTGAGCTGGAACATGCTACCAAAAGAACCAAGATTCAACACTTGAGGGGAAATAGTAGATTTAACTTGCTTGGCGATTAGCTTCTTTATCTCATTAGCTGTCTCGATATTAACCCCAGCAAGAGCGTAAGTCTGCTTATCTTTGGCTTGCAACCATTTCCTCTTTAAATTTTGCTTCCAAGGCTAGCTTATCCATTCCCATTTGCACCGGGATAGGATAGTCGCCGGTAAAGCAAGCAAGACAGAAGATATCCTTGGGCAGGGCAACAGCTTTAATTAAGCCATCAAGACTGAGATAGCCAAGCGAATCAGCACCAAGGTAATCCCTGATTTCGGGGACACTCTTTTGAGCGGCAATGAGCTCCCACTCCCGTGCCATATCCACTCCTAAAAAGCAAGGGTGGCGAATAGGAGGAGCACAAATACGAAGGTGAATTTCCCTGGCACCAGCTTTCCTGAGCAAACTGACCACGTGTGGGGTAGTAGTGCCACGCACAATGCTATCATCAACAACAACCAGACGTTTCCCGCTAATAATCTCAGCAAGAGGATTGAATTTTAGTTGAACTCCGAGTTCCCGTAATCTTTGGTCAGGTTCAATGAAAGTGCGCCCTACATAACGGTTTTTCATTACTCCTTCACAAAATGGGATACCTGAAGCATTAGCGTAGCCACTGCCAGCAGCGGTAGCAGAATCGGGAACACCCATAACAAGGTCAGCATCAACTGGATACTCCTGAACTAGCATCTCCCCCATGGCTTGCCTTGCTTTGTAGAGCAACCTGCCTTCAATGATGCTGTCGGGACGAGCAAAATAAATATACTCGAAGATACATAGCGCCTTTCTGCTGCCTTCCTTCTTGAAGCTTTTCATCCCGTCTCGATCAATAATCACAATTTCACCAGGTTCTATATCCCTTAAAAATTGCGCCCCTATATGGTCTAAAGCGCAGCTCTCCGAGGCAATAACCCAGTCACCATCAATGGTGCCTAAACAAAGGGGGCGCACGCCCATAGGGTCACGAACTCCCATAAGGGCATCCGGAGTCATAATCGTTAAAGAGTAAGCTCCTTGAAGACGTGCCATAGCATGCCTGAGCTTTTCCTCCCAATTTTTGCCCGGGGAGGCTAAAATCAGATTGCCAATTACTTCTGAATCAGTGAAGGTATTGAAGCCATAACCACTTCCCCGAAGTTCATCATAAAGAGGCTCAGTATTGAGGATATTGCCATTATGGGCTAAAGCAAGCGTCAATTTTTCTGTTTTTACAATGATAGGTTGAGCATTGGCTGGTTGGCTGGAACCGGTGGTGGAATAGCGGTTATGCCCAATGCCAATATAGCCTTTAAGTCGGGCAAGGTCATCTTCGGTGAAGACCTGGGAAACCAGCCCCATTTTCTTATGTATTATTATTTCGTGTCCATCGCTAACAGCGATGCCAGCACTTTCCTGCCCACGATGCTGAAGAGCAAAAAGAGCGAAAAAGATAAGCCGAGCTATATCTACCTGTGAAGAATAAACCCCAAAGACGCCACAACTTTCATGTAGCAAAATCGTCTTCCTCAGCTAAATTATAATTGCCTTTATCCCCTCTAGTCAATCCACCAAGATAGCTGCTGAATCCCGCCTTTGAAAAACTTGTTGCTCTTGACATTTGTATTTCGTATAATAACGTTTTATATTTTGATACTCTGATACAATGAGTTAATATTTGCAAGGAAGTGTAAATGGCAACGAAAGAAACGAAAGAGAAAATTATCACACAATTTAAACGTAAAGAGGATGATACCGGCTCTGCAGAAGTCCAGGTAGCGTTGCTTACCGAAAGGATAAAAGAACTAACAGAGCATCTCCAGGCGCATATTAATGACCAACATTCCCGACGTGCCCTTCTTAAATTAATCGGACAACGCAAAAGGCTATTAACGTATCTTAGCAAGACAAACCCTGAACGATATCACTCTCTCATCGCTGAGCTAGGTTTAAGGAAATAACGTGCCTTATACAGTAAAACAGGTAATAGCAGACAGGAATCTCATCATTGAATCGGGAAAGCTCGCTCAACAAGCTGATAGCTCTATTACCGTTCGCTATGGAAATACCGTTACTCTGGTTACTGTTTGCGCTAAAAACGAACCAGAAGAAAACAAATTAGATTTTATACCCTTGACAGTAGATTATGAAGAAAAGCTTTACGCCGCTGGTAAAATACCAGGTAGTTTTTTCAGACGAGAAGGTAGGCCCAGCGAGGAGGCAATATTAAATAGTCGGCTTATTGACCGCTCCATACGCCCGCTTCTTTCCAAAGATTTTAACCACCAGGTGCAGGTCATCGCTGCAGTGCTCTCCGCGGATAGGGAAAACAATCCCAATACCTGCGCTCTCATTGGCACTTCAGCAGCCTTAACTATTTCAGACATCCCCTTTTATAAACCAATCTCAGGAGTCCATGTTGGCTATATAGATAATAATATGATATTGAACCCTACATTTACCCAGGTTGAGGACAGCTTGTTTGATGTGATTGTTGTCAGTAGTAAAGATGCAATAGTAATGGTGGAAGCAGGTGCCAAGGAGGCTCCTGAAGACCTTATAATGGAGGCGATTAAATTTGGGCATGAAGCTAACCAAGAGATTATCAAGCTCCAGGAAGAGCTGGCGCAGGCTTGCGGCAAGCCAAAGATAGAACCCGAGACAAGGGAAGTTGCCCCTGAATTATTAACTCAGGTTTCCCTATTGAGTGAGGACAGATTAAGTCAAATTTTGGAGCAAACGAAGGAAAAAACACAACGAGAACAAGCTCTAACCCAGATAAAAGAAGAATTAAAACAAAAATTAATTGATTCCTTCTCCGAGAAGGAAATCAACTTAGCTTTTGAAACCGAGCTCAGCACAATGGTAAGAAAAACTATCCTGGATAAAAAACAACACTTAGATGGTCGCCAGGCTGACCAGATCCGCCCTATCAGCAGTGAAGTCAGTCTTCTGCCACGCACTCATGGTTCAGCATTATTTACTCGAGGAGCAACACAGGTATTAACAGTCACTACCCTGGGCTCCGTTGGGCAGGAACAACTATTGGATGGTCTGGGGTTAGAGGAAACCAAGCGATTCCTGCATCACTATAACTTCCCTCCATTCTCCACAGGAGAGGTAAAGCGGGTAGGTACACCGGGAAGGCGAGAAATTGGACATGGCGCTCTGGTAGAACGAGCCATCGCACCGATACTACCTAAAGAAGAAGATTTTTATTATACTATTCGTTTAGTTTCCGAGGTTCTCAGCTCTAGCGGGAGTACCTCCATGGCAAGTGCTTGCGCCTCATCTCTATCACTAATGGATGCCGGCGTGCCCATTAAAGCGCCCGTAGCTGGAATAGCCATGGGACTCATTACTGGCGAAAATCAATACGTCCTGCTAACTGATATAGAGGGGATAGAAGATGCCTATGGCGATATGGATTTCAAAGTTGCCGGCACAGCTGAAGGAATCACCGCATTACAACTTGATATCAAACTTAAGGGGATAGAACATCATATTCTGTCCGAGGCATTGGAACGAGCACGACAGGCTCGCCTGGAAATACTAACCAAGATGCACGAGACGCTGAGTGCCAGTCGCTCCGAACTTAGTCCATATGCCCCAAGGATGCACCAGATGACCATCGACCCAAGCAAGATTGGTAGCGTCATTGGCACTGGAGGCAGAACCATCAGGTCTATTATCGAGGAGACCAAGGCAACCATAGATATTAAGAACGATGGCACTGTGCTTATTGGTTCTCTTAGCGAAGAGGCAGCCCTAAAAGCAATGGACAGGATTAAGAGTTTAACCCAGGAAATAAAGGTGGATGAGATATATACTGGCAAAGTAACCCGGGTGTTGAACTTCGGGGCTATGGTGGAAATTACGCCTGGTAAAGAGGGATTGGTGCATGTTAGCGAACTTGCTTCTCACTATGTCCCCAGCGTAGAGGATGTGGTTAAGGTTGGCGACGAGATAACGGTCAAGGTAATTCAAATTGATGATTCAGGTAGGATAAATCTATCCCATAAAGCGGTGCTCCAAGGACCTTCCCAATCACCCGACAGTAGGACAAAATCCCCTTCACCCTCAAAACGATATGGGCAAAGAGAACCGAGGCAACACTATTCCGGGCGGCACGAAAAGGATAATATATAATCTGGTGAAATAAAGCATTAGTAAGGTAAGAAAATGGAACCAATAAGAGTGGTAGTCAACGGTGCTCTGGGTAGGATGGGACAGGAGGTAATTAACGCTATCGCCAAACAGGATAACATAGCGCTAGTAGGCGCTGTAGAGAAAGAGGTAACTCAAAAGTATCTTCCTATAGTTGACATGGTGGTGCATTTTTCGGTTGATCTGGATTCTCTTTTGGAGGTATGTGATGCCAATGTCGTGGTAGATTTCACCACCGCCGAAGCATCCATGGCAGCAGCCCGTATTGCTGCTAAAAGAAAGGTTAATTTAGTTATCGGCACCACCGGGCTCTCAGAAGAAAACATCGCCGAAATTGACCAGTTATGCCAGAGTTATGACATCGGGGCGGTTGTGGTGCCTAATTTCTCCTTATCAGCTGCTGTTTTAATCAAGTTAGCAGAACTGGCTGCCAGGTTTTTCGACCACGCTGAAATTATCGAAATGCATCATGATAAAAAAACCGATGCCCCTTCGGGAACAGCGATAAATACGGCAAAGGCTATGTTGAACGCACATGGTAAACCTTTCATCTACCCAGAAACAAAAACAGAGATAATTCCTGGTACCAGAGGAGGACAAATAGAAGGCATAGCCATTCATAGCTTGAGGTCACCAGGGTTTATGGCGGGGCAGGAGGTTATATTCAGCGGAGAGGGACAAACATTAAGTCTGCGTATTGAGACGATAAGTCGTGAGGCATATATGCCAGGCGTCATCCTTGCCATCAAAGAAGTAGTAAAGCGAAAAGAATTAATTTACGGCTTAGATTCGTTGCTAGAAAAACTGTAAGGGGCTTTATTATGGAAGGATTCAATATAGCTGTTGTAGGTGCAACAGGGCTTGTGGGACAGGAATTTATCAATATACTCGAACAACGAAAGTTTCCCGTGGGCGAATTGCGCCCCTTAGCCTCTGAGCGCTCGAGTGGCACGGAGATTTTCTTTCGCCATCGTCAAGTCGAGGTGCAGGAGGCTGCCTCAGAGACTTTTCGTGATATCAATATTGCCTTTTTCTCCGCTGGCACCGATGTTAGCCGACAGCTATGCCCTATAGCTGCTAAAGCTGGGGCGGTAGTCATCGATAATAGCGCTGCTTTTAGGTTGGAGCCTTCAGTCCCCCTGGTAGTCCCTGAGGTAAATCCTGAGGATATAAATCAGCATAACGGGATAATCGCCAATCCAAATTGTTCCACGATTCAGCTGGTAGTGGCTCTCTATCCGCTCCATAAAGTTAACCCGATAAAACGAGTCATCGTAAGCACCTACCAATCGGTATCGGGGGCCGGCTTCGCCGCTACAAATGAACTAACCAGGGAAACAAAGCTAGTCTTAGAGGGTCGTAGTGTATGCCCCCACGCCTTTGCTCACCAAATAGCATTTAATGTTCTCCCCGAAATAGATGTCTTCCTGGATAATGGCTACACTAAAGAAGAATGGAAGATGACGGAGGAAACACGAAAAATAATGCATGCAAAGGATATAGTTATCTCAGCCACTTGTGTCAGGGTCCCTGTCTGGTTTGGGCATAGCGAAGCAGTGAATGTGGAATTTACTTCACCTATCTCTGCCAAAGAAGCAAGGAAAATACTAACCCGCTCACCTGGAATCAGTGTGCTCGATGACCCCAGCGTTAGTCATTATCCATATCCTTGGGCAGCAGCAGGGTCAAACCATGTATTTGTAGGCAGAATTCGAGAAGATATTTCCTGCCCTAATGGTCTGGTCATGTGGATAGTGGCTGACAATTTACGCAAGGGAGCTGCTTTGAATGCTGTTCAGATTGCTGAAGAAGGGATAAACAGAGGATGGATAGCGTCTAAAAGGAGCATAGCGGCTTAAATGAATAATCCCGGGCGCTTACTTACCGCGATGATCACTCCTTTCACTGCTGAGGAAAAGGTTGATTATCAGCAAGCTCGGAATTTGGCTCAAGCTTTGCTTGATTCTGGCAGCGATGGAGTAGTGGTCTCTGGCACCACTGGCGAATCTCCCACCCTCTCTACTGAGGAGAAACTCCGCCTTTTTGCCGAGGTTAAATCGCAGATAGTTAACAAGGGGACAATTGCCGCTGGTACCGGTAGCTACAACACCAGGGAAAGCCAACAACTAACCAAGGAGGCTGAAAAAATCGGCGTCGATGCTTGTCTGCTCGTAGTTCCTTACTACAATCGACCAACTCAGCAAGGTTTATTCGAACATTTCAAAGCTATAGCTTCAGCTACCACTTTGCCCTGCATCCTTTATAACGTTCCTTCTCGCACCGTTACCAACATCACCGCTGATACCGTAATCAAGCTAAGCCAGATTGACAATATTGTCGGTATAAAGGAAGCTAGTGGCAATCTTAGTCAGGTTGCCAAGATTATCCAGGGAACGAAAGACGATTTCCTGGTTTACAGTGGTAACGATAGCGATACCCTTTCTATACTAACCTTGGGAGGATACGGCGTTATCAGCGTTGCCTCTCATCTGGTGGGAAACCAGATAAGGGAAATGATGGAAAAATTCCTGAACGGCAGCAACAAAGAAGCAGCTAGTATCCACCGAAATTTACTGCCTTTAATAGAAGCTTTGTTCATTGTTTCCAACCCTGTGCCGGTTAAATATGCCTTGAATTACCTGGGGTTTCCCGTAGGCAAGCCACGATTGCCTCTTGTCGAGCCAGATAAAAAAACAGCCGAGATTATTCAAGCAACTTTGAAAAATTACAAAATCGACCTGCCTATAACCAAAATTAAATCACAAGCACTAAAATCTAAATCCTAAACAAATCCCAATATCCAAATTCAAGACTGAATTTAGTAGCTATCAGCCTTCAGCTGACCGCTGACCGCTCTTTTACATTGTTTAGTATTTAGAATTCCAAGAAGGTAGGCCTCACCCTTATCATTTGCTCCCGCTTTGAACCCACGGAAACCAAACTGATAGGGCAACAAAGAAGTTCCTCGAGCCTGGTTAGATAACGGCGAGCTTCTGAAGGAAGTTGTGCCAAGTCATCGATTGCGTCAACTGGTTCCTTCCAACCAGACAGCTCTTCATAGATAGGCTGGCATTCCTCCAACGTGGCGATGTCACCGGGAAAGTAATCCAGTATTTCGCCACCAAGCTTATAAGCAGTGCATATTTTAATGGAAGGAAAACCGTCAAAGGTATCAAGGTGAGTTAAAGCCAGTTCAGTAAAGCCATTTACCTCGACGCTAAACTTGCCAGCTACAGCATCGAACCAACCACACCGCCTCGGTCTCCCTGTGGTAGCACCATATTCATGAGCTTTTCTTCGTATTAATTCCCCGACTTCGTCTTTTAGCTCAGTAGGCATAGGACCACTGCCAACCCTGGTAATATAGGCTTTGAACACACCAACAATGTGGTTGATTTCCCGGGGACTTATTCCTAATCCTGGAGACCCTCCCCCAGCCAATGGCGAAGACGAGGTAACATAAGGATATGTGCCGAAATCAGGGTCAAGCAATGTCCCCTGCGCACCTTCCAACAAAACCAGCTCATTATTCCTAATCGCCTCCCGAATTATGGAACCAGTATCTCGAATAAAAGGATGCAACTTATCCCCGTAATGGCAATATTGCTCAAATACCTCATCCACCGACAATGGTGACTTTCCGTACACCTTGCAAAGAATAGCGTTTTTAAGTTCCAGGATTGAGCTTAGACGGTCCCGAAAGGCATCTTTATTTAGCAAGTCTCCAGTGCGTATTCCCATACGTGCTATTTTGTCACTGAATGCAGGCCCAATTCCCCTGCGTGTAGTGCCCAGAGCCTTGCCACCACGTCTTTCCTCCTCCAAACCGTCAAGAAGAATATGATAGGGCATGATAAGGTGAGCACGGTCACTTATGAAAAGACGGCTGGTATCGACACCATGTTTTTGAAGATTGTCTATTTCTTCAAGAAGAATTGGGGGATTAATCACCACACCATTGCCCACGATGCAAGTTGTATGGGGACGAAAAATCCCTGAAGGTACAAGATGCAGCCGAAACTCGCCGTAGGGATTAATTATGGTGTGCCCGGCATTATCACCCCCCGAGAAACGAGCCACCACTTCTGCTTTCTCAGCGAGGAAATCAACCATCCTCCCTTTTCCTTCATCACCCCACTGCCCTCCCACAATGGCAACAACAGGCATTTAAGTACCTTTAGCTCCTAACTCGTCGCAAATAAACTAATCTCTGAACCACAGTGATATAAACAAAAACCACCAAAATCCATAAGGCAATAACTACAGCTAAGTCAACGAATTGACCTACCAGCAAACCTATCGCTAATACTATAACCCTTTCCGCTCTGGTAAACAAACCAACCTTGCATTCCAATCCAAGCCCCTCTGCTCTTGCCCGTATATAGCTAACCAGGAAGGAACCAATCAAGACAGCAAAAATAAGCAGGATTTCTAACCCGCCTGGCATATACCACACAAGGAGACCACAAAATATTGCTGCTTCAGAAATGCGGTCAACCGTAGAATCAAGAATGGCACCAAATTTTGTGGTTTTCTCGGCAAACCTGGCCAGCGCCCCATCCAGAAGGTCAAATAATCCGGCAACTAAAATTAAGATTCCGCCAAGCAAAAAATGCCCTGTGGCAATGACATAAGCGGCACCGATGTTTATCGCTAATCCTGTAAAGGTAAGCGCATCAGGCTTTATGCCACTTTTGCTTAAAATCCCGATTACAGGATTGGTAATGCGTAATGCTAAATTTGCTCTAAGCTCTGCTAAATTTGGCGCCCGCAAAAGCAGTTTACCCTTTAACCTCAGCTAACCGTGGCTCAGGCAATGAGATAGGACCCTCTTGCTCCTCCCCAACAATAAATGCTTCGGTCTTTGCGCGAGCTTCATCATCAGAATACTGAATTGGCGGAGACTTCATAAAGTAAGATGCCGGCGCTACGATGGTTCCACCTAGACCCCTATCCAGGGCTAGCTTACAACATCTTATGGCATCAATGACTACGCCCGCTGAATTGGGACTATCCCACACCTCCATCTTTAGCTCCACATTTAGAGGAACATCGCCAAAGGTGCGTCCTTCCATTTTTATGAAGCAAAACTTGCGGTCCGCCAGCCAGGGAACATAATCACTAGGACCAACATGGATATTATCCTCACCAATATCGTAATCTAACTGCGAAGTAACAGCGTTTGTCTTGGAAATCTTCTTAGATTCCAGACGCTCACGTTCCAGCATGTTATAGAAATCGGTATTGCCTCCAATATTCAATTGATAAGTTCGCTCCAACTTAACACCACGGTCACGAAAAAGCCTGGTTAATACCCGATGCGTGATTGTAGCTCCCACCTGAGACTTGACATCATCACCAATAACAGGCAATCCCCTCTCCGCAAAGCGATTTTGCCAGTAAGGCTCACGCGCAATAAAAACAGGTATGCAGTTAATAAAACCGCAGCCAGCAGTCAACACTTGCTCTACATACCATTTAGTCGCCTCCTCACTGCCTACAGGCAAATAATTAAGCACTACATCAGTTCCGGTATCCCTGAGGATGCTTACTACATCAGCGGTTGAACCTGGCGCCTTCTTGATAATCTGAGAAAGATATTCCCCCAAGCCATCGTGGGTCATACCACGCTCAACCTTGATTCCTGTCTCAGGCACATCGCAAAACTTAATGGTATTATTGGGCGAAGTGAAAATGGCTTTGGCTAAATCCTTGCCTACTTTGTTTCTATCAATATCAAATGCAGCTACAAAATTTATGTCGGATATATGATAGCCCCCCAGGTTGACATGCATTAAGCCAGGGACAAACTCATTCTCTTTAGCATCCTTATAATAGTAAACGCCCTGAACTAGTGATGAGGCACAATTACCGACACCAACGATGGCTACATTTATTGTTCCCATGGCAATAAACTCAGTAGAATGTTATGGCTGAAATCCCCAACTATATCTATTCTTTTGTTGACTTCGACAGATTTTTTACAAGACTTTAAGCCTTGCCAATTCTGAATACTTTTGTCCCACATACAGAGCAGGTTCCCCTGACTGCTGGTCTTCCATTCTTAAGAGTAACAGAAACTGGATCCTTAATATCCCTCTTTGCTCGACACTTAAAACAATACGCCTTCATCCTGACTACCTCCTTTTAAGTTAATTACAGTCTATCTACCATATCCCATTAAATAAATCAATGTCAATACCTTGCTGTAAAAACACCAGCCTGAGTTATTCATCCGGGGCTTGTTCCATTAATTTGAGCAACTTTGCCCCGCGCTCAATGGAATCATCGTAATGAAAGCTGAGTTGAGGAGTGTGCCTTAGCCTTAAATGTAGCGACAGTTGTGCCTGCAAAAAAGAGCAGGCAGAGTTAAAACCAGCTATCATTTCCTTCTTATCAGATTCATTCCCTAATATGCTGACAAATACTTTAGCCTGTCTGAGGTCAGGTGAAAGTTGAACCTCAGTCACTGAGACGAGGTCCTTTAGCCTCGGGTCATTAACCTTGCGCTCAAGCAAGGTACTGATTTCTTGCTTAATGACCTTGCCTAATCGCTGTTCCCGCCTGTTCATAATTAGCCTTGAAGGGAAATCAATTAATCTCCAGGGAAAAATACTTTACTCTACTTTTTCCTTCTGGTAGAGCTCAATAATATCACCAACGGAGAAATCGCCAAAATTTTCAATACCTACACCACACTCAAACCCGGTACCTACCTCAGTAACATCTTCTTTAAAACGCTTCAGACTGGAAATGCGAGACTCACAGAGCACTTTGTTTCCCCGCAATATTTTAGCTTGGGCGTCCCGCCATACCCTGCCTTCCCTAACATAAACACCAGCAACTTTACCTTGCCGTCCGCCGGAAAAGACAGCCCGCACCTCAGCACGGCCACCAACCACCTCTACATAAGTGGGCGCAAGCATTCCTTGCAACGCCTTCTCTACATCCTCTATTAGCCTATAAATTACATCGTAGAGCCGAATGCTTACCCCTTCAGCCTCAGCCAATTGCTTTGCTCCAGGTGATAGACTACTACTAAAACCAATGATAATCCCTTTTGAAGCTGATGCTAGAAGCACATCGCTTTCCGTGATGCTACCACTGCCAGTATGAATAATATTAACCCCCACCTTCTCTGAACTTAGCCGCTCCAGGGAACTCCTCAGTGGCTCAATACTACCATAGACATCAGTTTTCAAAACCACATTGAGCTCTTTTATCTGCCCTTTATCTATCTGGCGAGAAAGAGCGGTTAAGCTCAGCGGAATTTGAGGCATGGTAGCTTTCCCCCCCTTCACAATACTTTGTGCTACGTGTTCATCGGCAACCACTTTGAAAATATCCCCCGAATTCGGCACACCACTCAACCCAAGCACTTCCACCGGGGCTGATGGTTCAGCTTTCCTGATTTGCTCGCCTTGTTCATTAAACATAGCTTTAATTTTGCCCCAGATATTGCCAGCTACTATAACATCACCTACTTCAAGAGTGCCGTTTTGAACCAGAAGGGTAGCTAAAGAACCTTTAGTCCTATCCAACCTGGCTTCAATAACCGCACCTTCCGCAGCACGTTTGGGATTAGCCTTTAGCTCCAATATATCAGCAACGAGGAATATGTTTTCCAATAAATCTGATATCCCCTCCCCCTTCTTCGCCGAAATAGGAACACAAACAACATCACCACCCCATTCTTCAATGACTAACCCCAGGTCAGCAAGCTGCTGTTTCACTTTCTCAGGATTAGCATCAGCCTTATCAATCTTATTGATAGCTACTACTATAGGTACCTTAGCAGCTTTAGCATGGTCTATAGCTTCCACAGTCTGAGGCATAACACCATCGTCAGCAGCAACTACCAAAACCACGATATCAGTCGCTCGGGCTCCACGAGCCCTCATCGCAGTAAAAGCCTCATGCCCTGGAGTATCCAGAAAGGTAATTTTACGTTCATCAACTGCGCATTGATAAGCACCGATATGCTGGGTAATCTCCCCTGCTTCGTGAGCAGTCACGTTGGTTTTCCTGATGGCATCCAACAAGGTTGTCTTGCCATGGTCAACATGCCCCATAACAGTGACTACTGGGGGACGAGTTTGTAACTTTTTCCCCTTTGCCTTGCTAACATGTGCTAGACCTTCTGGCTCTGTTTTTCGCTGAGCCTGATAGCCAAAATCTGTGGCTACTGCAGCTATAGCATCAAAATCGATAGTCTGATTGAGGTTGATCATAATGCCCTTCCTCATAAATTGCTTGATAACTTTTACTGGCTCAACCTCAAGCATATCCGCAAGCTGCCTTACAGTGAGGGAAGATGGAACCTCAATTTGAGGCAAAGTTGGTGTTGTGCCTTTCTCTTTTCGCTCGTCTTTCGATTTCTTAGTGCTCAAATTTAACCTTCCCCACCAAGGCTGCTGCCATAGTTTATCAAAGTCTGGCGATTATCATCACTAAGTTTTGTTCGCAAAGCATGCTCTAAACGATTCCCCTTAAATCCTTCCCCCCAGCAATCTTTTCGAGCACATAGATAAGCACCACGCCCCGGTTTCTTTGCCGATAAATCCAGTTCAACAACCCCACTACTAGTACACACCAGGCGAATCAAATCTTTTTTATCCTTCTTTTGCTGACAAGCAATGCAAGTGCGCTGGGGTATATGTTTATTCCTCATACTCATCTTCCAAGTGAGGTTTTTTCGCTTTGCCTTTAGCCTTAGCTTTAGCTTTGCCTTTAGCTTTAGCTTTGCCTTTGCCTTTGACTGCTTTCGCCTCCTCCTTCAAAGCTTCAATTTTTCGTGCATCCGGCAAAATATCCTCGGCAAAACGAATTGCCCCTTCCTCCTTGGTTGCCTCAAAGGAAACCTCAGCAGCAGTTGGAAATGAAAGCGGCTCTGATACCTGAAGCTCGTCTGCAGCCACAGGCACTTCCTCTTTTGCTTCCTCTTTAACAACCTTTTCCTGTACTAATTCCCTGGAGATGGTTTCCAGCATCTCAGCTTTTGCTGCTTCCGCCGCAGAAACACTCTTGATATCGATCCGCCACCCGGTAAGCCTTGCCGCTAGCCTGGCATTTTGCCCCTCTTTGCCTATAGCCAGAGAAAGCTGCCTATCAGGTACGATAACCGTAGCCACCTTTCCTTCCTCATTGAGTTCGATGCTGGCTACTTGAGCAGGACTAAGAGCGTTAGTGATAAACACTTTGGAGTCAGCATCCCAAAGAATTAAATCTATTTTCTCATTATTCAGCTCTTTGATAATGCTTTGTAATCTGATGCCTCGAGGGCCAAGACAACATCCTACCGGGTCAACTCCCTCTTGCGAAGTTGATATTGCTACTTTGCTTCTCTTCCCTGGCTCCCGGGTTATCCCTTCTACCCCCACAGCGCCGTTGTGAACTTCGGGAATTTCTAGCTCAAAAAGGCGACGAAGCAAGTTGGGATGGGTCCGGGAAACTACTATCTGAGTCCCCTTACTCCCCTGAATTATTTCTAGAAGGTAGAGTCTAAGCCGCTGCCCCACTCGATAACGTTCATTGGGAATTTGTTCACCACCAGGTAATATTGCCTCCACCCTGCCTAAGTTAACATAAATCTGTGATGGACTAATAAACTGAACCACGCCGGTGGCGATTTCTCCCTCCCTGCTGGAGAACTCTTCATAAGTTTTCTGGTGTTCTGCTTCCCTTAGCCGCTGCAAGATAACTTGCTTTGCTGCATACACTCCAATACGCCCAGCATCCATGGGCATAGTTCCCACTTCTACCGCTTCACCCACTTGAACCCCCCTACGCAACTTGCGAGCTTCGGCTAAGGAAATCTCCTGTTGAGGGTCGTTAACTGACTCCACTACGGTCTTCTGCATATAAACTTTCACCGCACCGGAATCAGGGTCCAGCTTCACCAAAACATCCTGTTCATCATGAAAGGCATACTTCTTGTAAGCCGCGGCTAGCGCTGCCTCTACAATAGATAGCACTACTTCTCTAGATAGGTTTCTCTCCGCAGAAAGCTGATTAACCGCAGCTATGAGTTCCCTTTTCATTCTCTAACCTAAATTATTTAATTAAAAAGGTGGGATTTCACCCACCTTGATTCAAATAACCAATCCCCCTTACTCGCTAAATTATCCCATACCCCAGCCAAAAAAGCAAATATTTGTACTCGTTCATATGATTGGTGACACTTCAGCTCCTGTCTTTTCTAGATTTCATAATACCGTTGTACCTCAGGGCGTGAATAGCCCCATTCAGGTGTTTTCCAGGAGGGAAAGGGATAGGCTTAAGACACCCAAATACGGTAGCTTAAAAACAAATGGGCTAAGAAATGATAAATGATTAGGTAACCCAAATGGCGTACGTTGCACTCAAGCGGCAGGAGCGCTCAGCCTTTGCCTGGCTATCTTGGATAACCCTGAGATACCTGTCAGACTCCTATATTCTGGTATCCTGCTATAGACATTCATAGTGCAACCACTATAGC
>DAOUZA010000044.1 GCA_030665785.1 Dehalococcoidia bacterium
CTGACCCCCAATTTCCTTTTGTCATTCTGAGGAAGCGAAGCGCCGAAGAATCTCACTCAGGACAGGCTCCATAAAGCAATTTCGAGACCCTTCATTTCGTTCAGGGTGACAAAAAGAGGTCACTGCGAGCGAAGCGTGGCAATCCCGGCGGGGTATGAGATTGCTTCGGCGCTGCCGCTCCTCGCAATGACAGGAAGGGGTGTCATTGCGCCCTTTTCTATTGTCATTGCGAGCGAAGCGTGGCAATCCCCGGGGCGAGATTGCTTCGTCGTTACCACTCCTCGCAATGACAGAGGGGAGACATGCCTCGCAATGACACAACGGATTGCCAGCATTTTGCAGCTACTTTTAGTTATGGACTATTGTTGCGCGGTTGAACAAGACGAGCAATGAAGAAGTTGAGAAAGGGCAGACTTGTTCACCTGTGCTTCTTGAGGGTAATCTTCATCCAAACGTCTGTTAGCTCCATGTGATAACTATCTTTGAATTCTGTTTGGTCTAAAATATCTTTAATTTCGCTCTCGTACTCTTCCATGGCGAAACCATGAAGTTCAGCGACTTTAGTTCCAATTCGGTAAACCAAAAACCCATATTCCCTTCTTATTCTATTTCTATCAGCTTGGTCTTTGAAGGCATCAGGACACCCATCATATATCCAGGCTTCCTTGCCAATTTTTAGAACACGATAACATTCATCAAATACCCTGGCTGGTGTCTTCCAATGATGTAAAGAGCCAGTACTAACGATAAAGTCTATTGAGTTATCCTCAAAAGGAAGGTCAGCAGCATTGCCAAACTCAAATTGAGCATTTTCGACACCTCTTGCATGACGTCTCGCAATCCTGACCATTTGCCTGCTCAGATCGATGCCATAAACCTGTATGCCTGATATCTTCTTTGCAATCTCTATTGATAAATAGCCTGTTCCTGAACCTAAATCAAGAATAGTCCCACTTCCCATCTTTTCAACTATGTCATTAGCTATCTTCGTTTCAGGCTTGCGAAGAACCTTTGCTGCTGTTGCGTTGTAGATTATGGCACCAGGAGTTGGAATTGCTACATGCCTCGTCTGTACATCCCTGATGAATATTGTTAGAGAAATGATTAATCATAAAGAGCACAACTCGCCCTTTTGTGCATTAGGTAACAAGTCAAGCAGATGTGACGTTACACAAAATGGACAACTGGTCACCTGGACATCGTCATCCTGGCGGATCACATCCACTGTGTTGTGATCTAGTTCACTCCCTAATGGAACTCTACTCCCCCATCAATGTTTATGGCCTGACCGGTCATGTAGTCGCTGTCTTCTGATGCCAGGAAAGCAGCCAGGGGAGCAACGTCTTCGGCTCTCCCAAGCCTTTCGAGGAGAATTTCCGGAGATTTGAAAGTCTTCATGGAGCCTCTTACTACCTCCTCACTGTTGAAATATATGCCGGTAACGTGGAAACCAGGGCAGAGAGCGTTTACGGTTATATCGGGAGCCAACTCTTTAGCGAACACTTGAGTTACGGCTATCACACCGAATTTGCTCGCTGAATAGACACCTATGTGTGGTATCGCCGTCTTACCAGCGATGGAGGCAATGTTTATTATCTTCCCCCTCAGGGGACCAAACTTCCTTTCTTGCTTTAGCATCCTTATAGCAGCAAACTTTGAACAAAGCCACACACCCTTAAGGTTTGTGTTAATAACGCGATCCCATTCTTCCTCGGTTTGCTCGATAAGAACATACGGTAAACCACTAATCCCAGCGTTGTTTACCACAATGTCTATTCTTCCCCACTCACTGTAGGCTTTCTCGAGCATCGTTTCAACCTCGGCCGATACGCCAACATCAGCCCTTATCACCATAGCCTTTCTACCCAACTCCTCAATCCCCTTGGCTGTCTCGTTAGCCCCTTCCAGATTTATATCATTCACTATAATATCAGCCCCCTCCCTGGCATACCGTAAACTGATTGCCCTACCGATCCCAGAACCGCCTCCCGTCACCAGCGCTATTCTACCTGCTAGTCTTTGTTCTGAGAATTCCTCCAAGAACATACCTCCTTTGCCCGGGATTATCTGTGTGACGCACCATCCCTGGCTCGTATAATAACGTCGAGTTTCAGAGTTTGCAATACGATAACTATGCGAACTCCACATTGTGTAATGGGAAGCCAAAAACAGTATCCCTATGCCACCGGTATTCTACGTTGCGGTGTCAAGGTAGTTGCAGTGATGTATCTCTGTCCGTGCGGTTACTATGGCATCTTCTGGGAATTGTTCTATCTATTTGCCATAGCACTTAACATCTCATCGGATTGTTGATTCGACCGAGATTGAAATTCCGATGGGGATAAGTTTGGAGAAGAGCAAAACGCCAAGCCTTTGCTCGGGCGAGCCAGAATTATCCCGCTGCTTGTCTTCTCCGCCCCTTGATAGCGAGGATTATGCTGCCTACAGCCCCTACCAGAAAAGCGGCGGGACACAGGAAAACGGCAATAATGAAGAACGCAACATGAAAGCCCTCCATCAGATGGCTCAACGCACTGATGTGGCTGGTGAGTATGGTCAGGCCATAAAAGACATTATGCAGCACAACAAAGACAATGAATCCAGCCACTGATGCTCCTAGCAAGATTAAGAACATCTTCCTTCTTCTCCAGGTGCGTGTTACCGCGACGATTAAGGTGATAGCTGCCAGGTAGCATAGAACTATGCCTGGTATATTATCGCTAATCCCAACGAGAATAGCGCTTATCACCAGGGCACAAAATATCCCTGCCAGTATAAATAGTTCCTTTCTCCTCCTTCTGCCTTCAGCATTTTCTTCAAAGGTGAAGAATCTTCTAATGGATGTGTCCCCTGCTAGCAAGAGCTTCCTCAGAGAAAACCTTTTCATCATTTCACCTCATTATCAGTAATCCAACTCACCCTGTGCTTCTCTTTTGATGACCTATCCTATCATATTTGGGAATAGGGTGGATAAATCTTGATGGTGTGACTCACTATTTCAAAGGCTGAAGCAAGGGAAAAAGGGAAACAGCTAAATGAGGCAATGTCTTACCAGGTATGTGAATGAGCAGGGGGTATTGACAATGGAACTACAGTTTATTGTATAGTAGTGCCCAGTTGAATATCAAAAAAAGGAGGTGACAAATGGCTCAGCAAGAGTCAACTTGGGGTGACCCCACGATGGCAGGCCTGTTCGCGATAGCGGCTGGCAATACTGCCGTTTGGGCATTCATGACAGGGAGGGTAGCGTTCACAGATTTATCCATCTTCATTGGCTGGCTTCTGGGAGCAGGGTTCGTCCTAATCCTCGTCGGGCTGATAGGGCTGAGAAAAGGAGACTCAATTAACGGGACCCTGAATTTAGTTTTCGGAGTATTCTTCTTCGCTACCGTAGCACTGACTCACATATTTCAGCTGTGGGGCGGGATGCCGTTACTAGCGGTTGGCATGCCTGGTATCCCCCAAGTGTGCGTCAACGGATATGTATTCATCATATTGGGGATAGTTCTGTTGACCTGTGCCCCGATCCTGGGACGCACGAGCTGGGTACCATCTATAGCCCTGGTCGTAATGGCGATTGGTATATTCCTAATGGCCGGTTACCTCATGCAGGGCTTCCCAGCAATGGGGATATGGCCAATGATGGGAGTAATAGCTGGCTGGTTCATCTGGATAGGTGGATTGATGATGCTCTACCTTGGTATGGGTCTAGCGCTGCTTACGGGCTTTGGAAGAGTGATTCTGCCGGTTGGTCGCCCAATTTTCAAATAAGCTGACTGGCGAACCTGGACTTAAGCCTTTGATTGCAAGGGCAATCGGAGATGCGGTTTACCTTGGCTGGGGTTTCTAACCCTGGCCAGGGTTCTTAACGCCGTGATGCGCACGAAATAAGCCACAGTGTTCAGCAATCCCTCGGATTGTTGAGTAGAGGGGATTGCCACGCTTCGCTCGCAATGACATAAAAGGGTTCGCAATGACACCCTCTCTTTGTCGTTGCGAGGCACAAGGTGCCGAAGCAATCTACAAGCTAAATCCTAAACTCAAAGCACTAAATCCTAAACAAATCCTAATATCTAAATTCAAAGTCCAATTTAGTAGCTATCAGCCATTAGCTGAGCGCTGACTGCTGATTACTGACCGCTTTTTCATTTTTGCCTTTTGACTTTCTTTGAGGTGACACCTATCCTCTTGAGCGAGATGTACATTGGAGGGCCGAGCTTTTGTAGCTTGGCTAACTAGCCTGGCGATGAAGCTGACGCCGAAGAGGCAGATACGTCAGTACTCCTAAATCAACTTTTTAAGTTGCTCTGGGTCGCTGCTTTTCGCCATAGCTTCTTTAACAGTGACCTTGTGGTTTTTCACCAGGTAAGCTAATGACTGGTTCAAAGTCTGTAGACCGTCTTTAGCACCAATTTGCATAATACCGGGCAATTCAAAGGTTCTGCTAGTGCGAATTAAGTTTCTAACAGCAGGGGTAGCAATCAAAATCTCAAAAGCCGCTATTCTTCCTTTGCCTCCAGTTCGCGGCAACAGGGTCTGCGACAGCACCGCTTCTATTATCTGGGATAGCTGTAATCTAATCTGGCGTTGCTGGTCAGCAGGGAAGACATCAATTATGCGGTCAACAGTCTGGACAGCATCAATGGTGTGTAATGTTGCCAGCACCAGCTGTCCCGCTTCCGCTGCAGTGATAGCTGCGCCTATGGTCTCCAGGTCACGCATCTCGCCCACGAGAATCACGTCAGGGTCGTGACGGGGAACATGCATCAAGGCATCGGCGAATGACTTAGCATCATCACCCAGCTCTCGCTGGGCGATGATGCATTTCTTGTTTTGATGCAAGTATTCAATGGGGTCCTCAATAGTGATGACATTCCGTCTTTCATTCTCATTAAGATGGTCAATCATTGCGGCTAGAGTGGTGCTCTTACCACTTCCGGTAGGCCCGGTAACCAGAATAAGCCCCCTGGGCATAAGAATAAGCTTCTTGCAAATCTGGGGTAACTCGAGTTCATCAATAGTCGGAACTGTAGCTGGTATCCGGCGGAAGGCGATGCTCATTGTCCTTCTTTGACTTAATACGTTGACTCGAAATCCAGCTAACCCAGGAATACTATAGGCTAAATCTAACTCCAGCTTTTGGTGAAAAACCTTCCGTTGACTTTCAACAGTAATATGCTCAAAAGCTTGTTTAACATCTGCAGGTGTAACTGGCGGCAAATCTTGCTGTGGTATAAGCACACCATCGATACGCAGCACCGGTGGGCTTGGAACCCTCAGATGTAAATCTGAGGCATCCTTTTCTACCATTAACCGAAGAAGTTCATCTATTTGCATGCTAGCGAGCCCTTAGTTGTAACAACAACCAAATGTCTCCATAGGGATAGTATGCCAAAATTTGTGCCTCAATGCAATGGTATGGTGCCGTGTGATTCTCCCCTTATCCGGGTCTAGCTTCTTCGGCCTCAGCAGGCTATGGTCCTGGTGCCAAAAAATCCCGGGAAGAGAGCATTTCCTATGGTATGCAAAGTGTCACACCATACGCTACTAAGCTCGGCGAAGAGCAGGGTGCTGAGCGTCAGAGGGCTGGCAAAGTACATTCAGAAATAGACATTCACTAATAAGTCCGAAGATAAAGGCGGAGACAATGCCAAAGCCTGCTAACCATTTTCTACTTAACGGGATTGAAATTTCGATAGCGATAAGGGCTATTCAGCCTGGTAGGCCCAGGTGAAGCGCTTCTTATATCTTTCCATTATGGCTATGGTCTTGGTGCCAAACAGTCCCAGGAAGAGAGCGTTTCCCACAGCATGGGAGACATCGAACCAGAAGCTGCTGAGCTCGGCGAAGAGCAGAGTGCTAAGCGTGAGAGGACCAGCAAAGTATAGCCAGAAATAGATATTCATTATAAGACCAAAGATAAAGGCGGAGATAACGCCAAAGCCTATCAGCCATTTTCTAGTTAACGGGATTGCTTCGCGGAAGCTGCCCTGAGCGCCACGAGATTGCTTCGCTGTCCCTTCGCTACATTCAGGGCTCTGGCTCACCGTAATGACATACTCTGGAGTGGAACGACGCATGAATTTCCCCAGATAGCCAGCACCACACCCTATCAACCCCCAGGCAAGCATCTGGTATAGCGTCCAGGGACCCTGCCCTAAAAAGAAATTGGAGATGAGCGGCGTCATTGCTCCCACCATAAAGCCAGATACAGGACCAAAGACATATCCAGCGCAAATTATCAAAAAGGTGCATGGCTGAAAGTTGGGAATGGCACCAAAAGGAATTCTCAACACCGCCGACATAGTGGCTAACATGGAAATCAAAGCTATCTCCTTGGAGCTCTGGGCAATTGATTCGAAACTGAAGAAAAAGGCTAATATGACCAAAATAGCAAGCACAGTTGCCATTAACGCCCAGTTCACCAGGGCAGTTAGCGAAGGCAGTAACATAAAGCAAATAGAAAGACCCACGGCAAGAAATATCATCAGTGCCAGAGGGGATTGCTTCGCTTTGCTCGCAATGATATTCTTCGTTCGTGTCCGCAATGATGTATTGTGAGTCATGCTAATGCCTCAATCATCTCCTCAGCAGTCAATATATCGCCAGGGACACCATAACTTTTAAGAGCCTGTGCCAGGCGGTTTATCTGGGGCGAGAATAACAATGCTTGTGACAGTACTTCCCTCCTGGGTCCATCTACCACAATTTTCCCCTCGCTGAGCAACACCACTCTGTCGCTAAACTCAGCTACCATCTCTACATCCTGGGTCACCAGAATTATCGCTCTGCCATCTATTCGGTATTCGTCCAGGAATCGCATTAACTCAGCCTTTAGCCGGTATTCCATCCCTCGGGTAGGCTCATCAAGGATAATTATCCGGGGCTGGGCTACCAGGATAGAAGCCAAAGCCACTCTTTGTTTTTCCCCACCACTCAGGAACCGAGGATATTGGTATCTATATTGCATCAGCCCAAATCTCTCCAGCGTTTGATTAATCAATGGCTTCGCTTCTTCACCCTTGATTCCCAGGTTGTTCAAGGTGAAAGCAAGCTCCTCTTCCACGGTATCGCAAAATAAATGGTCGTTGGGATTTTGAAAAACATAGCCCACTTTCCTGGACAACTCAGCCACAGTCACTTCCTTAGTATTGATGCCACCAAGAATAACATCGCCCTTTGTCGGTTTAAGCAAGCCGTTGAAGTGCTTGACCAAGGTGGTCTTCCCCGAGGCATTCCTACCCATAATGGCGACAAATTCCCCGGGGCATACCTTCAAATTTATATCCTTTACGGCAACAAAGCCGTCAGGATAAGCATGCCACAACTTCTTCACCTCAATTAGAGGCTTAAGATGAGATTGCTTCGTTTCACTCGCAATGACATCAAGGGGCGACGCAATGACAGGTCCTTTATTGTCACCCTGAGCGATAGCGAAGGGTCTCAGGATTGCCATGCCTTCGGCTCGCAATGACAATGAAGGATGCTCGGAATGGCAAGAGGCAAAGGTCTCGGAATGCCGGGGCTGAAGAGTTTTAGCTAACATTATTCTGCCTTCCTTGACCGTCAGTGGAGTATTATCAATGAGGTTGCTTCGCTTCGCTCGCAATGACATTCCTTTATTTTTCATTCCCTGAGCAAGCCTAATTATGGGAGGTATGCCAACACCACTTTGGGAAACCTTCCCATCGCCGAGAATTACTCTTGGCACTCCATCAGCGGTAATCATGCCATTCTCCAGCACAACAATCCTATCGGAGTGTGCCACCACCCTATCCAATCTGTGTTCCACTAATATCACCGTGATGCCCAGCTCATCATTTAGCCGCTCCACCACATTAAGAACATCTTCAGCACCTTTGGGGTCTAATTCCGAAGTAGGCTCATCCAATACCAGGATATCAGGGTAAAGCGCCAGCACAGAGGCTATCGCCACTCTCTGCTTCTCACCGCCGGAAAGTTCACTTGTTGCTCGATGCCGCAAATTGACAATACCTACTGTATCCAGCGCCTCCTCTATCCTCCTGGCGATCACCTCCTTAGCAAAAGCGAGATTTTCCAACCCAAAGGCAAGTTCCCTATCCACATCCACAGTCACCAACTGGTTTTCGGGGTCTTGAAATACCATCCCCACCATGGTAGCCAGTTCCTTGGTGGAATGCTTCATCACATTAAGGCCATTAACCTCCACCTTGCCCGTCATCGTTCCACCGTAAAAATGGGGTATTAACCCGTTTAGACAACGACACAGGCTCGACTTTCCCCCTCCAGAGGGACCAGTAAGCAACACAAACTCACCATCCTCGATTTCAAGGTTGACGTCGCGAAGAGCCGGCTTATCACTACCGCTATAGTAAAAGGTCAGATTCTTTATGCTAATCAAGAGACACCTTCCTTTTCAGTAAAGCCAGGATAGGCATGGCGTTGACCAGGAGTAGTAAAACAAATAACACCGCCCATTCTGAAGTAGTAAGGCTGACAGCCTCGGCAGCGGGATAATATTGGTATCCTCCTTGTCCTAAACAGCGCAAGAATACCCCAAAAGCAATAAAGGAAAAAACGAACGATAAAATAGTTATGTCAACATTACTTATTTTTAACTCCTTATAAAAAGTCCTCTTTTGCCCCGAGCCAAACGCCCTTGACTCCATTGCTTCAGCCACCTGGACAGCACGATCCAGAGAGTTGGCTAGCAGTGGAATAGCGATAGAGGCATAGCTTTTAACTCTTTGGATACGCCCTCCCCTATCGAGCTCCAGGCCCCTGCTCTTCTTAGCATCAGCAATACGCTGAGCATCATCAATCAAAGCAGGAACAAATTTAGTGGACAAGCTTGTCACCATAACTGATTTATAAGGTAATTTCGCCTTCACCATAGCCAACATAAGGTCATCAGGATGAATGGCAAACATAAGCACAGTGAAAGCAGAGATTATCGCCAGCAATCTCAAGCTATTTCCTATCCCCCAGAGTATCCCCTCCAGGGTTATTCGAGG
>DAOUZA010000011.1 GCA_030665785.1 Dehalococcoidia bacterium
CGAAGCTAGTCACTTCATCTTCGGTATCACTGATAACGGATTCAAAGGGTCAGCCAACAGGGTTTCGAGGCATTGTCCGCAATGTCACCGTGGAGAAGCAGGCAGAAGAGGCGCTGCGGCAGAGCGAGGGAAAATACCGAAGCATCCTCGAAAACATCACAGATAGCTACTATGAAGTTGACCTCGCCGGCAACTTTACTTTCTTCAATGATGCCATGTGCGAAATCAATGGGTACAGCAGAAATGAAATGATGGGTATAAACAACAGGGAGTACATGGATAAAAAGAATGCCAGGAAGGTATATCAAACATTTAACAGAGTATACACCACCGGAAAGCCTGCCGAAGGACTTGATTGGGAGCTTACAAAAAAGGATGGCACGAAGAGAACCGTTGAAGCCTCCGTGTCTCTAATAAGGGATGCAGAAGGTCAGCGGATAGGGTTCCGCGGTATTGTCAGGGACATCACGGAGCACAAACTGGCGGAGATAGCATTACAAGAAGCTAAAACGCGATTTGAGGACCTGTTCGAAAGCGCAAATGAACTAATCATAACAACAGACGCAGAAGGATGGGTATTGCACGCTAACAAAGAGGTGGGAAAGCTTTCCGGTTATTCCAAAAAGGAATTGATAGGAAAGAGCATATTGACCATCGCCTATCCTGAAGATACACCCAAATATATCCAGTTCTGGAAAGATATGCTCAGCGGGCTTAATCCTCACTATCACCTAAGGAGTATTACAAAGACAGGTAATATCAGGCATTTATTGGCAAGCGGCAGTGTAATTAGAAAAGACGGAAACATCGTTGAGATACAATACAATGCCAAGGACATTACCGATGAAAAGCAGGCGGAGGAAGAGCTGCGGCAGAGCGAGGAAAAATACCGAAGCATCCTCGAAAACATCACAGATAGCTACTATGAACTTGACCTCGCCGGCAACCTTACCTTCTTCAATGATTCCATGTGCAAAATGCTGGGATATTCCAGAAAAGAACTCCTGGGCATGAACAATAGGGAGTACGAAGATAAAGAGAATGCCAGGAAGGTATACCAAGCATTCAGCGAAGTATACACCACTGGAAAGCCTGTCAAAGAATTGGAGTTTGAAGTCATAAGAAAGGATGGGACAAAGAAATTCATTGAAACTTCTGCATCACTGATAAAGGATTCACAGGGTAAGCAGAGTGGATTTCGAGGTATTGGCCGGGATATCACCGAGCGCAAACAGATGGAGGCAGAGAAAGCCGAGATGGAGAAAAAGGCTCAGTTAGCCACCCGTTTGAACGTTGTTGGCGAGATGGCATCAGGCATCGTGCATGAAATTAATAATCCCCTCACCAGTGTTATCGGGTTTGCTGAGATGCTATCACAAAAGGAGCTGCCTGAAGACGCCAGGGAATATGTAACGATTATCAATAATGAAGGAAAACGGGTATCCACTATTGCCACCCGGCTGCTTAATTTCGCCCGCCACCAAAAGCCAGAGACAGTATATACTGATATTAACAAGCTGATAGAAGCCACCCTCGAACTGCAACAATATGAAATGACGACGGGTAACATAAAGGTTACCAGCAAACTCGACCCTCATCTGCCACGAACCATGGCTGACCCCGGTCAACTCCAGCAGGTGTTCCTTAATATAATGCTAAATGCCAGGACGGCGATGAGAGCAGCCCACGGCGGGGGTAAGCTGTTGATTAAAACAGAGGCGAAAGATGACACTATCCAGATATCCTTTAAGGATGACGGCCCGGGGATAGCGAAGAAAAATCTGGAGAGAATATTTAACCCCTTCTTTACTACCAGAAAGGCAGGTGAAGGAACGGGGCTTGGCTTGAGCATCTGTCAAGAGATTATTGCCAGCCATGATGGCATGATATATGCCAGGAGCAAGTTGGGAAAGGGAGCCACCTTCATCATAGAATTGCCTGTAGTCGCTAACCACAACAAAAGAGCCGGAAATGGCAGGGCTAACCACATTAACAATAAACCCTGGCGATAGCTGAGCACAATGAGTGGCTAACAAACATGACAAGACAAAACTACAAGGAGGCGGCAAAATAAAAGTAGTAGATAAGGCGAAAAGGCAACTTATTGGAGAAACAGAACGGCTGCGCCAGAAAGCAGATAAGCTGAGGCAGGAGAAAACCGCGCTCGAGAGGGCGGAGGAAGCGCTGCGGGAAAGCGAGGCAAGATACCAAACCATCCTCGAGAGCGTCGTTGAGGGTTATTATGAAGTTGACCTCACCGGCAACTTTACCCTCGTTAACGATGCCGTATGCCATAACCTGGGATATTCCAGAGATGAACTGATAGGTATGAACAACAGGGACTACATGGATAAACAGACTGCCAGGAAGGTGTTGGAAAGATATGCCGAAGTATACACCACGGGGCAGCCTGCCAGAGGATTTGAGTTTGAAGTCATAAGAAAGAATGGTACGAAGCTAGTCACTTCATCTTCGGTATCACTGATAACGGATTCACAAGGTCAGCCAACAGGGTTTCGAGGCATTGTCCGCAACGTCACCGCGGAGAAGCAGGTGGAAGAGATGCTGCGGCGGAGTGAGGAAAAATACCGAAACCTATTTGAGACCGCTACAGACGGAATATTTACACTGGACTTGAAAACTAGATTTACCTCAGGTAACAAGAGGGCGGAAGAAATGTGCGGCTACAACAGGGGTGAGCTCATTGGCAAGTATGCCACTGTCATCCTTTCTGAGGAAGAGATCCCCCGCATGGCAGACGCCTTCAAAAGGGTGCTCAAGGGGGAAATAAATACCTACGAGACTAAGATTATCACCAAGAGCGGTGAGCTAATTCCGGTAGAGGTCACTTCATCCCCTATAGAAATAGATGGCGAAATCATAGGCACTATGGGCATAGCGAGGGACATCACCGAGCGGAAACAGATGGAGGCAGAGAGAGCTGAGATGAAGCGAAAGGCTCAGTTAGCCACCCGCTTGAGCACCATAGGCGAGATGGCATCAGGAATCGTCCACGAGATAAATAATCCCCTCGCCAGTGTCGTCGGCTTTGCTGAGATGCTAGCACAAAAAAAGGACCTCCCTGAGGACGCCAGGGAATATGCAACGATTATCAATAAAGAGGGGAAACGAGTAGCCAATATTGCCGTCAGGCTGCTTACTTTCGCCCACCACCAGAAGCCCGAGACACTATACACTGATATTAACAAGCTGATAGAAGACACCATCGACCTGCAAAGCTATGAAATGGAGACCGGTAACATAAAGGTTACTGCCAACCTCGACCTTCACCTGCCACGAACCATGGTAGACCCCAGTCAACTCCAGCAGGTGTTCCTTAATATAATGCTAAACGCCAGAACGGAGATGAGAGCAGCCCATGGCGGAGGTAAACTCTCAGTCAAAACACAGGCACTAGATGACACCATTCGGATATCCTTTGAGGATGATGGACCCGGGATAGCTAAGGAAAATCTGCAGACGCTATTTAATCCCTTCTTTACTACCAGAAAGGCGGACGAAGGAATGGGGCTTGGCTTGAGCATCTGTCGAGGGATTATTAGCAAACATAATGGCAAGATATATGCCGAGAGCACGCTGGGAAATGGAGCCACCTTCATCATAGAATTACCTGTGGTCGCTCTCAAGGGAAAAGCAGCCACAACTGCCGGTGCTAACCCCAATAACGTTTAGCGGTAAGTCAGCACAAAGATACTCGCTGGTGAGCCGCCAGGGACTCGAACCCTGAACCGGCTGATTAAGAGTCAGCTGCTCTTCCAATTGAGCTAGCGGCCCACCAAAAATTTATGTTACCACCTGGAGGATACCAAAGACAAGGAACTGTAGTAGCTATCAGGTAGTAGCTATCAGCTATCAGCTATCAGCTATCAGCTATCAGCTATCAGCTTTCAGCTTCATACTGACTGCTTTTTTATTTTTGCTCTGTCATTTTGCATTTTGATTTTTGAGTTTTGACTTTCCTTGGGATTGCCACGCGGAGCCTGTCCTGAGCATCTTGAGATTCTTCGCTACGCTCAGAATGACAGAAGGCGAAGGGCTCGCAATGACCCACTTCCGTCATTGCGAGGAATCCCGAACGAAGTGCGGGATGACGAAGCAATCTCGAAGCGAGATTCCTCGCTTTACGCTCGAAACAAGCTCCGCAATCTAGTACCCCCCCTTCATTATTACCGCCAAATAGGTTAGAATAATAGTTTCACTGAAGATTTTTATATGGCTCGGTGAAGGATAATGGAAATTAAGGCTGTAATTGGTGATATAACCCAGATTGAAGCCGATGCACTGGTGGTGAATCTTTTTGAGGAGACGAAACAACCTGATGGAGCCACCGCTGCTGTCGATAAAGCTTTAGATGGGGCTGTGAGCCAGCTTATTAATCAAGGCGAGGTTAAGGGCAAACCTGGAGAAGTTACCATCATTCACACGCTTGGCAAGTTGCCCGCCAGGATAGTGGCTGTGGCAGGATTAGGTAAAAGAGAAGATTTCAATTTAGACAAGGTACGCAGAGTAGCCGGCGATTTTTCCCGCTCATTACGCAAATTAAATTGCCACAAGGTAGCCACTATACTCCATGGGGCAGGCACAGGCAGCATTGAACCGCAAGATTCCGCAAAAGCAATCACTGAGGGCAGTCTTCTCGGCCTTTACAATTTCACCAGGTATAAAAAGCCTGAATATAAAGAGATAGCACAAATGTTGATAATAGCCGATAGCACTCAGCACTCAGCTGTCAGCCATGGTATTGAAAATGGCAAGATAATGGCAGAAGCTACGGCAACTGCCCGCGACATGGTTAACGAGCCAGCTAACCAGATGACCCCCACTCGAATGGCTGAAATTGCCAAAGAGATAGCCACCAAATATAACCTGGAATTTAAAGTTTTTGATTCCAGGGACATGAAACCGATGGGTATGGGAGCACTCTTAGGAGTAGCAAGTGGAAGCAGCCAGCCACCGAAGTTGATAACGCTGGGCTACAAAGGTAATCCGGATTCCCAGGACACTGCTGGCTTCCTGGGCAAAGGAGTAACATTTGATTCTGGAGGGATTTCCATTAAACCTTCAAATGGCATGGGTGAGATGAAAGATGACATGGCTGGCGGTGCCACAGTCATGGCAGCATTAGCTGCCATTGCTCAGCTAAAACTCAAAATCAACGTCACCGCCATAATTCCAGCAGTGGAGAACCTTCCTAGCGGCAACGCCCTGAAACCGGGAGACATATTAACAGCAATGAACGGCAAAACTATAGAAATAATAAGCACTGATGCCGAAGGAAGGCTCATTTTAGCTGACGCTTTAAGCTATGCGGTAAAACAAAAATTATCCCCGTTAGTAGACCTGGCTACTTTAACCGGAGCTTGCCGAGTTGCCCTGGGTACTGGCTATAGCGGGCTCTTCAGCAATAATCAACAATTGGCGAACGAAGTTATTAAAGCCGCTGATAAAACTGGAGAGAAACTGTGGCAAATGCCGCTGCCTGAGGAATATAAGGAGCAGAACAAAAGCGTGATTGCTGACATCAAAAACACCGGTAACCGATATGGCGGTGCTATCACTGCTGCTCTGTTCCTGGCCGAATTCATCGCGGATACCCCTTGGGTTCATATTGATATCGCTGGCACTGCTTCCAGCGATAAGGAGAGCGGCTATATCGTGAAAGGAGCTACCGGGACAGGAGTAAGAACATTAGCGGAACTGGCTTTATTGCTAGCTAAGCAAGGAGGGTTAGTATGAAGGTGAAGTGGCTAGGTCATTCCTGTTTCTTGATTACCTCTGAGAAAGGAACAAAGCTAATTACCGACCCCTACGCAGTCGGTGGAGGCATTAATTACTCTCCCATTAAGGAAAGTGCTGATATCATTATTGTAAGCCATGACCACGGTGACCATAACAATGTTTCCGCAGTGCAAGGACAACCACAGATAATCAAAGGTAGCGGCATTAAAAATGTCAGTGGTATCGAGTTCAAAGGCATTGCCACCTACCATGATAAATCTCAAGGAAAGGAACGGGGAGGTAATACTGTATTTTGTTTTACCGTCGATGGCATCAGACTTTGCCACCTGGGAGACTTAGGACATTTGCTTAGCCAGGAACAAATAGCCTCAGTTGGCGACGTGGATATATTATTCATTCCCGTGGGTGGCTTTTTCACCATAGATGCTGCCGAAGCAAGCCAGGTATGCACTCAATTGAGGCCTAAAGTGATAATCCCGATGCATTTTAAGACGCCAAAATGCGCTTATCCCATAAGCGACGTCAATAGTTTCCTTAAAGGCAAAGAAAGAGTCAGGAAATGGGATACAAGCGAGATAGAATTTCAAGCAGGGAAGTTGCCCGCCGAGAGTGAAATTATCGTGTTAACGTCAGCTTCATAATCCAGACTTTACTATTGGCAGCATATTCTCCAGAGTTGAGGACCAGTGATTTTTAAAGATTCCGAATTCGTTTTCACACTACCAAGACAAATTTCCTGGGCAAGGCGCATTTTAATCAAACCTTGTGCCGACTATCCAGCACCATACCCGGTAACTACCAGCCCCCAAATACTTAGTACCATCATTGAAGGCATCAGAAAAGTGAGTAGTGCTGACATTATCATTGCCGACGCAACTCCAAGCGGTAAGTCAATCTATCCGATATATAAATCCTTAGGATATAACTTTCATAATGTACTATTGCTTGATACCAGAGACTCCATTTTCGTGGAAGTGGAAAATCCCCTACCCAAATTTTTCGCCCTGCCCACTTTCTGGATACCTAATGTAGTTTTACGCAGCGATTTGTTAATTAGCGTGACCCCATTCAGGGTTTCCCAAAATATAGCACGATTCAGCATAGCAAACTTGCTAAGCTTACTCCCGGTGAGTAAATACCAGTTGGGCAAATCAGGTGGCTGGGGAACATTGTATCAATTAGGAATAGAAAAGGTACTTGCTGACCTTTATTTTACCATGCCCTTCGATTTAGGAGTCATAGAAGCTCGGCAGAAGTTATTCTACTCCGATGACCCCACAAAAGGAGAAACTACGGAATATGGAAAGATTTTTGTGGGGGAACCCTATGAAGTAGACCTCGAGGCTTCAAAGGCAAGAGCGATTAAGTGCAAATATCTACGGTTAATTGAGGAAGGCAAAGCCAGGCCCGAGGATTAGAGGAGACTACCCTTCAAAATAAGCATTGATATTTGCAGCGGCTCGCTTACCAGCCCCCATAGCGCTGATAACCGTAGCCGCTCCTGTAGCCATATCACCTCCACACCACACTCTGTCCTTGCTTGTTCTACCATTATCTTCATCAGCTTTCACAGTACCCCACTTTGTAACTTCAAGCCCTTCAGTTGTTGAAGGGATAATCGGGTTAGGTCTGGTGCCCAAAGCAACAACCACAGTATCAACGGGCATAGTAAACTCAGTCCCCGGCTTCCGAATTGGTCGCCTTCGCCCGCTCTCATCAGGTTCACCCAATTCCATTTCATAGCACTCTACTGCTTTAACCTTACCCGATTCATCCTCAATAAAGTGGCTGGGGTTTGTCAAAAGCTTGAAAATGACCCCCTCTTCCTTAGCATTATCCCTTTCTTCAGCCCTGGCTGGCATTTCCACCTCGGAACGTCGATAAATGAGATGTACCTTCCCAGCTCCAAGCCTCAAGGCACATCTTGAGGCATCCATAGCGACATTGCCACCACCAATAACAGCCACATTCCTCCCCACCTTTATGGGAGTATCATACTCAGGAAAGCGATAAGCCTTCATCAAATTTGTCCGAGTGAGAAACTCATTGGCGGAATAGATACCAATTAGATTCTCGCCGGGGATGTTTAAAAACATCGGAGCCCCAGCCCCAGGAGCCAGGAAAACGGCATCGTAGTTACCCTGTAAAAGTTCGTCCACTGTGGCTATCTTACCAATTACATGGTCAAGCTTAATGTCGACGCCCAATGATTTCACATAATCAACTTCAGCTTGAACAATATCCTTGGGTAACCTGAACTCGGGAATGCCATACGTTAACACACCACCAGCCACATGGAGCGCTTCAAAAATGGTTACTTCATATCCCAGTTTAGCCAGGTCAGCAGCACAAGTTAAACCCGCTGGACCTGAGCCAACTATCGCCATCTTCTTACCGTTAAATGTAACGCGGTTTTTTTGCCTTTCAGCAATTTCAGGATGAGCCCGCTCCCAATCAGCCACATATCTCTCCAGTCTACCAATAGCAATGGGAGCGCCCTTCTTATTTAACGCACAAACCATTTCGCATTGCGTTTCCTGAGGGCAAACTCTGCCACAAATGGCGGGAAGGCTATTCGTGCTTTTAATTATTCTCACCGCTTCAGGCATATCGCCTTCACACACCGCCCGTATAAACTCAGGAATATTTACTCCTACAGGACAGCCTTTGATACAATTAGGTTTCTTACATTGAATACATCGGCTGGCTTCTTCAACAGCCTGCTGTTCACGATATCCTAGAGCTACTTCATTAAAATTCCTCCTCCTCACCGCCGCTTCCTGCTTTGGCATCGGTACTCGATTTAGATTTATCTTTATCTTTTCAGCCACTTTGTTTCCTCAGTGTATTTGTTTCCCAGAGATTGCTTCGCTTCGCTCGCAATGACATGCGAAGGGCTCACAATGACCCCCTTCCGTCATTGCGAGGCACGCCCTCTTTCTGCAGCGCGACCCTTCAGGGTCGTGCGCACGAGGCTAAAGCCTCGCACTACATTTCTAAACATCCTTATCATTGCCAGGCCTACCTTGTTCTTGTCATTGCGAGGAATCCCAAACGAAGTGAGGGATGACGAAGCAATCTCCAAACGAGATTCCTCGCTTCGGCTCGGAACAAGCTCCGCAATCTGGCACCCCACCGAGATTGCCACGCCTTCGGCTCGCAATGACAATGGAAAAGGGCGCAATGACAGGGGAGGGCGGTCGCAATGACATCTGGTGGCATCTTATTTCTTCAAGGCTTTTGTTTCCCAGAGTTCCAGCGATTTCCTTTCCTCTTCAAGGTAAGCACGCTGCCGATTCATGAGCAAATCCCAATCAACTTTATGACCATCGAAATCTGGACCATCAACACAGGCAAATCTGGTTTCCCCCTCCACAGATACACGGCAACAACCACACATCCCGGTGCCATCGACCATTATCGGGTTCAGGCTCACAATGGTGCTGACACCAAACGGCTTGGTAGTTAAACAACAAAATTTCATCATAACAGCCGGGCCAATAGCAATTACACGGTCAACTTTTCTTGCCTCAAGCAGCTCCTTAAGTGGCACTGTCACCACACCTTTCCTACCATAAGAGCCATCATCGGTGGTTATTATCAGTTGGTGACTGATGCTGCGAAGGCGCTCTTCCCAAAAGATAAGCTGCTTGGTTCGAGCACCCATTATAGTGATGACCTCATTTCCGCAAGCTTTCAGTGACCTGGAAATAGGAAATAGAGAGGCAGCGCCGACGCCCCCGGCAACGCAGACTACAGTGCCAAAGTGGTCAATATCCGTAGGGCGACCTAGCGGACCAACAAAATTAAGAATGCCATCTCCAGCGTTAAGACAAGCTAACTTCCTGGTAGTAGTGCCCACCTCCAGGAAGATAATGGTCATGCTCCCTTTCTCTACATCCCAATCAGCGATGGTTAATGGAATCCGTTCACCCTCTTCATCAACCCTGACAACGACAAATTGCCCTGGCTGGGCTTTCTTCGCTACTTCGGGCGCCTCCACTTCTAGAAGGTGAATATTTTCAGCTAATCTTTCTTTAGCTATAATGCGATACATTTATCAACTCAACTAATATTCCTGCTTGCCTTTCTGCTGCGGTTACAGTATTCGCCAGAAGCATAGTGACCGTCATTGGACCCACACCACCTGGCACAGGAGTAATAGCTTCGACCTTCTCCTTTACTACCTCAAAATCCACATCGCCAACCAACTTTCCTTTACCTCTATCGGAGGATTCTTCAAGATAGTTTGCCCCAAAATCTATCACTATCACCCCCTTTTTAACCATATCAGCGGTAATAAAATTTGGCTTATTCACGGAAACAACCAGTATGTCAGCCGTTCGAGTATAGGAAGCTAAATTTGGCGTTGAAGGATGGCACAAGGTCACATTAGCTCCTTCCTTTTCTTGAACCAAAATAGATGCCAGGGGCTTTCCAAACAGGTTATCCACATTTATGATGACCACATTCTTACCCTTGACATTATAGCCATAGCGAATGAGGAGCTCATGAACAGCAATGGAGGCAGCAGGAAGAAATCCAGGCTGTCCCAGCCAGGCCCTACCTATATTTACCTGATGAAGCCCATCCACATCTTTATCAGGGAAGATAAAGCTCAATACTCTCCCTTCATTTAAATGCGCTGGCAAAGGGAGTTGAATAAAGATGCCATGAATTTCAGCATCCGAATTAAGCCTCTTAATTTCCTGAAATAGCTTCCTTTCCGTTACATCTTGAGGCAACTTTATTATCTGCGAGTAAATACCTGCTTCCGTGCTACCCTTTTCCTTGAGTTTGATATAGGTAACCGAGTCCGGGTCTTCTCCCACGAGTATGCCGGCGAGCCCGGGAATTATCCCCTTCTCCCTGAGTTTCCTCACCCTCTCCTTGAGTTCTTCCCTGATTTCAGCAGAAATTTTCCTGCCGTCAAGTATTATGCCTGGCATATTTCTCCTCAACTGTCATTGTTTTCTCAACTGTCATTGTTTTCCTTCAACTGTCATTGCGCCCTTTTCTATTGTCATTGCGAGCCGAAGGCGTGGCAATCCCTTCACCAGATTGCTTCGTCGAGTTCTCTCGCTTCGCTCGAGACAAGCCTCACAATGACGGAAGGGGGAGTCATTGCGAGCCCTTCGCCTCCCGTCATTCTGAGCGTAGCGAAGAATCTCAAGATGCTCAGGACAAGCTCCGCGAAGCAATCTTATCTGCCGCTACTTCCGCCGCCTTAATCACATTTGTCAATAACATAGCAGTGGTAACTGGGCCAACTCCACCAGGAACAGGAGTTATTGCTCCTGCCTTTTCCTTCACAGCGTCAAAATCAACATCTCCCACGAGTTTAAACTTTCCGGAGCCAGCAGGAATTTCGACTTGATTAACACCAACATCTATAACTATAGTTCCTTCTTTAACCATATCAGCAGTTATAAACTCAGCTCTTCCTATAGCAACAATGAGAATATCTGCCTGCCTGGTTATCGAGGGAAGGTCTCTGGTTCTGGTATGGCACACTGTAACAGTAGCGTTAGCATCTTTTTGCTTTTGAACCAGGATACCCATAAGTGGTCTTCCCACAATGTTACTCCGGCCGCAGATAACTACGTGTTTACCCTCGGGACTATTACCACTGTGGATGAGGAGTTGATGCACCCCGTGAGCAGTCGAAGGAACAAAGGCTTCCTCTCCTAACAATAACCTCCCCATGTTCACTGGATTTGCTCCATCAACATCTTTCTGAGGCGAGATAGTGCCCCCAACACGAAGAGCATCCAGATGCTCCGGCAATGGAAGCTGGATAATAATACCGTGAAATTTATTGTCCTGATTAAGTTCCTCAATCCTTCTCTCCAACTTCTCCTGCGTTACACTCTGGGCAAGCTTTACCACATCAGTATACATCCCCAGTTCATCACATCCCTTCTCTATTTCTCGAAGATAAGATAAAGAGCCAGGGTGCTCCCCCACCAATAAAATAGCCAGGCCGGGGATTATTCCCCTCTCCTTTAATTTCTCCGTTCTGGGCTTCAACCCGCCACGAATCTCAGCAGCTATCTCCCTTCCATCAATTATCTTCGCCACCAATTTTTACCTCTCAGCCTAGATATTTTGCCCCAAATCACTACATAATAGAATATATCAAATCTTAAAGAAAGGAGGAATGCCTTGAAAAAGACAAGAATTATAGATTTAAGTATCCCCACTGAGGAGAGCCCCAGTGACCCTTCTCCGGTGAAAGTCGCCCATGAAACACATGAACAAAGCGTTGAGGTTATGATGCTGGTTTTTGGCTGCAGCAAAAATGACCTTCCAAAAGGTCTGGGGTGGGCCAATGACACCATAACATTAGGAGCTCACGCTGGAACTCATGTCGATGCTCCATGGCACTATTTCCCTACCTCGGAAGGGAAAAAGGCAAGGACTATCGATGAGCTTCCTCTGGAATGGTTTTATAGCGATGGTGTGGTGCTAGATATGAGGCATAAGCTTGGAGGGTCTTTAATCGCCATCAGTGACCTTCAGGAGGCGTTACATAAAATTGGCTACAAAATAAAGCCCCGGGATATAGTGATGATACAAACAGGAGCTGACAAGCTCTGGGGCAAGGCGGAATATTTTAATGCCGGCTGTGGCATGGGAAGGGAATCAACACTATGGTTAATAGAGCAAGGTGTGAGAGTCATGGGGATTGATGCCTGGGGCTGGGACAGACCATTCTGGGCAATAAAAGAGGAATTCCAACGAACAAAAGACAAAAATATCCTCTGGGCGGGACATCGTGCCGGTATAAAAAAGGAATACTGCCATATTGAAAAACTGGCAAACCTGGACAAACTCCCCAAACCTTTTGGCTTTAAAGTAGCTTGCTTCCCAGTCAAGGTAACAGGAGGGAGCGCTGGCTGGGCTCGCGTGGTGGCAATCGTAGAAGAATAGCTCGCTGTCCGAATATTCGCAACATCTGTAACACATGCCAGAATGGTACCCGATGTAGTTCAGATAGATAGGTGACACCTCAAAGAAAGTCAAAAGGCAAAAATCAAAATGCAAAATGACAGAGCAAAAATAAAAAAACTGTCAATTATGAAGCTGAAAGCTGCTACATTAGCATTTAGGATTTCCCTGCGGGGTGTCATTGCAAGTTGCTTCGCCTCCGGATTTTGTAGTTGCCTGATTCATCAGGCACAATTGCCCAATTTATTGGGCAACTACATTTTTAAACTACGCCTCGTAACGACAGAAAAAGGAGATGTCATTGCGAGACCCCCATTTGTCATTGCGAGCCCCCCATTTGTCATTGCGAGCCAAAGGCGTGGCAATCTCATACCTTTAAAAACATTAAAGAAGGAGGTTGCAAAATCTTGCATTATTTTGGCTTGTATGTTACTATCGTTGGCTTGGTTTTGAAATGGATTAATTAAAGAAGGAGGCTTGATATGGCTGCAGAGAAAAAGGTAGGAGAAGAAGCTATCGCGGTTCACTGGAAAGAAGAGGAGCTTATTCAACCCAAAGAAGAGTTTATCCGACAGGCCAATATGAGCGACCCGAAAATCTACGAGCGATTTTCGGAAGAGAATTACCCCGAGTGTTTCAATGAATATGGCGATATGCTTAGCTGGGATAAACGCTGGACAAAGACGCTCGACGCCAGTAAACCGCCGTTCTTTAACTGGTTTGTCGGCGGGAAGTTGAACGCGTGCTACAATTGCGTCGACCGACATCTGGAGAAATATGGCAATAAGGCAGCAATTATATTTGCACCAGAGCCTGAGGATGAAGCCTATCAATTCATAACCTACAAGGAGCTTTATCGAAGGGTTAATGAATTCGCGGCACTCCTTCTCGATATGGGAGTTAAGGAAAACGATGTAGTGACATTTCATATGCCCATGGTTGCCGAGCTGCCAATATCAATGCTTGCCTGCGCCCGAATAGGGGCTATTCACTCCGAGGTATTCGGAGGATTCAGCGGTAAAGCAGTCGCTGAGAGGGCAGATGACGCCGAGAGTAAAGTTTTGATAACTATAGACAGCTATTATCGCAGTGGCAGGCTCATTGACCATAAAGCCAGGGCTGATGAGTGTGTCAACAAGTGTGAAGAAACCAAAATTGAAAAAGTATTAATCTGGGAGCGTTATCCTGGCAAGTATAGCTCTCCCACTCCGTTAGTAGAAGGGCGTGACTACCTTATTAACGACCTATTGAAGAATTATCGAGGGAAAAGGGTAAAACCTGTATCCAAGCCAGCCGAAGACCCTCTATTTCTAATGTATACCAGTGGTACAACGGCGAAACCTAAAGGATGCCAGCACAGCATTGCTGGGTACTTGAGTTATGTTGCCGCCACATCAAAATACCTCTTTGACATTCATCCTGAGGATACGTATTGGTGTCTTGCCGATATAGGATGGATCACAGGTCATTCATACATTGTCTATGGTCCGTTAGCCATTGCTGCGACCAGCGTAATATTTGAAGGGACACCGACTTACCCGGATGCTGGACGCTCGTGGAGGATAGCTGAGGACCTTGATGTGAACATATTCCATACATCTCCCACGATGATCCGCATGATAAGAAGGGAAGGTCCTGATGAACCTGCCAAATATGACTACCACTTCAAGCTAATGTGCACGGTAGGAGAGCCTATAGAGCCAGAGGTGTGGAGATGGTATTATGAGAAAGTTGGTAAAAAAGAAGCGACAATTATAGATACCTGGTGGCAAACGGAAAATGGAGGTGTCATCGGCAGCAATTTGCCAGCGCTTAAACCCATGAAGCCGGGAAGTTGCGGCATCGGCATGCCCGGTATATACCCGGTAATCTTTGATGAGGCTGGAGACGAAATCGAGAAAGGGTCAGGAAAAGCAGGAAACATATGCATCAAGCGGCCGTGGCCCGGCTCATTCCAGACGATATGGAAAGACCCTGACCGATATGTTGATACCTATTATCGCAAATATTCCAACCTGGAAAGCAAGGATTATCGTGACTATTATTACTTTGCCGGCGATGGCGCTGTCCAAGCTGCTGATGAATACTTTCGGATTTTAGGCCGAATAGACGATGTGATAAATGTTGCCGGTCACCGATTAGGGACTAAGGAGATAGAGAGTTCTTCAGGCACCAATGAAGAGGTGGCAGAATCAGCGGTTGTGGCAAAGAAAGACCCCATAAAGGGCACCGTAGTTGACCTCTATGTCGCCCTAAAGCCAGGTTTTGAGCCCAGCAAAGAATTAGAGGCAAAAATTAGAAACAAGGTTAGCACTGATATTGGTCCCATCGCGCGACCAAATAGAGTTTATATCGTGCCTGATATGCCCAAGACACGCTCGGGCAAGATAATGCGTCGTGTGCTTGCCGCTATCTCCAACACAGAAGACGTTGGCGATGTAACTTCTCTGGCTAATCCTGAAGTTGTCGAGGTTATTAAAAAACGAGTCCAAGGATAGGGGGAAGAACACAGGAGTTCAAATTCAGGATATATGAAAAGATGGTGCCAGGTGGGACAAAATCTATCTGGCACCATCAATTTATATTAACAAAAACGGAGGCTTATTATGGTGCAAGAGGTTAAATGGGCACATCCTGGGGCATTAGGGCTTGCTGGATTTGGTTTTAACACTATTCTACTTCAGGTACACAACATAGGACTGATAACCAACGTAGAGCCCCTGCTTTACGGGTTCTTCTGGGGAGGATTGGCTCAGGTCATTGCCGGCATAATCGATGGTAGACGTGGAGACACCTTCGGATTAACTGCCTTCACCTCCTATGGCTTGTTCTGGATAGGCTTGAGCTTTATGTTCCTTATGGAGTGGCTAGGGGTGGTTGAGTTATCAGGTGCCGGGCTTGCCTGGGTATGCATCCTGTGGGGTATCTTTACCGCTTACATGACCGTGGGCGCTTTTAAAATTTCCAAAGTTCATGTTTTTGTGTTCGCCTCATTAACATTGCTATTCTGGCTGCTTGCTGCAGTTTTCTTCGGCACTCTTTCCGCTAAAGTTGCCGGAGCAGAGGGGATTATCTGTGGCGCTGCTGCCGTTTATGGCTCCGCAGCAGTGCTTTTAAATGCAATGTATGGCCGGTGGGTATTGCCTATCGGTCTTTTACCTAAGCAGCAGTAGCAATATGCTTCACGAAAATTAAAAGGCTGAGGCACGTTTGCATAATTATTAAAGTGGGTGAGAGGAAGCAGCAGTAATGGAAGGGAACCCGCCTAACTAAAATTAGTACTAGCATCAGCAGGAGGTAAAAATGGGGGAGAAAGCTTTAGGCAATCCCGCGGTTGTTGGTCTAGCGGGCTTTGGTGGTACTACTTTGCTGCTTCAATTTCATAACTTAGGTTGGTGTGGGGCTGGTGCGCTTCTTTGGTGTGCCCTATTTTTTGGTGGTCTGATGCAATTAATCGCTGGCATGAAGGAGTTCGCCACAGGAAATAATTTTGGCTTTGCTGTCTTCTCCACTTATGGCGCTTTCTGGATGGCTATAGCAGGTATTTACTTAGGGATACACTTCAACATCATGAATATCACTACAGCCGATGTTGGTTGGTTTTTGGTAGCCTTTACCTTTATCACTTTTATCTACATGATAGGCTCATTCAGAATTAGTTGGGTACTTTCTTTTGTCTTCTTCACACTTTTCCTTGGTTTCATCCTTCTTGATATAAGCCATATAGCTGGTCTTGCTGCCCTCACTACTGTTGCTGCTGTGGATTTGATTCTTTGTGCACTTGCTGCTTTGTATATCATGGCAGAGATTGTTCTGGGTCAATTTGGATGGAAACTGCCTGTGGGTAGGGGATGGCTGGCTAAATAGCGGCTTAAGACATTCTACTGGAAAGATGGTCAGCAGTTGAGCATTGGAAGGGAACTCCTAGGAGTTCCCTTCCTTAATCAATATTTCCTCCAATATTTTAGTCCATTTGTTCCCAAAATATCTTATATCTAACTTCACCTGGGTATTGCCGGCTTTGATTGCCTTGCCATACTTATCGGGCAGGGGTAAGCGGACAACTTCCCTCCCCTCTTTGAATTTAATCACCACATGATTACCCGAAGTGAAAATAGACTCTACCTCCAGTTTGGCAGCCAGTACTTTTATCTCCACCACATAGAGAAGATTTTTCACCACTTGCGGCAGACTACCAAATCTATCCTCAAGCTCTTGAGATATATTCTCTACTTCCTCAATACACTCTATTTTTGCCAACCTGCGATAAAGGCTCATCCTGGTATCCAAATCAGCCACATATTCCTCAGGTATATAGGCACTTAGCGGCAGGGCTATGCTGGGAGATTGCTTCGCTTCGCCCTCAGTTATTCCTCTCCCTTCAAGGGAGAGGCTAGGTGAGGGTGCCTTCAACCCTTCAACTGCTTCGGCCAGCAATCGACAATAGAGGTCAAATCCAACAGCAGCAATATGGCCACTTTGCTTGACACCAAGAAGATTGCCAGCTCCTCTGATTTCCAGGTCTTTCATGGCAATGCTAAATCCAACACCAAGCTCCGCAGCTTCAAATATAGCCCTGAGCCGTTCATGAGCTTGATAGGTTAGTTGCTTATTTTTGTCAACCAGGAAATAAGCATATGCCTGGTTGATGCCACGCCCTACCCTTCCTCTCAATTGATAAAGCTGGGTTAACCCAAATTTGTCAGCATGGTCAACGATCAGCGTATTAACGTTGGGCATGTCCAAACCCAACTGGACAATAGTGGTGGTAACCAGCACATCGCTTTTACCAGCGATAAAATCCGCCATTACCTTCTCCAATTCTTCCTCAGACATCTGCCCATGCGCTATCGTTATTCTCGCTTCAGGCACCAGAGATTGTAATTCACCCGCTACAAAGGCAATACCGCTCACTCGATTATGAACAAAAAACACCTGACCATTTCTTTCCAGTTCATGCAATATCGCCCTTCGCACCAGTGCTTCGTCATAAGCACCAACATAGGTTTTAACCGCCAATCGTTGCTCTGGAGGCGTCTCCATAATATTCATGTCCCTCAGCCCGGCTAACGACATGTGAAGCGTGCGAGGAATTGGAGTGGCGCTGAGAGTGAGAACATCCACCTCCTTTCTCATCTGCTTCAGCTTCTCCTTTTGCACCACTCCAAATTGCTGTTCTTCATCAATTATCACCAAACCTAAATCTTTAAACACAACATCTTTTTGTAATAAGCGGTGAGTGCCAATGCACACATCCACCACACCGTTAGCCAACCCTTCCAGAATAGCCTTCTCCTTCTCCGCAGCACAAAAGCGACTGAGCATCTCCACCTTTATCGGAAAAGCCCCCAGCCTTTCCCCGAAGGTGATGAAATGCTGCTGGGCCAGAACAGTGGTGGGGACTAAAATAGCCACCTGCTTATTATCCATTATCGCCTTAAAGGCTGCACGAACAGCTACTTCAGTTTTACCATAGCCTACGTCGCCGCAGATAAGCCGATCCATTGGCTTGGTCTCCTCCATATCTTCCTTGACCGCTATGATTGTCTCAAGCTGGTCAGGTGTCTCCATATAAGGGAAAGACGCCTCCATCTCCTGCTGCCATAGTGTATCCCCGGAAAAGGCAAAACCGGGACTTACCTCTCTCTGAGCATAAAGGTCAAGCAGTCCCTGAGCAATGTCAGCTATTGATTGCTTAACTCGCTTTTTGGTTCTTTCCCAAGCTGAAGTTCCCAGTCGATTCAAGGTTGGTGAGGGAACACCGCCGACATATCGACTGACCCTCTCTATATGCTCAGTAGGCACATAAAGTCGGTCATTACCAGCATACTCCAGAATAAGATATTCCCGCTCAATACCGTTATCGGATTTCTTTATCAACCCACCAAATCTGGCAATGCCGTGGTCAATATGGACTACGTAGTCGCCTGGCATTAATTGAGGAAACAGCCACCGATGATGCAGTGGCATCCTTTTGCCCTGACGTGCTTGTTTCACAAAACCGAACAGCTCAGCATCGCTGAGCAAAGTCAACACATCCCTGGCAATCCATCCTCCAGCTAGCGAACCGTGAACCAGGGAGATTGAACCAGAAGGAGGCATCTCATTTACCTCCAGAGTCGGAAAAACATGTATACCCTGCTCTTGAAGAAGCTCAGCTAAACGGTTCGCCTGATGGCTAACTACAACCACACGCTGCCTTTGTTCAATCATCTGCTTAGCATCATCGAGAAACATTTCCAACTTACCACCGTAGCTTTTAGGCAGTCTAAAAGGCAAAATTTGCTCACCACCGGTACCCGGGGAATCAAACACTAACCGTTTCTTGCTTCTCAGTCTCAACGATAGTTCATCCCAGGTTAGGCAAGGAAGGCTCGAAAATCTCTCCCCCTGCTCCGCTTTGTTCTGCATTTGTTCCTCGATTTGGGCATACACCTTCTGAGTAACACCCTCAATTTCCTGCGGAGAATCAATGATGAGTAAACCATTATCCTGGAGATAATCGAGGATATTCCCGCCATTTAGAAGAACTTCCTTAGCTGGAACAACGGTTACCGAGTTTAGGAATTGGGTTGACCGCTGGTCCGTCGGGCTGAAAAACCTCATGCTCTCCACTCGATTCCCGAAAAATTCTATCCTCACCGGTAAGTTGTTATCGGGAGGAAAGATATCAACGATGCCACCTCGGTGGCTCATCGTGCCGGGCAATTCAACTATGTTCTCCATTTCATAGCCCATATTTTGCCATCTATGCAAAAGCTCCATGGGGTCTGCAGTCATACCTTGCTTCAACACGTGGCATGCGGAAACGAAACCCACCTTAGGAGTAGTTTTGCTCATTACCGCCGGTAATGAAGCTACTATCAAAGGAGGCTCCCTGATATCCTGCTCAAACGCTAACGTCGATAATGTTTGTAACCTTTCAACCACGGTATTGCTGTGATACAAAGCAGCAGAGTCATAAGAGTGGAAATCAAGCTCGGGAAAATAATGCGCATTAGCTGAGGGGGAACACCAAACTTGAAGTTGCTCATACAATTTTCTGGCATCCCTGGGCTGGATAATTATCACCATTATTGGTAAGCCAAGTTCTTGATATAGGGCAGCTATGAGATAAGGCTTGGCAGCATCAAGCACCACCGCCTTGCCCTCCAATTCAACACTTACCTGCCTTATCAGTTGTGCATAGGAAGGCAGTTCTTTCATCAGTGAAAGTAAACCTGAAAGATTCATCTTCTGTAGTATAGTAGTATAATAGTATTTTGTTCAGTTGTTGAGCTTCTTCAGCATTGCTATAATCTCACTGATGTCATACCACCGCATAATAGCTAAATTTGGCACAAGGCTTCTTACCTCGGGCACAGAGCACCTTGATTTACAAGTTATGTCAAGTTTAGTAGAGCAAATAGCCCAGCTCCATCACCAGGGCAAGGAGATAATAATCGTTTCCTCAGGAGCCATAGCTGCGGGGGGAGAAAAACTAGCCGGAATTTCAGAACGTAAGAATACGCAGTTTAAACAGGTTCTAGCTTCAGTAGGACAAAGCTACCTTATGTCTGCTTATGAGCAGCTTTTTAACAGGTATGATATCCCCATAGCCCAGGCATTGCTTACCAAAGCCGATATGTCTGACCGTGCTGGCTACCTTAATGCCCGTAATACACTGCTGGCATTAATGGAATTGGGGGTAATCTGTATCGTCAATGAGAACGACGTTGTTGCCCTGGACGAGATTGAGGAGCTTAAATTCGGGGATAATGATAACCTTTCCGCTATGGTTGCCAATCTGGTTGATGCTGACCTTCTGATACTGCTCACCGACATCGGAGGGTTATATACCGATGACCCGAACTATAACCCCGAGGCTCAACTCATCCGCCGGGTGGACAAGATTGATTCCAAAATCGAGCACCTGGCCAGCAAAACCGCCAACCGGCTGGGAACCGGTGGAATGGTAACCAAGATTGAGGCTGCCAGGCTTGCCACCTCTTCAGGGGTAAATGTGGTCATTGCCGATGGACGAGAGCCTGACATCTTGTTAAGGATTGATAAGGGAGAAGATATAGGGACGTTTTTCCCGGCACAGGTAAATAAACTGGAGAGCAAAAAAAGATGGCTGCTCAGTGGGCTGGCTTCCAAGGGCAAAGTAGTAGTGGATAAAGGTGCTGAAATAGCCATCAAAGAGCAAAACAAAAGCTTGCTCCCCGCCGGCATTCTGGAAGTGAAAGGCGATTCCCAGCGCGGTGATACCCTGGATATCCTCGATGAGCAAGGAAGGCAAATCGGCTGCGGCGTCTCCAATTACAGCTCTGCCGATATAGCTGTCATTAAAGGTGCCCACTCCAATGAAATATTAACCCTTCTGGGGCATGATTATGGCGACGAGGTAATTCATAAGAATAATATGGTAGTGCAAAGCATTAAATAAAGGAGAATAAATTATGAAACTAGCGGTAAAAGAGCTGGAACAAAAAGCAAAGGCTGCTAAGGCAGCTTCAAAGAAGCTTGCTTTCCTTTCTACGGAAATTAAGAATAAGGCTTTGCTCAACATCGCTGAAGCCCTCATTAAGGGGCAAGATAAAATCCTGGCGGCCAATAAAGTTGACTATGAGCAGGCCAAAGCTTCAGGGATGAACGAAGCCATGCTTGATAGGCTTATGCTCTCACCATCTCGCCTGGAAGCTATGTCCCAAGATGTGAAGACGGTGGCTGCCCTGCCCGACCCTGTGGGCGAGATATTCGAAATGCGAACATTGGCAAACGGCTTGCAAATAGGCAAGAAGCGAGTCCCCCTTGGGGTGATAGGTGCCATATATGAGAGCCGCCCCAACGTAACTATAGACATATCCAGCTTGTGCTTTAAAGCGGGCAACGCCGTTATCCTTCGTGGCGGAAAGGAAGCTATAAATTCCAATACTGCACTTGCCAGAGCAGCTCAGCAATCTTGTTTGGAAGCTGGAATGCCCGATGGGACAATTCAGTTTATTGAATCTACAGAACGGGCTCTGGTTAACCACATGCTTCAGATGAAAGGCATTATCGACCTGATAATCCCCCGTGGCGGTGCTGGGTTGATAAAGCTCATCTCAGAAAATGCGACCATGCCCGTGGTTACCGGTGGCATAGGTGTTTGCCATACCTATGTGGATAAAAGCGCTGACCTCAATAAAGCCACAGCTATTGTCTATAATGCCAAAGTGCAACGCCCAACAGTATGCAATGCCCTGGATTGCGTTTTGGTGCACAAGCAGATTGCTAAAGATTACCTGCCTTCCATCGCTAAAGAGTGGGCAAAGGCTAATGTGGAAATACACTGTGATGAGCGTGCCATGGCTATCTTGAACTCTATCCCCTCCCTGAAATTAACCCCGGCAACGGACGAGGACTGGGGAAAAGAGTTCTTATCCTTAACCGCCGCTATCAGGGTGGTTGATTCTTTAGACGAAGCTCTGGAGCATATCGAGAGATATGGCTCAGGGCATTCCGAAGCCATTATCACCGAAGATTACTCCGCTGCGATGAGGTTCCTTAATGAAGTGGATGCCGCCTGTGTCTATGCTAATGCCAGCACCCGCTTTACCGATGGCGCGCAGTTTGGCCTGGGCGCCGAGATAGGCATAAGCACTCAGAAATTCCACGCTCGTGGCCCTATGGCCCTAAAGGAAGTAACCAGCTACAAGTGGATTATCTTCGGCAGTGGACAGGTCCGCCCTTAGCCCTTTGTCATTGCGAGCAAAGTGAAGCAATCTCCATGGCTTTTGCTCAATATCCCGTCCTTCCCCAAGTAAGCCTAACTTGAAAAAAGCTCATCGCTGCTCTTGCCGAAGGCAGCGTGAACGTCGAAGCGGACGGAGCCAACAGCAGCTTGTCCCCTCACTGCATCAGCGATTTTGCCTGTCATACTATGGCCAAAGCCGGCGCACAGTTCAATTACGTTACATCCCTGGTCTGCCAGTTGCTTAGCCATGTCGATAGCCTGGTTCATGTTGGGAACAAGCTGGATGATCAACTCAACAAGTCCAGTTGTCATCGTGCAACGATGCTTATCAGGGTCAGCATCGGGCACCAAAGTCATAAAAGCCATTTTTAGCTGTGGTGGCATTTTGCACCTCCTTTTTGTTTATATTTTCAAATAGTTATGCTCTCCCGTTTCCTCAAGGTCAAGGGAGTGTAGCCACAGCACGGAAACCCATTGAATCCCCGTAGCAGTACAGACCAAAGAGTCCTCTTCTCCACCATAGCGGATATTCTTGAGCGCCGCTAATCCTGCCCCAGCATCTTTTTGAGATCCAGGAATGGAGGAAGCTCCGGCTTATACCTAACATTGGAGAGGATGGGATAGCGGAAGCCCAGCTGGTGTGTCATTTCCAGCCCCTTCACCGCCCCTTCTACCATATCCCAGGGCAGAGCGAAAATCATTTCGAAATCCTCAGTAGCTCCAAATACCCTGTCACCACCGCTGGGGAGGATGAGACGTGGATTGGGGCCATCCTTCGTGGTGGCAATATCCAAGCAATCTGCCGCTCCTGTACCAATGCCATTCACCTCTTGTCCCCCAAAAAAGAAGGACTGCGCCAGTCGCATCATCTGGGCTGAGTTGCCGTAGATCACCAAGGCATCAGGCTCAAAGCTAGCTGAATGCAGGGCAGCGATTACAAGGTACTGGTATTTACCATATTCCAGGGTTCTTGCTGGAAAGATAGTTCCTTCGGGAGGGCGAAGTTCCTCCCTGCGCACAAATCCCAATCCCACTGCCGCAGGGGCACAGCATACGTCTTCCTTCCCCAGTGCTACTATCCAGCCATAACGGCGCGCCATTGTCACCCCCTGACACGCCGTAACGGCGTAGCCAAGGTCGCGTGAAGGCACCCTCGCTTTCTGGGGGAGCTCCTCTTTAGAGCCCAGGAGTTTGACCGCCAGGGGAAAGCTCTGAGGGCGAATGTAGTAATTCAGCCTCTCATTTACTTCTTTTAAATCCATCATGCACCCTCCTTTTAAAATCTACGGATTTAGGCCCTTTGGCATCAAATTGTACATGCCCTCCTGGACAAAAACAAAGATGTATGGAGAGCGTTTACTAACCTCACCCCCTTTATCCCCCTCTCCTTCAAAGGAGAGGCAAAGAGAGGCGAAGCCTCTCTTACAAAACTAATTCCCCCTCTTGAGGCGTAGAAGTCATTGCGAGGAGCGGAGCGACGAAGCAAACTAAAAGATAAGATTGCTTTGCCTTTGGCTCGCAATGACACATCAGACAGAAGGGGATAAGGGGATAGGATTACTAAGAATAAAGGGTGGGCGGTTGGTAAACTATTTCGTTCTTGGAGCGTAGCCTGTCATAGACTCGTATAAATATCTTTCCTGTGCTTAATATACTTAATAATAACCCTGTTACCTTCTACTATGTAGACCACCCTATAATCACCTACCCGGAGTCTATAAAGGTTTGGCATTAACTTTAGATGACTAATATTGGGTCCTTTTGTAGGGTCTTTGTAGAGGATTGAGCATTTTCCGATAATTCTAGTTGCAACCTGAGGATCTAACTTACTTAAATCTTTTTCTGTTCGTTTATCAAACTCAACTTGATAGCCCAATTGCTCGCTTAACCTCTTCAGAACTCACCGTTTCTGAACCTTCCCTCAATCGCTCGGCTAATTCCCTATTATAAGTTAGGAGAATATCCTCTACTTGGAGCATGTATTCATGGGCTGTGTGGCACAGCAGTTCAACCGCAGCTTTATTCCATTGCTCTATTTCACCAGTCAGCACCAGTAATAGGGCAAAGGTGCACATGTCAACCCGCTGGATCGAAGCACTGCATTCTATAAGAATATCCATAATACCTGGTCGCTCGCTGCGAAAACCTGCAATGAACGCCTCTAGTAGGTCACTCAGACTATCTACAAGGCCAAGCATGAGTTTTTGTTCCCTTGAGCTTAGTACCGCATCGTCTTGCTCTATAAGTTTCGAAAACTCACGGTAGGCTTGAAGTAAAGATGGGACAAGCTGTTCTTCGTCTAGTTTGCTGGTTATTAGACTC
>DAOUZA010000034.1 GCA_030665785.1 Dehalococcoidia bacterium
GGGAAGGACAGCTTCAAGTTGAGTTAGCTCAGCATCAATATCTGTTGCCGCGGCTTGTTGGTCAGTGGAGTCACCTGGAGCGACTTGGTGGTGGAATTGGTACCAGGGGACCAGGGGAATCGCAGTTGGAGACTGACCGCCGTCTTATCCACAAGCGTATTAACCGTCTTAAACACGATATAGAGGAAATAAGGCGACATCGAGACCTTTATCGAAAGCGTCGTAGGACGATGGGTATGCCTGTAGTAGCTCTTGTAGGATATACCAATGGAGGCAAAAGCACTTTATTCAATGCTTTAAGCAAAGCACGCATGGTGGTAAAAGAGGACCTCTTTTCTACTTTAGACCCGGTAACTCGTCGTTTGACTCTGCCTGATGGGCAGCGGTTTCTAATTACGGATACTGTTGGCTTTATTCACAGATTGCCAACCTTGTTAATCGCTGCATTTCGCGCCACCCTTGAGGAGCTTAGTGAAGCTAACCTGCTTGTTCACGTAGTTGACATAATGCATAAGAATGCTTCTTATCAATGCCTCGCGGTGGAGAAAATATTAGAAGAACTAAACCTTAATGATAAGCCAAGGGTCACAGTGTTTAACAAGCTGGATTTGGCCCTGGGCAGTGAGGAAGAACTGGAATGTCTGACCACGGTTCCTTTCCTTGAAGGACAAAGTGGGCTATCAAGCGAGAATAGTGTCCCCATCTCCGCTGCTAAAGGCTGGGGCATAAACAAGCTCTTGGAGAAAATAAGTTGCCATTTGAGCAATACCTTGCGGCAAGGTATGATGGCAAAAACCAAGTGAGCGCCGCCTTTCGGTATCCCTTCGATGAATGGAGAGATATTTCAACCCTCGTGAGTTCATGAATGAGTTCATCCCTTGTAATTTCATGGTACAGTATATATAGTTGCTGCTATCAATCAGAGAAGTGCTGCAAAAAACTGAAACATGGAACAAAGGGAAATGGCTGTTAATGAATTAGGGGAAGAAGAGAGGCTAGAGAGAGACAGCTTTACTAGTTACCGTCAGAGCTACCCTGGTCTTACTGGGAAAAGATCCAATAACACCTGGGGGGCCAGACTGGAAAGGATAGTTCAGGTTATCCCCGATAAATTAGCCTTTGTTCAAGGCGATAGAAGGCTTACCTGGAAGCAATTTGAGGAGCGGGTAAACAGCTTGGGTAACGCCCTATTAGATTTAGGGATTAAGAAAGGTGAGCGAGTAGGTATTGCTGGGTTCAACTCCATAGAGTGGATGGAATCCTACTTTGCTATATCCAGGATTGGTGCTGTCCCGTTCAACTTAAACCCCCGGGCTGCCCTTGATGAGATAGCATATGTAATCAAGGATGCTGATGCGGTGGCGATGATAGTGGAAGATGAGTATGCCCGTGTTATAGAAAGGGTAGTTGAAGGAATAGCGTCGTTAAGGCATTTTATAGTTTATGGCATAGATAAGTCACCACAGTGTATCCCCCGTGGGGCACTTGACTATGATGACTTGATGACAAAGTATCCATCTAGAAAGCCAAGGCTACATTATCGGGTGACAAACGAGGACTTTTGCTATCTAATGTACACTAGTGAAAAGACTGGATATCCTAAAGGGGTGGTGTGGGATGGTGAGCAGAGGGTGAAGGGCGTTGAGCAACTTGTTTACAATGTTTTGTTACCGCCATTTGACAGGTATGGTGATGCGAAAATTTTTGAGTTTCTGTTTAATTTATATCCTCTACCAGGACTTAGAGTATTATCCCGTTTGAGCCGTCGTTTTGGCTTTATTCGTGTGGCGGTAATCAGGTTCTTTAGAATGACATGGGGATCTGGTTTGATGGCCGATGTATGCAGACGCCTCAAGAAGGGAGGGATTAAGTATATTCCAGTCTGCCCTTTATTCCAGGCAAGTGCCTATATGCAGACTTTTGGTAATATTGCTGCAATTGGAGCTACTACAGTTTTCCTTCCCACTCCCTATCCGTTAGATGCTAGAGAGCTTTTGGAAACAATAGAGAGGGAGAAGGTGGATGGCGTCATGGTAAATGGAGATGCCTTCGCTCTGCCAATCCTGGACGAATTGAAGAAGGCAAAGAAAGAGGGTAGAACATATGACCTCTCATCCTGTCGAAGTATAACATCTTCGGGAGTAGGGTGGGCGTCTCGCACTAAAAAGGAACTTTGTGAATTCTTACCTCAGGTCGTAGTAATGGATGCATATGGATGCACAGAGTTTAGCATTGGTTATGGCTCGGCTACTATCCTGGAGGATAAAGAGCTGCCCCGTGCTGGAGCTACGCTTCCTGCCAAGGGTGGAGTATACTCCCTACAAGCCCCTTTCAAGGTTATCAATCGTGAAACGGGGAAGGAGGTTAAATCTGGAACAGGAGAGATGGGAGAATTTGTTGCTGGGGGATATGTGTCTCTAGGATACTGGAAGCGTCCTGCGTTGACTAGGAGGGTTTTCAGGGTTATAGATGGGCGAAGATGTTTCTTTACTGGAGATGATGGTTATATTGATGAGAGATTGCGGTTCTGTTTTGTGGGAAGAGGAGGCAAGGAACGCGTAAATGTAGGGGGAGAGAAGGTCTATAGCGAGGAGATAAATGAGGTCATCAAATCTCATCCCAAAGTGAGGGATGCTGCTGTTATAGGGGTTCCCGATAAAGAGCTGGGCGAGGTATTAGCTGCCGTTATCGAGCTGGATGAAGGGGAGGAGTTAAGCGAGCATGATGTAGTGGAGTACTGTAGCCAAAGCCTTCCGGCGCACAAAATACCAAAGCACGTAATGTTCGTAGTGTCTCTTCCCAGGGAGGCAACTGGCAAAATGGAGAAAAGGGTGCTAAGGGAATTTGTTGAGTCTAGACTGGGTAGCGAGGCGCATTAATTATCTTAAGCGTGAAGTGGACGAGGTAGGGTAGTGGGGTGAGCCTTATTATGGCGTTCACAGGAGAAGGACATATCTATTATGTAGGCCTTATGACTATTCCATCGCTAGAAAAGTAGTTTGCTTATTTCCCTTGAATGATGCCTTGTTGTTTTTAGGATAACCCACTTTGGTAATATCTTGGTATAATATTGAATAGAGCGCGTAACATAATGCGATGGCTAGATAAGGGATATTGTAAATTCAAAGAAACCTGAAAAGGTTAAAAAACAGTGTGCAGGAAGGAAAGTGTCTGCCAGCGGATTGAGAGCTGAACCAGGGAGGTTAGAGAGGGATAGCTTTTCCAATTACCGCCAACACTATCGGGGTAGAATAAAATCTAACAACACTTTGGGAAGCAAGCTGGAGAAGCTGGCAAGGATTATTCCCGATGGGCCTGCTTTTATTCAAGGAAACAGAAGGCTTACCTGGAAGGAATTTGACCAGCAGGTAAATAGATTAGCTAATGCCCTGTTAGACTTAGGGATTAAGAAAGGGGAAAGAGTAGGTGTCGTTGGGTTTAATTCCATAGAATGGATGGTAGCCGACTTTGCTATAGCTAAGATCGGGGCGGTTTCCTTTTTCTTAGATCCCAAATTCACCTTTGGTGAGATAGCATATGTAATCAAAGATGCCGATGCGGTAGCAGTGATAGTGGAAGGTGGGTATGCTTCCACTATAGCAAGGGTGACCGAAGGGATGCTCTCCCTGAGGCATCTGATCGTTTATGAGGTAGGTAAGGTGCCACAGCTTGTTCCCCCCGGGGCAGTTATCTATGATGACTTGATGACAAGGTACCCATCTACAAAGCCAAGGCTGAGTTACAGGGTGACCAATGAAGATTTCGCCCATCTGGAATATAGCTTGGGAAGTGCAGGTTACTATGTCGGGGCCGTGTGGGATTATGAGTGGCTGACAAAGAGCTTAATGCTGGTAATCTTGAGCGGTTATTTACCAATAGTGGATAGAGGGCAAGAGGAAGCTGCTATTAATTTTCGTGTTGCCATGTTTCCTATGCCCGGATACAGAACTTTGTTGCATTTAATTCGTCCCATCCTTGGCTTGGCATTGTGGAAGAGATTTTATCTCAGGTTTATCAGAAGATTAGGCGGCACTACATTGTTTATCAAATTAACGAGGCTTTTTAGAAAAGAGGGATATAAAGTTCTCCCTGCTTGTCCGTTGTTCTTTGAGGCATCCTATAACCCAACTTTGGGCAATATCTTAGTGGCTGGTAGCTGTACTGTCTTTCTCCCCACTCCATATCCTTTTGATGCTAGAGAGTTTTGGGAAGTGGTGGAAGGGCAAAAGGTAAATATGGCTGTCATATCAGGTGACCCTTTTGCTACACCCATCGTAGAGGAATTAAGGCGGGTGCAGAAGGTAGGAAGAAGATATAACCTTTCCTCACTGGGAATTATGCTCTCCTCTGGGGTGACATGGGCGTCTCATGTTAAGAAGGAACTTTTGGAATTGATACCTTATCTGATAACAATAGATGCCTATGGGGCCCGAGGTTGTGGTGTCACCTATGCTTCTATTAACTGTTCCGGGGATGAGGAGATAACCCCCTTGCAAATCAGGGGTGACAGAAAGGGGATATATGCCTTTCAAGCTCCGTGCAAAGTTATCAATCCTGAAACGGGTGAGGAGGTTAAATCTGGCTCGGAGGAGATAGGAGACTTTCTCACCGGTGGTTATAGTGCTTTAGGATTTTGGAAGAATCCGGGGGAAACAAAGCGGGCTTTCATGGTAGTGGACGAGTGCAAATATTTCTATGCTGGAGATGAGGGTTATGTTGATGAGAGAGGGTGGTTTCATTTGGTGGGTAGGAAGGGCATAGAGGTTATCAGGAGTGGCGAGGTGGAAGTTTACACTGATGAAATCGAGGAAGTAATAAAAACTCATCCCGGTGTCAGGGATGCAGCTGTTGTGGTTGTTGCTGATGAAAAGCTAGGTGAAGCGGTAGCTGCCATCGTTGACATGAGGAAAGGCGAGGAGCTTAATGACGAGGAGTTGATTAAATATTGTCATCGTAGCCTCCCTGAAGATAAGATACCAAAGCATGTAATATTCGTGGAATTCATTCCCCGGTCACCCTCTGGTAAGATAGATAAAAAGGTGCTGGAGGAGTTTGCTGAAGGCAGGCTAGGCATAAGGTGATATTGGTTGTCTTAGCTTTTATATCGTTATAGCATTTTCAATAAGCTCAATACGTTTGCTTTTCCCTTTATCATTGATTTCTATTGCCACGACATCAATACGCCATGAGGCTGGTAAATCATGATGAGTGTTAATATAGTGTAGAGCTGAAGAGATAAGTTTTTTCTTTTTACTCTTTGTTATTGATTCTTCAGGGGTGCCAAAATCTAAATTACTTTTAGTGCGCACTTCTATGAAGATGAGATAATCCTTTCTCTTTGCTACAATATCGATTTCGCCTGACTGCCAACGGAAATTCGTCTCACAGATATGGTAACCTCTTTTCTTGAGAAATTTCTGGGCTAGTTTTTCACCCAGCTGGCCAACATCTTTGCGGTTCATGCCCATTTTGGCTTTAGTTAGGTTGGTTTGCTACGACACGATTTCCCTTTTTTCTGGTGGGGGATATCGGGGAAAAGTTTTCGATAATACCGCCGCCGAGCACTTCGTCACCGTCATAAAACACGATGGCTTGACCAGGAGTGACTGCTCGCTGTGGCTGTGGGAACCAGACATTGATACTCTCTCCTTTGGGGGACAAGGTGACCGGCGTTTCTAATGAGCGATATCGTATCTTAGCGGTGATGTTGACGAATTTGGCAAGTGGTGTGCCAGCTATCCAATTTACTTCTTTGGCAATAGCTTCTTGAGTATAAAGCTCTTCTTCGGTACCAAGCACAACGCGGCTATCATCCGGCTCTATTCTTATCACGTAGAGTGCCTTACCCCAAGCTGCTCCTAAACCACGCCTTTGTCCAATGGTGTAAAAGGCTATTCCCCGGTGATGTCCCAATATTTCTCCGCTGTGGTCTACAATATCACCTGGTTTGGTTGAGAAGTGTTGGGTAAGGAAAGTGCGATAATTTTTATCGGAAACAAAACAAAGGTCTTGGCTGGGCTTAGGTGATACCGGTAATTCCTTCTCTTTTGCTAGCTTTTTGACTTCTAATTTACTATATTTGCCTAAAGGTAAAAGAAGGTGCCTGAGCTTTTCTTGATTCAAGGTATAAAGGAAGTAAGATTGGTCTTTACTCTCATCGCTGGCTTTCAGTAGATGGTAACTATTTCCTGAGTGCTCAATCCTGGCATAATGTCCAGTAGCTAGATAGTTGGCGCCCAGTGAGAGCGTTTTGCTAAGCAAAAGGCCGAATTTTATGTGTTTATTACAGGCGACGCATGGATTCGGAGTTCGTCCACATTTATATTCCTGGCAGAAGTAGTTAATTACATAATCCTCAAATTCTCGATGCAAGTCAATCACGGAAAAAGGGATATTTAACGCACAGCATATCTGCTCAGCATGGCGTTCTTGATATGTGGAGTGTGAAGAGTTCCATAGGCGCATGTATACTCCGCTGACCTCATAACCAGCTTCTTTAAGTAATAGGGCAGTTACCGCGGAGTCCACTCCTCCACTCAGTGCTACGATTACTTGTTCTCTGCCCATGGCTTAAAGGTATCCTTTTTCTGCTAGCAAGTGATTGACCTTTCCCCAAATGATTTCAGAGATTTTCTTCTTGGGCAGTGTAGCATCTATCACCAACCAGCAGTCAGGCTCTTTTGCCGCCATTTTAAGATAGCCTTGTCTCACTTGGCGGTGGAATGACAATTCCTGTAACTCAAACCGGTCTAATAGCTTTCCCCTTCGCGCTAATCCTTCTTCCGGCAATAAATCTAAAAATATAACGATGTCGGGTTTTACCCCATGAGTTGCCAGGTTGTTTATCATTTTCACAGTAGCCATATCAAGCTTCCGCCCATATCCTTGATAAGCAATAGTGGAGTGGCTAAAGCGGTCGCAAATGACTATTTTCCCTTCCTTTAAGGCAGGCTGGATTATCTCGGCAACTAGTTGAGAACGCGAGGCAGCAAAGAGGAGCAATTCAGTTTTTGGGTGAATAATTGCTGTTTTCCATTTTAGCGTTTTCCTAATTTCCTCACCCAGTGTTGTTCCTCCAGGCTCATGTATCAGCACTGCAGGAAGATTTTTTTGCTGCAGCTTCTGGTATAAAGCCTTAGCCTGAGTGCTCTTCCCACAGCCCTCGCCGCCTTCAAAGGTGATAAATAGGCTCAAAAGACTACCTTTAGCTCCTTTATTTGCGATGTTACTTTATTTTCTGAGTCTCGGAGTCAAGTTCTCGGCTCTTAGTTAATAGATGTTGTACATGCTGGATGTAAGGAGATGGGGAGTCAGCGGGATATAACGTATCCAAGCATTGTCTCATATAGTTAGCATTATTGCTCTTGAGGACATAGATTGGAATGCCGAGTGCTTCAGCATCTCTTATTTTCTGGGGTTTTCGGGTGTAATAGCTTTTGACGGTGAGGAAAAGGTCAGCTTGTTTAAAGTCAGTAACTATTCTTACTTTTCTTCGTTTTTCCTCAGCGACTTGTTTCAATCGGGAGCGATTAGCCCCGAAGAGATAAAAGCGCAATAACTGTTCGTCATGGTTTTTGGGCATACTTTCTGGTAGCAACGGCGTAGCCATTTTCCCCTTATTTACGTTTCCTTGTTCATTTATCCAGCGAAGTTCTGTCTCAGTTGGCTGTTGATGCAAGACAGCATCCACAGACTCGGTAACGCTGGGGTGAACAGCTACTTTATAATAATCGACGATTTCGACCACTACATCGAAGGTAGGCGGCGCTTTACGTTCCAGGATGGATTTTTGGGTGCGACGCCGTCTTGCTTCTTCATCTCCAAGGGTAACTGTTTGTATCCCTCCAACAAGGTCGGACAAAGTGGGATTAAGTATTAGATTCTCCAGTGTATTTCCATGTGCTGTGCCTATCAGTTGCACTCCACGTTCAGCAATAGTTCGAGCCGCTTGAGCCTCAAGCTCAGTGCCTATTTCATCAATAATAATGACTTCAGGCATGTGATTCTCCACCGCTTCGATCATTACTGCGTGTTGTTTGTCAGGAGTAGCTACTTGCATTCGCCTGGCATGTCCAATGGCAGGGTGAGGAATATCACCATCTCCGGCAATCTCGTTGGAAGTGTCAATCACGATAACACGTTTTTTGAGGTCATCGGCTAACACCCGGGCTACTTCTCTTAGCATGGTCGTTTTGCCTATACCTGGTTTGCCAAGGAGTAAGACGCTTTTCCCTGACTCAACGAAGTCTTGTATCAATTTTGCAGTGCCAAACACTGCCCTGCCTACGCGGCAGGTTAATCCAACTATATAGCCGTTTCTATTCCGTATTGCTGAAATGCGATGGAGGGTGCGTTCAATTCCAGCCCTGTTGTCTCCGCTAAACTCACCAACTCGTGACACCACATAGTCAATATCATCGTGGCTAACTTCTTTGGAATTAATGATTAGTTCTCGGTGTGGGAAACGAGCTTCAGGAAGACGCCCTAAATCTAACACTACTTCTATTAGTTCGCTACGGTCGTGTTGCTGATAAAGTGTTTCCCGAATATGGGGGGGTAGAATATCAAGCAGAGCGTCTAAGTCGTCAGTGATTTCTCTTCGCAAATACACCTTCCTTAGTCAAATTAAGAAAGTATTCATGAAATCTCAGGTCATCAGTTAATTCAGGATGAAAAGAGCAAGCAAGGCAGTTTTTATCTCTGGCTGCCACTATCGTGCCATCCGGTAATTGACATAATATTTCCACTTTGGGTCCTGCCTGTTCAATTATCGGAGCTCGGATGAAAACGCCAGAGAAAGGATGATTGCCCAATGCAGGAATCGGGAGGTCGGCCTCAAAGCTGTCTACCTGCCGCCCAAAGGCATTTCGCTCAACTCTAATGTCCATAATTCCCAGGGTTCCATTTGGTGAATTGGTTATCTCTTTGGCTAGAAGCACCATACCAGCACAGGTTCCCCAAATGGGTAAACCTTGATAAGCCAGCTCTCTTATTGGTTTAGCCAGGGCATACTCTGCTATAAGCCTGCTGATGGTGGTGCTCTCTCCGCCGGGGATTACCAAACCATCCAAGTTATTGAGCTGTGAAGGCAAGCGCACTGGGAAAGCATCAACACCCAAGCGGGATAACATCGCTATATGTTCAGCAAAATCTCCTTGTAGGGCTAAGATACCTATCCTCACTACCAGCCTCTAGTAGCTAACAACTCCTCCTTGGGTATAGCTTTTATATCCAGACCAGACATAGCAATTCCTAAACCCTTGGATACCTCAGCAATAATTGATGGGTCTTGATAATGAGTGGTGGCTTTGACTATCGCTCTTGCCCTAACTGGAGGGTCACTTGACTTAAAAATACCTGAGCCAACAAATACACCCTCAGCCCCAAGTTGCATCATCAAAGCAGCGTCAGCAGGTGTGGCTATACCTCCAGCAGCAAAATTCACCACGGGCAACTTCCCTGTGTTATGCACCTCTAATACTAATTCGAAAGGTGCGCCTAAAGCTTTCGCTTCAGCTACCAACTCTTCCTCAGGCAGGGACTGAAGTTTGTGGATTTCATCCTGAACTGCTCGCATATGCCTCACCGCTTCAACAATGTTTCCTGTTCCAGCCTCGCCCTTGGTCCTAATCATAGCGGCACCCTCAGCAATACGGCGTAATGCTTCACCGAGGTCACGGCAGCCACAAACGAAAGGCACCTTAAAATCATGCTTCCAGACATGGTGGCTTTCATCGGCGGGGGTGAGCACCTCGGATTCATCAATAAAATCCACCCCGAGTGCTTCAAGCACTTGGGCTTCAACAAAATGCCCAATGCGGCACTTGGCCATTACTGGAATGCTTACGGTTTCCATTATGGCCGTAATTATAGTTGGGTCGGCCATACGAGCAACACCACCACTGGCACGAATATCAGCGGGCACTCGCTCTAGCGCCATAACAGCACATGCACCAGCATCCTCAGCAATTTTAGCTTGCTCCGCGGTAACTACATCCATAATTACCCCGCCTTTTAGCATCTGCGCTAAGCCAGTTTTAACTTTCCAGCTACCTTTCTCCATATCTATCTCATTATAAGAAAGCGTGAAGCAAAAAGCAAAAATAGGTTAAGGACTCTTTCTTATTTCCTCGATTTCCTTCTCCACCTTCTTTAGTTCCTCCTCCTACGCCACATCTTTATTCACCTCTTAAGAGTGGGCGTCTCATTGGTGTGCCAGGATGCCGCGGATATTTTTCTGGAGAGGGACATATTTTATCAATAATTACTAGATAACGCTCATCGCTAAGTTCTTTCAACTCTATTTTCTTTACCTGCTTTAGTTTTCCTCCTAAAGCCTCGATGGCTTTACTTGCCTGGACTACTTCCTGCTCGATTTCTCCCTTTTTCTGAGCTACGAATTCACCCCCAATTTGACAGAAAGGCAACGCTAATTCCACTAATGTGGGCAAGGAAGCTACAGCACGGGAGACAACCAAGGTGAAATTTTGACGGAGTAGTGGCTGGTGGGCTATTTCTTCAGCTCTGCCAACCACTATCTCCGCATGGCTTAATTCCAACTGCTCAATAATGTGTTGAAGAAAAGTCGCCTTCTTAGCCTTGGAGTCAAGAAGCACCAATCTTGATTCGGGAAGGAAGATATTAAGTGGTATGCCAGGGAAGCCAGCGCCGGTGCCTATATCGATAATGCTGAACCCAGGTTGTCTTAATTCTTCTTTTGTCAGCGCTAAAGTCACGGTTAATGAATCAAGGAAATGTTTTATCTGCACTTCCTGGTAATCTGTTATCGTAGTGAGGTTAAACTTTTTGTTCCAACTCACCAATTCTTGATAGTAAAGCTTGAACTGGGTTATCTGCTTGTCATTGAGATTTATACCCAGCTTCCGGGTGCCGTCAATGAGTTTTTGCATTATAGTGCTTTGTCAAAGAAAGCAGCTACTTTTATGGCGGCGGTTGATTCATATCCCCACCAAAAGTGATCTGCGCCTTCAATGCTCTCCCATTTCTTAGGCTGGGGAAGGCTCTGGCAGAACTCAATGAATTGGGCTAGGGGGGTGAAATTATCCTCGCTCCCGGAGAGAAGAAGCTTGGGCTTAAAGCAACCTTTGAGGAACTGGAAATCGAA
>DAOUZA010000005.1 GCA_030665785.1 Dehalococcoidia bacterium
TATAATTTAAGGTATTGCTCTTCAACCCGATCAACAACCTATCTATTCAATCTTCCAAGCAAAGTGTAGGTCCATTACTTTTTGATACAGTTCTCCAAAAAATTGTTTATCTTTTCTCGATTTTGCAAACTCAAAATCTGAAAGCAAGCACTGGGCCATTAAGAGTAATTCTCTTCTTCTTACAATATTTTCTGGAAAAGGCTTATTTGGGGGCTTATTCTCAAACAGTTCAAAATTTAGGATTTTCCATTCTCGTTCAGGAATTACTTGTTCCATTATTCTTCCTCCAATTGTTTCGATGAAAGTGATTCTATCATCTCTATACTTTTATGTAACTGTAACATCAATATAAATCGGAACCCAGCAGGTGTGATAACAATTTGTCTTCCAATTTTCCCTAATAATCCTAAATCGGTAGCGAAATTCAAAAATGTGTAGGTTGCCGTATGTTGGGATTTTTCTGCTCGCCATTCAGATACTTTACCACTGACTGTTCTAAACATTTTTATTAGATCATTGAAATTAATAGGATAACTATTCCTTGTTAGAATAAACGCACTTTCCACTATTGAATAGATTCCAAAAACTGTGCTGGAATAGAACGGGTCTTTTGCAATAAATTGCTTCAGTATTTCAGATTGTGCACTAGAAAGGATATCGGCAAATATACCTTCATTCCCACTTGAGAGATATTTGTCTCCTAAGTCAGTCAAAAAGTATCGTTTATTTCTTTCTCTAACTAACCCAAATTCCTTTGCAACTCTTAAATGATTATGGACACTTCCTTTTGATAGACCTGTTACTTCTGCAAGTTCTTCTTGCTTTACTATTCCATTGTTAAGAGCATTTAAGACTCTATTTATCAAGCCAAGATTGAAAACCCCATAATCGTTGGGTTTGATTCTTAAAAAAGGTGCAACAGTGGATAAATTCTGGAAATAATCCCTTAGAACATCTATTGGCTTATATTCGACAATTTCTATGTTATGCGCTTCACATAACTCTTTTTCTTTCTGACTGAATCCAGTCACCAGCAAGAATGCTCGAAGTTGGCCACTAACTAATTCCCCCTGACTTTGTAATTTAAGGAGTTGTTCTCGATAATCGTTTATCTGATTAATATGTTCATCATTAAATCTTGTGACCTTCAATTCAATTAAACATAGTTCCTTACCGTGAGCTATTAACAAGTCGAGACGCTGTTCTCCCGATTTAAGTTTTAATTGTCGGGCAATTATTTTGACATCATAAATCAAATTCAAAATCTTTTTTAAGTAAAACAGATTAGAAACTAGTGCTTCTTCAACTTCACTTTCTTTGATATCATTATGTTTTTTTAAGCTCATTTTAAGCGTCCTTTAAAGTTGAACCGCTTCCCAAAAAAGGATCAAGAACGGTGTCGCCAACGAAACTAAATAGTTTTATACAGCGTCTCGGTAATTCCACAGGGAATGGTGTAGGATGTCCAACTCTTTTTTTACTCTCACCCATAAAATTCCACACACCATTTGTCCACTCCATAAACTCTTCTTTACTAATATCTGATTTTCTACTGCCACTAATCTTCTTCCACCGGTCTTTGTAAAGAATAACAATAACTTCAACTGGAGCAATAACAAAAGGGGCTGAAGCAGAAAGCCATGAACCCCATGCAGTTCGTCTGGAAATATTTTGCTCATTCCAAACGATTGTGGAATGATATTTCCATCCCTCTTGCTTTGCAATTGTTGTGATGTCAGCACATACACTTTGTTGTCCACCTTTGTTTTTATCAAGAGGGATATTTAGACAAAATCTTCCATCATCCTTTACCAGTCTATAACACCTAGTAAGCCACTCTCTTGTAAAAGATAAATAATGTTCGTAGGACATTTTATCATCGTGAGAATTGTACTTAATTCCCACGTTATATGGAGGAGAAGTAACAATCAAATCAACCGTTCCTTCTTTAACACAATTTGTTCTCAAAAAATCAGCACTGTAAATCTGTATTGAATCTTCTTGAAAATAGGGTTCAGCCTTAGCGCTAATCTCATAAGGAGCAGGCGTTTCTCTTATCAGCGGGCTCTCAAAACTTTGGGGGGTTCTTAACCATTCTTCAACGTCTTTTTGACTGAATCCTCTTCGCCCTCCTGGAGTTTTTGTAGGAGAAAGCAACCCACGTTTTTCCATACGATAAATGGTAGATGGACTTACCCCGAGGTAGTCGGCTGCCTCCTTTGTTGTATACATGGTTTTATTTTCCATGATTACCCCTCTTGAGTTTTTTCTGTATACATTTTACAACATTTATGAAGATAAACTTTTTTGTCTCCTGTTCATGTCTCCAGAATCAACCTTGAAACTCTCGCCTAACTTCGGATAGCCTGAAGACTTTGCGGGCTTATTATACCACCCGGCAGTAGCAGATAAACCGCTCGCCGCTTTCAACCACCTTTTTCAGGCGATGCCCTGAACTAACCACCACGCTATTTCGTTCAGGCTTGGGGAGTTTTGTAACCTAACCTCTAGGGCTTTAAGTGTTTTTCAAGCTCTTCAAACTGCGGGATCTGCATGGGCTCAAATAACAGATAACTCTGAACAGGGTAGCGTGAGCCTCCTTTATGCGTTGCCTCAAGACCTACTATTAAGTCATCCACCTGGGATGCAGGTAGACTAAACGCCATCTCGTGGTCCTGGGTAAGCCCGAGCACCCTTTCTCCCCTGCCAGGATGGATGAAACAGGCATTTCCTTCTTTCAATGGCCATATCATCTCACTGGCACAGGTAAATCCCAGGGTTGTCTCAGAGGTAACAACCCCACCCCTTTTATAGATATAGCCCTGGGCGAGTCTCATCATTTGTGCCGGATTGCCATATATAACCACTACATCCGGGTCAAGTTTCGTCCTTGAAAGGGGAGATATATAAAGTTTTTCAAATCGATTTGGCTCCATTATGGTCATTTTCTCAAGGGTTTTTATAGCAGCATCTTTTGTCTCAAAATAACCCATGCTCATAAGGAAATCTACTAGTGCGTCTATGTTTTCAGGCTGTCTCCAGCCAAAGCCAACAAGAGCCGGGATACAATTTATGTCATCTTTTTCAATCCCCATAGACCATTTCCATCTTCGGGCAAGATTTGTTGCCTGGCACAGGGCAATCTTTATCCCCATGCTTGAGAGCGTCGTTGTCTTTTCCGGGAATGCATCTCCCTTTTTCAGGAACTTCACACCCAGAGGAAATGTATCCAGCCTTAAATACCTATCCAATTGCTCTTCTTTTGTCTTCCATACATCTTGAGCCATGGCTACCTCCTTATTATTTTTCGTCTTTTTGGCGCTCCCTTTCGTCCAGTATTATCTCTGCAGCCAGCCTGGCAGCGGTACCGGCAACCTTGGAACAATGAGCAAACATCTTAGCCTCAGCGGCTTTTTCCAGCTCTGATGGCTCATATAGATTAAAGGTCCTGCCCATAAGGCGCTTCTGGATATCATAGCACCGGCATGACCCATATTGTTCCACAAATCTATCGTGGAGTTTCTTAACCATCATATATGACCTCATGGGTTTCAACATGTCAGGAAAGTCCTTCTTTTCCCGTCCAAAGAGGTAACTAATCACCATGGCACCGCCAACAAGGGCACCGCATGAACCATCGCCGGTTAAGCCCAATCCATCCGCAAGCCCGCTTGCGCTTCGGAACACATCATCATTTTCAATGCCCAGGGCATCGAAGATGCCAGCAATGGTGGTCTGGGCACACCCGGTATAGTTCATCTCGTATTTGCGGGCAGACTCAAACGCCTTTTCTAATATAGCATCGCGCGAGTTTTCCATGATTACCTCCTTCAATTAATAAACAGTTACTGTTTACCCAGCTTTGCTTCCAGTTCCTTTTGCCGCAAAGCCATGGTCACATCGCCGCGAGTTCTCTCAATAATGCCTCGAATGGCATCGGTGGTCCGCCTCAAGCCATGAGTGATGATTTCAGTGAAGTCCATGGTCATCAATGTGCCATAAACGTCGTCCATAGCGTTTAGCAATTCCTCGCAGCGGGAGAAATCACCTCTTCTCATGCTATCCAATAAATAGCGCCTCAATTCGCCCACCGCCTCACCAAGTCCGTTGAGATAGGCAGCGTAATCAACACCTATCGCCTCAGGTTTGGGAAGCTTATCACCGGCAATCAAAGCGAAGGTGATGCTCCCTTCAGCGAATTCCTTTTTAGCATCATGAACGAATCCTGAGTGGAGCAAAGCGGGATGGTCATTGAGGCTATCGTTTATCTCCTGAACCAAACTGTAAGTTGAATCAAGAACTTGTCTTGCCTTATCCATCTCCTGTCGATGAACAGCCCTTATGGCATTGGCGCTATTGCGAATTATCTGACGGCAGAGGCGCAAAGCCTTCTCCCGAGCTTCATCCTCAGCGGTGAAGTAGGAGCGAATCTCTCCGGCAACAGCTTCTAACTCGTCTGATAACCCTGGCATTTTCTTTTTGCTCCCTTTATCTGGCTGACTAATTGTCTGGTGGCTTTTCGGGTATCCGATTTGCCTAATACGGCGTTAATCACAGCGACACAATCAGCGCCGGCAGCGATTACCTCGCCAACATTACGTTCATCGATGCCGCCGATAGCCACCAATGGCGAGGATATTGCTTGCCTGACCTGCTTGAGCATATCCAGCCCGACGACCACCGCTCCTTCCTTCCCCTTTGTGGGGAACATCGAACCTACAGCAATGTAATCCGCTCCTTCATCCCTCATCTCGATTGCCCGTGATACCGTGGTAACCGAGCTGCCAATTATTTTATCTATGGGCAATTCTTTCCGGGCAACATGAACGGGCAAATCCTTCTGGCCCAGATGGAGACCATCGGCATCAACAGCCAGTGCTAAATCAAGATAATCGTTGACGATGAATAAAACGCCTGACTTTGTACATAATTCCTTAAGTCCCTGGGCAATAGGCAGCAATTCCCCCTTGTAGCTCTGTTTATCCCGAAGCTGGATAACCCTGGCACCTCCTTGAATAATCTCGGTGGCTACCTCCAATTCATCCCTGCCAGCCACAGCCTGCTTGTCCAGAATGACATAAAGCCCGGTCAGCTGTTTTACCTTATCCTGCCGTGTTAGTCGGGAAACCATCTCCTTCTCCACCGAATAAAGGCTGAATCTTGCCTGCTCGAATTTCGCAGCATCCAGTTTCGAGCTTAACTCACTTAGCCTGGCCAGTTCCTCCAGCACCCGCAGCGACTCCTCCACCCTGTTAGCATTGGCTTCAACAAGGCTGATTAAATCGGGATAGGACTGCTTGTTGAGATTGCTTCGCCTTCGGCTCGCAATGACAGCGGGACGGTCTGCAATGACAGAGGGGGAGTTCGCAACGGCAGATGGGGGGTTTGCAGTGGCATTTTCTCTACCGACATCACGTTCCGAGTCCCTTTCCTCCAGAAGAATTATGCCCCATGACCTGCCGGCATCGGCCAGATTATGCCGAATAGTCCTTAACTGCTGGCTCAATACCGCGTCATTAAGAATGAAGCGGGCAACATCTTCCAGAACGCGTAACCCTTCAGCAGCACGGTTAAGGTTGGCATCAACTATACGAAGCGGTTGGTGAGGCATTCTGCAAATCCTTCAGCGGTTCGGGCATTACACCTTCTCGGGCTGCTTGTATTTCCTCCTTAAGATGGGTAGGCATTTCTTCGCCCATCTCCTTGAATTTTTTCTCGGCCCAGCGACCGATATTGCGGGGGTCTTTGTAATAATCATCGCTGGGATGCGATGACGGCTCACCACTATCCTCCCATACAGTTTGCAGTGACTTATGGTAGGCAAAGCTTGATACGGTACGGGATAAATTAGCACTGCCACAAAAGTGACAGACGGGGGTAATAGACTCCGAGACGCTCCTTACCAGAACACTGGTCCTTTTATGACAATTATGGCAGATAAACTCATAAATCGGCACCTTCCCTCCTTGTTAATCCTCTTCTTTCTTCGGTGGCTCGGGCGTGCCCGTTACCTCTCTTCTCTTTTGCTCAATCTGTTCAGCAGGCCACTCTCCCCTCTCCATCCTTCTCGTTATCTCCTCATAATCAGGAGGGGTCTCCTCACCACCAGTCATTCGCTTGTTCCACTCACTCAAAGCTTTAGGGTCATTACGCATCATCCCTTCGGTCAAGTTCCGGTCGGAAAGTATATCGTCATAAACATCCTTGTAGGTCTTATGCATGGCGAAAGTGGAAAATATCCGCTTAAGTTCACCCCCGCAGTGAGGGCAAGCAGGGGCATCCGAAGAAAACTTAGGGTGATATAAACTAATCTTCCGGTGGCAAGAATTACAACGGTATTCGTAAACTGGCATAGCTAATCAATGAAGATTTTACCACATTGTCCTTAAAAGCTAAATCAAGCGCACTCGTTCACATGATTAGTGCCACATTAGCCCCCTCTTTTTGTCATTGCGAGGAAGTCCGTCAAGCGACGGACGACGAAGCAATCTCCAAGTTAAATCCTAAACTCAAAGCACTAAATTCCAAACAAATCCCCATTTAGTAGCTATCAGCCTTCAGCTCCATACTGACTTTTTTCATTTTTGCTCTGTCATTTTGCATTTTGATTTTTGCCTTTTGACTTTCTTTGAGGTGTCACTTATCTATCTGAACCAGTACAGGCTCTTGCAATATAAAGCGTTGTGGTATATAATGTTTCCGTTGGAGTTAGTACTAGGTCATTACATACCGGGTTAAATTATTCAAGGTGCTGGGTGACCGAGACTCTACCTAACAATTTAATAGAGAGGAGGTCATTCAATGGGTTACGAAGACAAAACGCTCGAGTGCGCTGATTGTGGGGCTAATTTCACTTTCACCGCTGAGGAACAAGAGTTCTTTGCTTCTAAAGGCTATGTTCATGAGCCCAAGCGTTGCCCGGCATGCCGCAGAGCAAGGAAATCCCAGCGCTATGGAGGCAGCTTCAACCGCGAAATGTTTCCCGCAGTGTGTGCCCGGTGTGGTAAAGCCACGGAAGTACCGTTCCAGCCTCGTGAAGGTAGACCGGTATATTGCAGCGAGTGCTACAACGAGCTTAGAGACAGTAAGCAACTTTGACAAGCAAGCAGTAGGGATTAAGTATAAGCCACATCCTTAGTAATCGCCCCCGAGAAGCGGAGGCGCCTTCGAGCCTATTCCGTTCGTTATAGCGGAGTCCGCAATAGCTCCTGCCATTCGGGGGTAGCCGACATTCGTTTACGCAAATATGGCATTGAGGATCGAATTTAGATAACAAAGGCTATCGTCGTCCCAGCCCTATGGCGAGCAACACGAAATACATCAGTTGAGCTAGTGCCATGAAGAAGGCAGCTACATAGGTTAGAGCTGCTGCAGAAAGGACAGCCCGGGCACCACTGTATTCCTCAACGGAGACTAAACCGCTGCCACGCAACATATGAAGAGCCCTATTGCTGGCATTAAACTCCACAGGAAGGGTAATCAAGGAAAAAAGAACCGCCAGGGCAAATAGGAAAATACCAGCCCAAACAACGGTTAGACCAAATTCACCGGCGAGAAGATAAAGAAACAGACCGATTATGACGCATATCCAACCCAACTGGCTGCCGATATTGGCTGCGGGAACCAGAGCAGTGCGAAATCTCAAAAAGGCGTAACCACTCTTATCCTGAACAGCATGCCCGATTTCATGAGCCACGATTCCCAATGCTGCCACTGAAGGTGTGGAATAGACCTCGGGAGAGAGTCGCAACACCTTGTTTCTGGGGTCATAGTGGTCGCCTAACTTGGTTTTTATCCGCTCCAGCCTGACATCATCCAGCTCATTATCCCTTAAAAGTGTCCCAGCTACTTCCGCTCCAGTAACCCCGTGCATATTGCGCACCCGGGAATATTTCTTGAATGCCGAATTTACCTTCACCTGAGCGTAAATCACGAATATAAACGGGGGTATCATAAATAAAAACCACATTGGGTCAAACAAGAAAAACATCTCTCAATCCTCGTGAAAAATATTATTACTTAAATAGAAATCAAGTCAAATAAGCTAGCGCCATCAACCCAGGACTGAGCCAATGAAGTCCCTCTGCCCTCTCAAAAACTCAGTAATTGACATCTCCCTTTTCCCCTCCAGCTGCACCTCATCAAGCTCAAGGATGCCATCGCCGGTGACCACACCCACTCCGGGTGACGAAGGCAAAGCCACCACCTCCCCTACCTTTCCTTGAGTTACATCCTCCAAAGGGATAGCACTGTAGATTTTAATCCTTTTGCCGCACCACCAGCTATAGCAAACTGGCCATGGGTTATAAGCCCTTACCATTCGCCAGATTTTCACAGCGGGAAGATGCCAGTTTATCTCACCATCCCTGCTGGTTATCAGCCTGGTGTAAGTAGCTCTGCTTTCATCCTGAGGTTGCGGCTTAATCTTGCCCTCAAGCCATCCAGGCAAAATATCCAGCAAAAGAGCCGCTCCCAGTTGAGCCAGTTTGTCCGTGAGCGAGCCCGTGGTGTCCTCAGGTAAGATAGGCATCTCCCTCTGAGCTAAAATGGGGCCGCTATCCAGTCCTGCATCCAGTAACATGATGGTGACGGCGGTAATTTCATCCCCATCAAGAATAGCACCAGCCACAGGTGATGGCCCACGATGACGGGGCAATAATGAAGGATGAACATTAAGACAACCAAACCGGGGCAGGGATAACACCGCAGGAGGAAGAATGAGACCAAAAGCAGCAACCACGATTAAATCGGGGCAGAATCGAGTTAGTTCCTCCACAGCCTGGGGTGACTTGAAAGTCTCTGGTTGCATAACAGGGATATGGCGCTCCAGAGCTAGAGCTTTTACCGGCGAAGGAATAAGTTCCCGCTTTCTTCCAGTAGGCTTATCAGGTTGGGCGCATACTGCCACCACCTGGTAAGAACCATTAAGCAAAGATTCCAATACTGGCACGGCAAACTGCGGGGTGCCCATAAAAATAACCTGCATAGCCAACTCAAGAGTATTTTCAAATTTTTTTTTCGTTATGTCAAAACCCCCCTAGAGGGGGGGGAAATCATTTGATAACTTGATTTCCACATTCTCCGCTTAATTCCTGTGTGGTTAATGATAATTTGTTTCTATGAGTGAACCTTTTTCGGCAAAAGAGACCTGGGCAAGAGCTTTAGGAGAGCTTCAATTCCAGGTTAACAGAATAAACTATGATACCTGGCTTAGGGATAGTCAGGGCATGAATTATGAAAACGACGTCTTCGTCATTAGCGTCCCCAATACTTTCATCGCGGAGTGTCTTACAAAACGCTTTTATTCATTGATAAAGAAGACCCTTGCCGTTATCTTAGGGAAAAACTTAGAGGTCCAATTCGTGGTACAGCAGCCAACGCTGCCTAGAGAGAAGCCATTGCAGAGCGATGGAGGAGTAACCACCAAGGCAAAAACCTACCAATTTAACCCGAAATACACTTTTACGAGATTTGTGGTGGGTGAGTGTAACCGCCTTGCTTATGCTGCAGCAACAGAGGTAAGTGAGAAACCATCGCTGGTCTATAATCCACTCATCATTCACGGAGACACCGGTCATGGCAAGACTCACTTATTACATGCTATCGGGCATGCTGCGATAGAAAGGGGATTGAACGTGGTTTACTCCTCCGCTGACCAATTCACCAATGAATTTGTGCTCGCAGTCAAGCAAAATGATGTAGCCCGTTTCCGAAGCAAATTCACTCCGGTAAATATATTACTTTTCGATGATTTTCAACTGCTAAATAATAAAAAGCAGACTCAACAATTTTTCTTTCACACCTTCGATGAGCTTTACCATAATAATTGCCAGATCGTGATCGCTGCTGACCGTGCTCCTAAAGAGATGTCCTTAATTAGCAGCAGGCTAAGGTCACACCTGGAATGTGGTCTTGTTACTCAAATTCACCCCCTCGATTTTGAAACACGCTTAGCTATACTTCAAGCTAAATCAAGAGAAAAGAAACTCCCAATCATCGAAGAGACATTGCGATTTATCGCACAGAAGACACAGGATAACGTTTACCAGCTTGAAGGCGCTCTAACATACCTCGATGCCTATACCAAGTTAACCGGGCTTAGCGTAACTCCACAAATAGTCATAAAATTATTAACAACTAATAAAAGCATCGATGATTGTAAATTAATAATACACACAGTAGCCGATTATTTTGATTGTCCACTGGAACAATTGCTAGGCAGAAAGAGGGATAGGGAGACTGCTTTAGCACGCCAAATTGCAGCATATCTTTTGAGAGAGGAAGGAAATTATTCCTTCGTTGAGATTAGCAAGGTATTGGGTAATAGGAATCATGCCACAATACTCTATGGTTATAAAAAAATAACTGGCGAATTGAGTGTTAATTCCAAGCTGAAAAGGCAAATCAATGAAATTAAACAAAAAATTGATAATTCTTACTAATAATCTGTGGATAAAATATTAAAAACTTGAGAGTCATTTATGAACTTTCCTTCGTTAAACTTCCCCTCATTTTGCAGGATACGGTATCCTTATTATTATTATCACTAAAAATAAAAGTAGATAGTTATAATAATAATTATGATATGTGTTAATAAACTACTGGTGAATCTATGAAGGTAGGGGTTTTAGGGGGCACATTTGACCCTGTTCATATAGGGCATCTTATTATTGCTGAAGGGGTGAGAGTAGAGTTAGGGTTGGATGAAGTTCTTTTTGTGCCTGCGGGTCAGCCTTGGCTTAAGGTAGACCATGATATTACACTGGTGGTTCACCGTATAGAGATGGTGCGTCTAGCTATTCTCCGTAACCCCCACTTCAAACTGAGCGAAGTGGAGGTGGAGCGCTCCAGACCATCGTATACTATAGATACCATACTGGAACTCAGGAATCGGTTAGGTGCTCAGGTGGATTTGTTTTTTATTCTTGGGTGTGATGCCCTGGCTCAGTTTCCCCAGTGGAAGGAACCGAAGAAGCTAATCGAACTATGCAAGTTAGCCATTGTGCCCAGAGTAGATTTAGGTTCACCAAATTTAAAGGATTTAGAGCGCTCTATTCCGGGTGTGAGCGACAGGGTCAGCTATGTTGCTACCCCGATAATTGATATTAGTTCTTCGCAAATTAGAGAACGTCTCGCTCGAGGGTTATCGATTCGCTATCTTGTGCCTGATAAAGTAGAGAAATATATCGCAAAGTATCGGTTATATCGCGGGTAGCGCGGTTCTATTTAAATGTCCAGGTTTTTGACGCTTTGTGCGTGAGCTTGAATAAAACTCTTACGTGGGGCTACCTCGGGTCCCATTAGCAGGGTGAATATATGGTCTGCAGCCATAGCGTCTTCCAAGGTTACTTTCAGCAGCGTTCTGGTCTCGGGATTCATGGTCGTTTCCCATAGTTGTTCAGGGTTCATTTCCCCCAGTCCCTTATAGCGTTGCGTTTCGGATTTAGTATTCCCCAGTTGTTTGAGCACTTCTTCTTTTTGTTGCTCAGAGTAAATCCAAGATGATTGTTTACCAGCATGGATGCGATAAAGAGGAGGTTGGGCGAGGTAAAGGTATCCGTGGGTGATTAGCTCTAACATGTAGCGATGGAAGAAGGTGAGCAACAGGGTGCGGATATGAGCGCCATCGACATCAGCATCGGTCATAATGATTATTTTGTGGTATCTAAGCTTGGAGAGGTCAGGTTGTCCATCAGTATTTGCTCTCAATGCGGTGACCACGGCTCTTATCTCTTCGTGTTGCACAATCTTATCTTTAGTGGCTTTCTCCACATTAAGTATTTTGCCTTTAAGGGGGAGGATAGCCTGGAATCGGCGGTCGCGTCCCTGTTTAGCTGAACCACCGGCTGACTCACCTTCAACTAAGTAAAGCTCGCATAAGGATGGGTCTTTTTCGGAACAATCGGCCAGCTTCCCTGGCAGGACTGATATTTCGAAGCTGCTTTTCTTAAATACGAGCTCACGTGCTTTACGTGCTGCTTCCCTTGCTTTAGCGGCAATGAGGCATCTGCCGATAATTGCCCTTGCATCGTCTGGATGTTGCTCCAGATAAAGGGATAAGCCATTGGCAACCACAAATTCCACTTGACTTTTTACTTCAGGATTGCCCAGTTTTGCCTTAGTTTGCCCCTCAAACTGAGGCTGGGGTAGCTTTACGCTGATAACTGCTACCAGCCCTTCCCGGACATCGTCCCCGGTTAGGTTAGCCTCGATATCTTTGATAAATTTATTGTTCCGTGCGTAATCATTCAAGACACGGGTCAATGCGGAACGGAACCCGGTAAGGTGACTGCCTCCATCTCTGGTGCTAACACAATTGGCAAAGGAGAAGGTGGACTCTATGGGGCTATTGTTGTATTGCAAGGCTATCTCAATCGCAGTGCTGTTGGCTGAATCCTTTAGTAAGATGGGCTCAGGATGTATAATCGTCCTATTTTTGTTTAGCCGGGAAATCAACGTAGCGATACCGCCTTCGAAGTAAAACGTTCTTTCTACATTGCTGCGCGCATCTCTGACTGCTAACTCCACTCCACTATTCAAAAAAGCCAGTTCTTTCAGACGCTGGCAAATTGTGTTGAAGTCGTAGTTGATATCCTCAAAGATCAATTCATCGGCGAGGAAGGTAACTTTAGTGCCGGTATTTTGAGCATCGCCGATGAGTTCTATATCTCCTGTGGGAATGCCTCGCTGATATTCCTGATGATATGTCTTTCCTTCCCTTCCAACCTCGATTTTAAGCCAGGCAGATAGAGCATTCACCACCGAAGCGCCAACGCCGTGTAATCCGCTTGATATTTCATAAGCAGCTCCCCCAAACTTTGCTCCAGCGTGTAGGTGGGTCATCACTGCTTGTAACGCGGTAATATCCGTTTCCGGGATAATGTCAACAGGGATGCCTCTTCCGTTATCCACCACGGTGACGCTGTTATCTTGGTGAATGGTCACCTCAATTTGGTCACAAGAACCAGCCAGTGCTTCATCTATGCTGTTATATACTATTTCATAGAGGAGTTGATGTAGTCCTCCGCGGTCGGTGCTTCCGATATACATTCCAGGGCGGAGGCGGACTGCTTCTATCTCATCCAGGATCTGGATATCTTCAGCGCGATACTCGTTATTTGGTTTGTTGTTCAGCTCATCTTGTGCCATATCTGATTGGGGTTCATCTAGCTAGGGGGAACATTGGAATTCTAAGTGACCAATTTGTCGGAATACCATATCTGTATGTTTATTATAGCACATCTATGGATAGAAAACTACATTTTGTGCTTTGTTCTTATCTCTTTTTAATTAACCTTGCTATTTCACTTAAGGAGATGTTTTTTTGTTCTCCGCTCGCCATATCTCGCAATACCGCTGTTTTATTTTCCATCTCCCTTTCTCCAATGATAACAGTATATTTGACGCCTAGCGAATTAGCCTGTCGCAGTTGACCTTTTAAACTCTTGTCTCCAGTAGCCTGGATGGTAGCGATGCCTTCGTGGCGTAATCTGGAAACAAGTTTTATTGCCTCTAATTTGGCTTCTGCTCCAAGATAGGCAACATAAACAACAGGTTCAGGGAGGGGAGGGATAGCTATATTCTGGTCTTTTAAGGTAATAATAATCCTTTCTATGCCAGCGGCAAAGCCAACTGCCGGGGTGGGCTTGCCCCCCAATTCCTCAATGAGATTATCGTAGCGACCACCTCCGACAAGGGCGATTTGTACTCCTTCCCCTTCAGGCTTAGCTTCAAAGACTGTTCTGGTATAGTAATCCAGTCCACGGACTAGCCGGTGATTTAGTTGGCAAACTATCCCCATTTCAGCTAAATATTTTTGGACGCTTTGAAAGTGAGTCTGGCATTCAGAGCAAAGGTAGTCCGTGATTTTTGGTGCTCCTGCTATTATTTCCTGGCAGGAGGCTTCCTTGCAGTCGAGGAGTCGCAGGGGATTTCTGGCTAATCTGACCTTACAGTCGGGGCATAATTGGTTCTTGTAATCCACATAGTATTTCTTTAATGCCTCTACATAGGCAGGCTGACATTGTCGGCAGCCAATGCTATTTATTTCAATGGAAAGCCCTGAAAGCCCCAGGGAAGATAAGAAACGATGCATCAGCTCTATCACCTCGGCATCAAGGGCAGGGTCAGCATCACCTATTGTTTCAACGCCAAATTGATGGTGTTGGCGATAGCGTCCTGCCTGAGGGCGCTCGTATCTGAAGGCGGGGGTAACATAATATAGTTTTACCGGCTGAGGTAAATTAAACAGTCCATGTTCAAGGTAAGCGCGGCAAATTGGCGCAGTTCCCTCCGCCGTTAAAGCCAGCTCCTGCCCACTTCTGTCCTTAAATACATACATTTCCTTAATGATGTCCGTGCCATCAGGTGCGGCGTGGGCAAAGAGTTGGTAATCTTCAAAAACAGGCGTGCTGATAGGCTGGTAACCGTAAAGTTGACAGAGGTGGCCCGCTTTTTCCTGGATATAGCGCCAGTAAGCCCTTTCCTGGGGTAAGATATCTCTTGTGCCACGAGGTGCTTTGAACAAAGAAACTCCTTGACTTGTAGAATACAAGAGAGCGGGAAGGATGTAAAGGGACTGTTTAGCAACCCTACTTGTCATTCTGAGCCCTACGGGCGAAGAATCTCTTTTAGACTCTTCTCCTTCAGTTCCTTCCTCACCTCAGGACTCAGGGGCAGAGTGACATTTATTGCCAATTAGTAAACACTCTCTGTAAAGGAATTTGCCTTGTTTTTGGTATTTAAGGTATGATGAATTTAATGGAAGAGACGCAGCTTTTAGCCAAAGCGAGAGCATATCTACCAGAAGAGCAGGTAGCACTGGTTGAGAAAGCCTACAATTTTGCTCGTGAGGCACACCGAGGGCAATTACGGAAATCAGGAGAGCCTTACCTGGAACATCCTCTCGGTGTGGCAATGATTTTAGCTGAGCTTCAATTTGATGCCACTACTCTAACGGCCGCCTTGCTGCACGATGTTCCCGAGGATTGTGGAGTCTCAATGGATGAAATCAAGATTAACTTTGGTGATGAAGTAGCTAAATTGGTATGGGGCACCACGAAATTGAGCAAGTTGTCAAAGCCAGTTTATGGAGGCACAGCTAAGAGAGAGCTTCAAGTGGAAAATCTGCGCAAGATGCTTGTAGCCACTGCGGAGGATTTAAGGGTTATATATATAAAATTAGCTGACCGGTTACATAACATGCGCACTCTTGGAGTTTTGCCGCGGGGGAAACGCCTCGCTATTGCTCAAGAGACTTTGGAGATATACGCTCCTCTAGCGCATCGACTGGGTATACAGAGCGTAAAATGGCAGTTAGAGGATTTGGCTTTTCGTTATTTGGAGCCACGGCAATATCATCGAATTGCTCGTTTGGTAGCTTCGAAACGAGAGGCAAGAGAAGGCTTTGTAAACGAGGCTATCCAAGCGTTAAGCGAGGAATTGAACAAAGCTGGTGTAGAGGCAGCAGCTTTTGGCAGGCCAAAGCATGTTTATAGTATCTATCGGAAAATGGGGAAATATGCTTCGCAGGGCAAGGATTTTGGCGATATCTATGACCTTTTGGGCTTACGTATACTGGTTAATTCAGTTTCAGACTGCTATAAGGCTCTAGGAATAGTTCACAATTTTTGGCACCCGCTACCTGAAGAATTTAATGATTTTATTGCTAATCCTAAGGGGAATGGGTATCAGTCTCTACATACCACGGTAATATATCGCGGGAGTCCACTAGAGGTACAAATTCGAACTTATGAAATGGACCGAATTGCTGAGCATGGATTAGCTGCCCATTGGCATTATAAGGAGGTGGAAAAAGAAGGGGAGTCTTTTAGGGGGGTAGCCTGGCTGCCTCAGCTGGTTGAGTGGCGAGATGAGTTTGACAGCAAGGAATTTTTGGAATCCGTTAAAACCGATATTCTCGCCGAGCAAGTATTTGTTTTTACTCCCAAAGGCGAGATAAAGGAATTATCCAAAGGGGCAACGCCTTTGGATTTCGCATTTCGCATCCATACCGACCTGGGTTATCGCTGTGTGGGGGCAAAAGTAAATGGGCGATTAGTGCCATTGAACTATAACCTCAATAATGGTGACGTGGTGGGAATTATTGCTGCTAAGGGGGAAAAGGGTCCCAGTCTGGATTGGCTAAATCCTGAACTTGGCTATGTTAAAACCTCTCATGCACGGGCAAAAATCCACCAATGGTTTAAGAAGCAAGATAGGGCTCAAAGCATTGAAGTGGGAAAGCAATTTCTGGAGCGGGAACTTAGAAAATCGGATGTTACCCTCCCGAGCGTTGACGAAGTGGCACCGCTATTTGGTTTTAAAAATGGGGATGACTTTTTTGCTGCTATCGGGTGTGGTAGCCTTAATCCCTCTCAAGTAATAGCAAGGTTAACTGTAAGTGAAGAGCAGCCTGAAGAGCTGGTCGAAGTTCATCCTGCGAAAAAGATTAGTCCGGCGAGCATTAAAGTGCTAGGTATAGGCAACCTGGTCACGCAGCTGGCAAATTGTTGCCATCCCTTGCCAGGGGATAAAATTCTCGGTTATATTACTCAAGGTCGTGGTATCACCGTGCATCGTCGGGATTGCCCTAATATCATTAATGAAGTGGAGAAGGAGCGACTGATTGAGGTGGATTGGGGTGAGGTGGAGCAAGTTTACCCGGTGGCTATTCAAGTTGATGCCTGGGATAGGGTAGGCTTGGTTCGGGATATTAGTGCTATCATTGCCGGCGAGGGAGTGAATATCACCGATGTTAATATGGCGGATCATGATGATACTACCTCATTAAAGTTTAGTTTGGAAGTAAGAGGTACTTCTCAATTAGCTAACTTGATATCTAAAATTTACTCCCTTTGGGGCGTAGTAAATGTGAGAAGAAAAGGAGAAGTGAATGTCCAGAGGTAAAGTTGCTACTAGAATAGCTCGAGTTGCGGAGAAAAGGAGATTACGGAATAGCGCGGTGAAAAGTAGGATGAAGACTGCTATTGGTAAAACGGAGAAGGTTATTGCATCTGGGGATATGGAACTAGCACAAAAAGAGATGATAAAGGTGGTAAGCAGTATAGATAGGGCGGTAAGTAAAGGGGTTATTCATCGCAATAGGGGTGCCAGACTCAAATCTCAGCTAACAAGGGAATCAAATCAGGCAATATTGAAGGAGAAAGGGGGTTAGCTTTTTGGCTGCTAAAGCTCTTTCCAGAAGGCAAAAACAGATTATAAACTTTATTCGCCAGTATTTGCGTGATAATGGTTATCCTCCTAGCGTCAGGGATATCGCCAAGGGATGTAATATAAGTTCTACCTCGGTGGTAGTTTATAATCTGAATAAATTGGAGAAAGCAAGTTATATTCGGCGTCAAAGCGATATATCGCGAGGGATTGAGCTTTTAGATAGGAGGCTTGTTTATATACCTATAACAGGAGTGATAGCTGCTGGTGAGCCTATTCGTGTGCCTGATTCCGCTACAAGTACTGTTACCTCCGATGAAGGACTGGAGGTAAGCAAGGGCTTAATTCAAAGGGAAGGCAATGTTTATGCTCTTAAGGTGAAGGGTGAATCCATGGTGGATGCCTTGATAGGGGATGGGGATATCGTGTTATTGAATTGCATAGATAATGTTGAGGAAGGTGATATGGTGGCAGTCTGGCTCAAAAAGGAGCAGGAAATTACCCTTAAAAAATTATTTAGAGAGGGAGAGCGTGTTCGCCTTGAGTCGGCAAATAGCCAGATTAACCCTATTTACACTTCCGCTGATAATATTGATATCCAGGGGAAGGTAGTTGCTGTCATCAGACGGATGTCATAAAAATCACGTCTTCACAGGTTTATGTTTGCCCACCAGCGTATACCACTCAGCGTATTTAGGATTCCTTCCCAGTATTACTTGACTGAACAAATTCTGTAATTCAGAGGTTATTTTACCGATTTCACCTGTGCCTATGATACGGTGGTCAATTTCAATGATTGGAGTGATATGAGCTGCAGTGCCACTGAAGAAGCATTCTTCGGCAAGATAGAGCTCGCTTCTATCAACAGTTCTCTCTATGTTATCTATGCCCAGTTCATTTTTGGCTAGCTTCATAACTGTATCTCTGGTAATTCCCATGAGGATATTGTCTGATGAGGGAGGGGTAACTAGCCTTCCGTCGATGACCAGGAAGATATTTTCGCCAGTGCCCTCGGAGACATGTCCATCGTGAGTCAATAATATCGCTTCATCATAGCCATTTTCCAGTGCCTCGGTCTTGGCTAGTGCGCTGTTAACATAGATACCGCAAATTTTTCCTCGGGCGGGTATCATGGTGTCGTCGACCCGACGCCATGACGAAGTACAGCACCGAACGCCATTTTGAGTATCAAGATAAGCAGGAAGCGTGGTCACAATAATCAGAAAATCATCTTCTAAATCATGAAGGCGAACCCCGATAGCTTCAGAACTCTTATATGCCATGGGGCGGATGTATATATCTTCATGGTAATTGCTTCTCTCCACACTCTCTACGGTTAATTGACATAATTCATCAAGGGAATAAGGCAAGCTGATTTTCAACAAGCGACAGCCATTGAGCATGCGTTTGTAGTGGTCTTCGATTCTGAAGATGCAAAATCTTTCGTATTCGCTATCCCAGTTTCCTCGAATGCCCTCAAAGCAGGCAGTGCCATAGTGGAAAGCATGAGTCAGGATTCCAATTTTGGCTTCCGCCAGGGGCATGAACTGTTTTTGAAAAAAAGCATAAGGTGGCATTTTCCTCTCCCTTCAGTAGTCTGGCGCAATTATACTTTTGATGAAAGCTAAAGACAAGCCCGTGTGCTCGTCCATCCGTTAGCCAACGGATTTCTCGCTTATGCTCGGAACAGGGATTGCCACGCCCTCGGCTCGCAATGACAAGAAGGGCGTATCATTGCGAGGCATAGTTTTAAAATGTAGTTGCCCAATTTATTGGGCAAATTGGCGCCTGATGAATCAGGCAACTACATTGCTGTTTGTAGCTATCAGCTGTCAGCTTTCAGCTGAGTGCTGACCACTGACTGCTGTTTTGTAGTGCGACCCTTCAGGGTCGTGCACGAGGCTAAAGCCACGCACTGCAGTCAGTCCCTTCGAGGGAGAGGAGATTCTTCAGTCGCGGAGCCTGTCCTGAGCGGTGAGATTCTTCCCCTTCCTCTTCACTTCGTTCAGAGTCAGGGTCAGAATGACAGGGGGAGCGAAGGGCTCCTTCAGAATGACATTGGGTAGCAATTAAGTGCTTCAAATAGAGATGTGTTTGCCTGTTTTGATGGATTTCGGACCATACTTTTTTCGAATTCTGACGATAGCGTTCTCCAGGCATCCCTGCTTTTCTGCCTGGGTATCAAATAGGGAGAGTTGTTTCTCCTTGCCAGTCTGGGTTGATACTTTAATACCGATAAGGCGGATTGGTTTTTGTTTCTCCCGCAGGGTTTTGTTCAGCAATTGCAGAGCGGTGGTGAAGATAACCTGGGTGGCGTTGCTAGCCTCTGTTAAGCTAACCTGACGAGTGATTGTTTCGAAATCAGCATATCGGAGTTTTATAGCAATGCAACCTGCCAGTTTACTTTGGGACCGCAACTTGGCCGTGCTCTCGCTACATAATTGGTGCAAATTAGACTCGAGGAAACGCTGGTCCAGGGTGTCGTGAGCAAAGGTAATTTGGCGGTTAATGGATTTAGGTTCACTGGGTAGTTCTACCACTCGGTCATCTATGCCATTAGCGTAACGATGCAATGTTATTCCGGTTATTCCAAAGGTTTTCCTTATTCCCTCTTCAGGATATGATGCCAGCTCGCCGATAGTAGTTATGCCCATTTCGGTTAGTGTCTGCTCCGTTTTCTTGCCTACCCCGGGCAATTTAGAAACTGGAAGTGGGCTTAGGAAGTCTCGTTCCTTTCCTGGAGCTATCTCCAACACCCCATTGGGTTTGCATAAGTCTGAGGCAATCTTGGCTATTACTTTGCATGTAGAAATGCCTACTGAGGCAGTGAGATTTAGTTCCTTATTTACGCGTTTTTTTATCGCCGATGCCATTTGCTCAGGGGAGCCATAAAGTTGGTGACATTCAGTAGCATCGAGGTAAGCCTCATCAAGTCCCAATGGCTCAACAGTGGGGGAGAAAGCAGTCAGGATTTCCATAAACTTAGCTGATGCTTGTCGGTAGCGGTTAAGATTGACCTGTAAGAAAGTGGCTTGAGGACAAAAACGGCGAGCTTGAGATAAAGGCATGCCAGCATGTATACCGAAAGGGCGTGCTTCATATGAAGCGGAGGACACCACGCCACGACGGTTTGGGTCTCCGCCCACAACCACTGGTTTCCCCTTCAGCTCTGGATTGTGAACCTGCTCCACAGAGGCAAAAAAGGCATCTAAGTCAATGTGGAAGATACAGCGAGCCATGGCCAATTATAAATTAGGCTCAAAGAGGTTTAGTTGTTGCCCTCCTTGAGCATTCAAGCTGACTTTGCGTGGCACCAGCCTCTGTTCATCAAGACCACCTAATTTGTTGATATTTTCCACGATAGTAGGCAGGCAGTATTTAGCCATCTCTTCCATAATGCAAGGGGTATTAAATCGCAGAAGTTTCCAGCCAGCTGTTTCCAAATCATTGTCTCGTAGGTTGTCTTGAGGGATGCGCTCTGGTTTGGCGTGCCAGGTGTCACCGTCGGTCTCTATGTCAATCTTGCCTAATGCGCAGTAAATGGCGAAGTCAAGAGCGTAGCTGTGTCCCTTTACTTGTATAAACTCCTGTCGCTCCACGCTAATGTTCAACCGTTTGAGTTCAGCCCATAGCCTGTCTTCCAGCGGACTCTCATCGTATAAGTCATTGATCTCCATGGCATTTATAAACTTCTGCCAGGTAGTTGGGATAAAGACGATGTATCGCCAGCGTCGGCTAAAAATAGGTTGGGGCAACCGCTGCAATGGCGATAGCAACAGTTGATAGTAACGTCGCTGGCCCCTTTCATCATGGGATTGATCGGGGAAAAGTTGCCAGCGGAAGACTTCACGGATGTCAAGGACACGCGTAAAGTAATTTACAGCGTAAGCTTCGTTACCGAAGACTTTGGTCTGGTAAAAGGCTAGCCATTGGGGTGGCCATCGCTTTTTGAGCAAACCTTCCATACTGTGCACTGGAATGCGGTACCAGTGCTGATCGCGAACAATGACAAAATCTAGCATATTGTTCATGATGGTAACTAGCAGCTCGCCCCTTCTTGCTCGCTTCAATTTTATCCCTCTCCACTACAGACTATCTTTCTTAGCTTCCTCTCAAAGACGCCTCTTTCCAGAAGCACCCTTCGTTGGCATTTAAGGCATTTAATGCCAATGTCAGCGCCAACTCTTACAACTTCCCACTCATAACTGCCACAGGGATGAGGCTTGCACAGCCGAACTATGTCTCCAACCTTTATATCCACAGTCATTTTGAGGTCGTTTAGCAATCCTCCTGTCATTCTGACCCTGAATGAAGTGAAGGGGAAGAATCTAGACCCTTCGCTGTCGCTTAGGGTGACAAAATAAACACCTTCATTTTGCTTTTAGACGGGAAGCTAAATAGGTGTTAATTTCGTTACGAATTTTCTCCGCCATATCTCTGGCTGCCTGGGCAAAATCCTTTTCTTTAGAGGCGTATATAATTTGCCGTGATACAGCGATAATGGCGTTTTCCCCTTTAGCATCCACTCCGTATTTGACAGCCGAAGCTAAGTCTCCTCCCTGAGCGCCGATTCCAGGGATGAGCAACGGCATATTGAGGCAAATTGAACGTATCCGTTTCAATTCCCCAATGTAAGTGGCTCCCACTACCATGCCAACGTTGCCATAAATATTCCATTGTTTTGCCTTCTGTGCTACCAGGGCATACAGTGGTGCCCCAGCACATGGAAGCCGCTGGAAATCTGAAGCTCCAGGATTTGAGGTTAGCCCGAGGATGAATACTCCTTTGTTCTTGTAGTTGATAAATGGCTCTATGGAGTCGAAGCCAAGGTAAGGATTTACGGTAGCGGCATCGAACCCGAAGGTGGAGAAGAGAGCCCTGGCATAAAATTTAGCGGTATTACCTATATCACCCCGCTTGGCGTCGCCAATTACGGGAATATGGGCGGGAATATGGTCAATGGTCTTGTTCAGTAGAGTTATCCCTCTGGCTCCCTGGGCTTCGTAAAAGGCCAAGTTAAGCTTATAAGCACATACCAAGTCACAAGTAGCGTCAATAATATCCTGGTTAAATTCCAGAGGCTTTACCTTGGGCATAAGCTCCGGGTCAGGGTCGAGTCCGACACAGAGCAAACTCCTGTTACTCCTGCCAGCGTTTAGCAGCTTATCGACAAAATTTGCTTCTTTTTTCTCAGACAAGGTAACTGAACAACCTAACCGCTACTTAGTACCTACCCTTATAAATTCCGCCAAGCCTTTGCTTATCGTTTTAAAGGATTGATTCAAGCGTAAAGTATCACCGTTCCGGTAGCTTTAGCGACCTGCTCATTATGGTGGTTGACAATGTTTGTTTCAGTGACATAAAAATACATCTTGCCCATTTTACCCCCTCTTTCGTAGATATTAGCCAGCTTGGTGCGAGAGGTAATGACATCGCCAACCTTCAATGGTTTGTAGGATTCCCACTCTCCTCCACCATCTAGGATACCCTTGAGATTTTTGGGGAATTCCATATCGGGGATCATCGGTGCCATGGAGCCTGGAGGAGCTTTAGGGTCAGTAGGGGGAATCAGCACCATGAGGGTGCAAAGAAGATATGGGGGGGCAATAATGCTACCATACTTAGTTTTCTTGGCATATTCCTCATCTCGCCATAAAGGATTGGGGTCATCTACGGCATGGACAAAGCGGCGAATCATCCCCTTTTCTATCTCCACAGTAACTGGAGGTCCTTCCTTACCTAGCTGCTTTCGCAGATCCTCTAAGGTAATTTCTTTCTCAGCCATTCCTTCCCTCCAAAGTTTGCTATTCTCACATATAAGCCCCACCGGAAATGTTTAGCAAATTACCGGTGATGAAATTGGAATCATCTGAAGCAAAGAAAAATATTGGTTTGGCGGCCTCTTCAGGCGTCAATGTCTTGCCACCCATTGCTCCTATCATGATATCCCTGATCTTCTTGGGTATGCCTACTTGCTCTCCCTCAACTACATCGCCTGTCTCCTTCTCCCGGGTTAGCCTGGTATCCACTACTCCATAGGCAACGACATTGCACCTTACGCCAAAAGCTGCCCATTCCCGGGCGACTGTTTTGGTCATGCCAATAAGTCCTGCCTTGGCGCTGGAGTAGTTAATCTGTCCCACATTGCCCATTAAACCGGCTACTGAAGATACGTTGACTATCCTGCCATTATGGTTTGGATGTCTCATGTATTTGGAAGCCGCGCGGATGCAATTAAACGCCCCTTTGAGAGAAATGTTGACGCAGACATCCCACTGAGCATCGGTCATCTTGTGAATCATGGCATCCCTGGTAATTCCAGCATTGTTTATCAGGATATCCAGTTTGCCGAATTTCTCCACAGCAGCGTCCATTAATTTCTGAGCGTCTTCTCCTTTGGTTATGTTAGCAACGCAACATGCTGCCTTTCCTGGGCAGGCTTTGTTTATCTCGTTTGCTGCTTCCTCGCAAGGAGCTGGGTCAATATCATTTACCATTACACTTGCCCCCTCCCGGGCAAAGAGCATCGCCGTTGCCTTTCCGATTCCTCTTCCTGACCCTGTAATTACCGCTACTTGACCATCTAGCTTTCCCATAGATTCCTCCTTTAATTATTTTTGCTGGAAAATTTAGCCTCTCGATGGCAAACTAACCACCGCGCTACCAGTTATCGTTTTTTCACTCTTCGGGTTTTCCGTCCAGATATCAAGTTCAACGAGGTGCTCATTATCCTGGGCATATTTTTTGGTTACTTTCCCTTTACAGGTTAGGTCCTGGTCAGGGAAATCCATGCCCCGGTAGCGAACATTATATTTCTTTAAGTTCCCTTCCAATCCAATCCAATCGGTGAGCATTTGTCCTAAGTATGCAGACTTGAGCCTGCCGTGGAGTATCACATCGGGTAACCCTGATGCTAAAGCAAAATCCTTGTTATAATGGATTTCATAGAAGTCCCCTGACGCCCCAGCCCACTGCACTAACTGCCGTCTAGTAGTTCGTTTAACTAAGGAAGGGATCTCTGAACCTACCTCAACATCCTCATAAAAGACTTGCTCCGCCACGATTCACCTCCTGTGCACAAAATAGCGTTGCAGATTATATCAGTCTGTTTTCCAATCCGTCAATGTTTTGTACTCGTTCATATGATTAGTGACACATTTTTGTCATTGCTCCATTTGTAGTGCGACCCTTCAGGGTCGTGCACGGGGCTAAAGCCCCGCACTACATTATGTTAAATTGTGATGGGCTAAACAAATCCCGGGCAATTTCAAAAATTAAAGATAAAAAAGCAATCCGTTAGCCAACGGATAATGTGTCCACTATCTATCTGAACTAGATCATGTTTTAATTTTTGTTGCCATAAATTAGTATTATTGATAAATGAACTATAGCCAGGCTGAAGAATATCTTTCCCGCCTTGTTAATTATGAAAGAATTCCGCACATATCCTACGCTTCACCTGATTACAACCTGGAGCATGTAAAATATCTGTTGGAGTCATTGGGCAATCCTCATTTATGTGCCAGGACAATACACATAGCGGGTACTAAGGGGAAGGGAAGTGTAGCAGCAATAATTGCCCAAGTTTTGACTATCTCAGGCTATAACACCGGGCTATATACTTCACCTCACCTTCATACTTTAAGAGAGCGTATCGTGGTCAACGGTAGCTTAATCTCCGAAGCTGAGTTTGCCTCTCTTATGACCCGGCTTAACCCTTACATTGAGATGATAAATCATAATCCTGATTACCGCAGCCTGACCTACTTTGAGGCGTTGACCGTGCTGGCATTTACTCATTTCCAAAGTAAGCAGGTGGATTTTCAAGTATTGGAAGTTGGATTAGGTGGTCGGTTGGATGCTACCAATGTGGTTAGGCCGGATGTTTGCGTTATCACTCCCATCAGCCGAGACCACACCGAAATTTTAGGTAACAGTCTGAATAAGATAGCTTTGGAAAAGGCAGGTATCATTAAACCTGGTTGTTTTGTTATCAGCTCTCCACAAACTGGAGCGGTAGCCCGGGTATTGAAAGATGTTTGCCAGAAGCGAGGGGTGGAATTGATTGAAGTGGGCAAGGATGTTATCTGGCATAGTGTAACCAATGACCTTCATAAGCAAGCATTTATAGTTGAGGGAAAGAAAGGAATTTATCACATTACCATTCCACTTCTCGGAGATTTCCAGGTTGAGAATGCCTCCACCGCTATAGCGGCGTTAGAGGCTTTGAGTTCTCATGGGTTTGATATCTCACGCGAAAGTATTGTCGAGGGGCTGGCGGAGGTTGACTGGCCAGGGCGATTCCAGATTTTGAATCGCAAGCCATTGATATTGGTTGACGGCGCTCATAATGTGGCATCGATGAGGAGGTTGGCTTGGAATATAAAAAAGTATTTCCAGTATGAGCAGCTCTTTGTTATTTTTGGTGCCTCAGTGGACAAGGATATAAGCGGCATAGCGAGGGAATTAACCTCCCTTTCGCCCCGGGTTATTGTTACCCGCTCTTCACATTCGCGTGCCGCCTCTCCCCGTGCTATAGCCGCTAAGTTTGATGAATGCGGCATTAAGCCACAGATTGGCGAAAATGTTTTTCAATCTCTCGATTTAGCTTTATCCATAGCAAAGGATAACGACCTCATCCTGGTTACCGGCTCTCTATTCGTAGTAGCCGAAGCACTGGATTACGCCACTAAATATCTGGCGAAAGCTAGTTAATGCTCTGCGGATTGAGTCAAACTAGGAGAAGTGAGGGCTTCCTGAGGTAGCATTTTGGATAGCATTTGCTGTAATGCCATAACATGGCTGCATGTTCCCCACTGGGAGAAGAAATCGCAGGAACAATGCCATTTCCCATCACTGTAATCCACTTTATGGATATTATGCCCGCCATGAAAATCAACCGAAAGAGCGGAAAAGGTAACTCGTTGTGGCTCTTGAGCGTAAATCTTAGCTTTTTCAATCTTACCAATAAGACTAGACCTCATCTAAAGCCCTCCTTAATCCATTTGTTATTTTTAACAACCATTTAACCAGAGTATATAATAATAGAGGGTGAAAAATCTATTTTACTGATTTGGGAAGCAAGCTAATGCGTGAGCAATTTACCGATATTTTATCTAAGTGCAGTGCTGACTATGTAGAGATTCGGTTTGAACAAAATCAAACCACTCAGATTAACTACCGGGGTGGGAAGCTGGAAGAAGTGGGTAGAGCCTACAGTTCCGGCGGCAATATTAGAGCTTTAGTCAAGGGAGGTTGGGGATTTGTCTGTTTTAATTCTGTTGATAAATTGGATGATTATGTTGAACTGGCGGTAAAGCAGGCAAAGTTAGCCTGTGGGGAAGGATTTACCCTTACTTCCAAGGAGCCAGTAGTGGATATTGTGGAGGTGCCGGTAAAGGACAACGCTGCGGACACGCCGTTGGTAAAGAAGAAGCAGCTCTTTGATGAATACAACGACATTATGCTTACTTCACCGCAGATTCAGGATTCGAGGATTGGCTATCGGGATGTCAACCGCAAGGTTATTTTTGCTAATTCCGAGGGGAGTTACATTGAGCAAGATAAGCCAGATTTGACTTTGCGTGTGACTGCTATAGCACGAGGGAACGGTGAAATCCAGCAGGCAGGGCTGAGCCTGGGCAGCGTTGGTGATTTTTCTGTGATAGAGAACTTGCACGATGAGGTGAAGGAAGTAGCTAGACGTGCTGCTGCGCTTCTCCACGCTCCTCAGGTAAAGGGTGGTGAATACACCGTCATTTTAGACCCTATTCTGGCAGGTGTTTTTGCTCATGAAGCCTTCGGGCATTTATCTGAGGCAGATTTTGTTTACCAGAACGAGCCATTGCGACAGGTCATGGTGCTGGGGAAAAGGTTTGGGGGCAAGCACCTTAATATCGTTGATGATGCTACCATCCCTGGTTTGAGAGGAAGTTATAGATATGATGATGAGGGAATGCCAGCTACGAAGACTTATCTTATTCATGAAGGTATCCTGGTGGGAAGGCTTCATTCCAGGGAGACAGCGGCTAGAATGGGGGAAAAGCCAACCGGGAATGCTCGCGCCATTAATTACCTCTTCCCTCCGATAGTGCGAATGACCAATACCTTCATTGAGTCTGGGAGCACATCTTTTGAGGAAATGCTTGGTGAAATCAAAGACGGGGTTTACGTTAGGGATTGGTATGGGGGAACAACCAGCCTGGAGATGTTCACCTTTTCCGCAGGTGAAGCTTATATGATTCGTAATGGAAAACTGGCAGAATTGCTACGCCCGGTGGTATTAACCGGCAATGTTTTTGTTACCTTGAGTAATATAGATGCTATTGGCAATGATTTAGGTATGAATCAAGGTGGTGGTTGTGGTAAAGGGGGGCAATCCCCACTCCCTGTTTCCAATGGCAGTCCACATATCAGGATTCATCATTGCGTAATTGGGGGTAGATGATGGAAAGGGTGCTTGACTCTATTAAAGGGAAGGCCGAGCAGGCAGAAATTTTTGAGGTTTCAACTCAAATAGCACCAGTATATTTTGAAGCTAATCGGTTAAAGCAAATTCAATCTAAAGAAAGCACCAGCGTTGCCCTGCGAATTTTTAAGGACAGTAAGGTTGGTTTTGCCTTTGGTAGCGGTGTGGATGATGTGGAGACCTTAATTGCCATGGCGGTGGAAACAGCACCTTTTGGACCTTCAGCTAACTTTGAGTTCCCCTCATCAAGTGATTATCCTGATGTGGCTGTTTTTGACTCTGAAATACCAGTGATAACCATGGAACAGATGGTTGAGCTTGGCAGTCAACTTATTGCCAGGGTCACGGAACATACTCCTGAGCTTCTCTGCGATGTCGAGGTGATAAAGGGGGTAAGCTCAGTTCACCTGGTTAATTCTCAGGGTGGTGAAGCGAGATGGGATAGGAGCTTGTTCAGCATTAACCTGGAAGGTGTGCTTACGCGAGGCACTGATATGCTTTTTGTTGGGGATAGTGATAGTTCATGTCGTTTTTTCACTGACATTGATATTCTGGCAAGCAGAATAATCACACAGTTAGAGCTAGCTAAAAGTAAGGCTGCTATATCCACTAAACAACTACCAATTATCTTTACTCCTCGCGGGGTAGCCGGTGTTTTGCTAGCTCCGCTGATGCTTGCTTTTAGTGGTAAGGCAGTCCTTGAAGGGACTTCGTGGTTAAAGGATAAGTTAGGAGAGCGTGTTTTTGATAGCAAGCTCACCATCTGGGATGATGCTACTTTACCTTATCGACCAGGAAGTTGTCCTTGTGATGGTGAAGGTACACCTAGCCAGCGAATACCTCTGGTTGCGAAAGGTGAAGTGGCGAATTTTCTCTATGATTTACAAACAGCGGCCTTAGCTGGTAAAAAAAGCACTGGTAGCGGCAGGCGGTCAGGGGGTAGGCCTCCTGCTCCAAACTTAAGCACAGTGGTAATAGAGGAAGGTAAGGACCGGTTTGAAGCTATGGTGAAGGATATGAAAGAGGGGTTGATTGTGGAGCAACTTATGGGTGCGGAACAGGGTAATTTGCTTAATGGTGACTTTAGTGGTAATGTCCTGTTAGGCTATGAAGTGACGAATGGTAGCATAGTGGGGCGAGTGAAAGATACCATGGTTTCGGGAAATGTTTACCAGGTCTTAAAAGAAATCATTGGTGTTGGAAACAAGGCGAGGTGGGTTGATGGAATTTTTCTTGTTCCTCATTTATATTGTCCCCTATTATCTGTGGTAACGAGAACATGAAGGGTATATTAAAGCTTTATAAGGAACCCCATCCCAAAAGCTGCTTCATGCTTGCCTCATGGCCTGGCATAGGCAATGTCTCGTCAATAGTGGCGCAATATTTAAAGAATAAGCTGGATGCTGAGGAAATAGGGGAGATAGACCCGGTCAACTTTTTTGAGCCTGTTGGCGTTGCGGTTAAGGATAATGTAATTGAAAAGCCGCGTTTTCCTGACAATAAGTTTTATTACTGGCAGGATGATAAAGCTAAGAAGGGGCTGATAATATTCATTGGTGAAGAACAACCCAACTCCAAGGGATATGAGTTATTATCTTGTGTTCTAGATGTTGCCCGGAAATTCAAAGTAAAAAGGGTGTATAGCTGCGCTGCTGCAGTAACGCGGATTCATCACAGTGAGGATTCGAAAGTCTGGGCGGTAGCTACAAAGCGTGGGCTAATTAAAGGGTTACAGAAATACGATGTTGTTCTTAGGGGTAACCTTCGCATTGCCGGATTAAATGGCTTATTTTTGGGAATGGCTAAAGAGCGTGGCATTGAAGGTGTTTGTTTGTTAGGGGAGGTGCCAGCATATGCTATTCAGATAGCAAATCCCGGGGCATCCTATGCTGTGCTCAAAGTTTTAACCAGGATGTTGGGGATTGATATCGAGTTGACTGAGCTTAGCGATATGGCTAAGCAATCAAAGGAAGAGATGGGGGAAGTAGTCAAGCTAGCTACCGCTGAATTTATTGACCGCTTCACTGAGCCTATTTGGGAGCAAGATGAAAGTGAGGAGGAAGAATAGGGTGTTTTTTGCTCTTTATAAAAGGCTCATGATTATGCTATCCTCAAATTCAGATGTCAGAGTTAACTGAACTTTATCGGCAGATTGCCAGTTGTCAGGATTGTGAATTAGCTAAGCATCGCAATAAAGTGGTGCCCGGGGAAGGTCCTGAGAATGCTGATTTGCTTTTTATTGGTGAGGCACCTGGCTGGAATGAAGACCAGCAGGGGCGCCCTTTTGTAGGGGCAGCGGGGGAATTTTTAGACCAACTGTTAGCCTCGATTGGATTGAGGCGTGAGCAGGTTTACATTGCCAATGTGATTAAGTGTCGTCCACCGCAAAATCGTGACCCTTTACCCACTGAAATACAAGCTTGCTCCAAATGGCTTGACCGTCAGTTGGAAATAATCCAACCTAAAGCGATTATAACTCTAGGGCGCTATTCCTTGGACAAGTATTTCCCCGGGGAAAGCATAGGTAAAATTCATGGAAAGCCGCGAAAACATGATGATATTATTTATTACCCGATGTATCATCCCGCTGCTGCCCTCCATCAAGGAAGTCTACGCAAAATCATCCAGGAAGACATGCTTCGGATTCCGCAGATACTGGCTCAATGGGAAAGGATGCCTGAGGAAATTGGTGCGCGGCAGTTAGAATTATTCTAGGCTAAAACAATGGCACAGGGGAGACTGAGCATAATTCCCTTAGGTGGGCTGGGAGAGATCGGCAAAAACATGATGGCTTTGGCATATGACAATGATATTATTGTCATTGATGCCGGGCTTATGTTTCCTAACGCGGAAACACTGGGAGCCGACTTTCTCATCCCTGATATCAGCTATCTTCTAAAGAGGCGAGAGAACATAAGGGGGATGGTTATCACTCATGGGCATGAAGACCATATTGGCGCTTTGCCCTATATCTTGCCGCAACTTGATTGTCCTGTTTACACTACTAGACTTACCGAAAGATTGCTCTCTGCGGAATTCAAACAGCACGGTATAAAGAGTAAACCAGAGGTAAACATAGTTTCTTATGAGGATAAAATTAACCTCGGTAGCTTTACTATAGAGTTTTTCCCGGTGTGTCATAGTATTCCCGATACTATGGGGTTAATCATTGGTACTCCTTTAGGCATTGTAGTCCACAGTGGTGATTTTAAGATTGATTATACCCCGATAATTGGTAAGCCAACCGACCTTAGGCGACTGGCGCAATTAGGAGGGAAGGGTGTTTTGCTTCTTCTCTCCGACTCTACTTACGTTGAGCTTTCGGGATATACTCCTTCGGAAAAGGTGGTCGGCGATGTTTTAGACAATATCATTGCTGGGGCTTCAGGAAGAGTAATTGTAACCACCTTTGCTTCCCTTATTTCCCGCATACAGCAGGTAATCGACGCTGCTGCTAAACACAATCGACGTGTGTTTATCACCGGACGAAGTATGAAGGAGATAGTACGAATAGCATTAGAGTTAGGTTATCTTGTTGCGCCTCCGGGCATTTTTTGCCAGAGTGATGAGCTTAGACATTTGACGCACAATCAGATCGTGATACTAGCTACCGGGAGTCAAGGTGAACCTACCTCTGCTCTGGTGCGTATAGCTAATGGAGACCATGACCAGGTGCAAATCGTCTCTGGTGACACAGTGGTGATATCAGCAACTCCTATTCCGGGCAATGAAGCATTGATTAATAGGACCATCGACAGCCTTTTTCGGCAAGGTGCTTATGTGGTTTACGACAAGTTATCTCAAGTTCATGTCCACGGGCATGGTGGTCAGGAAGAGTTGAAGTTGTTACTTACCCTGGTTAAGCCTAAGTTCTTTATCCCTATTCATGGCGAATACCGCCATTTAAGCTTGCACGCTAAATTAGCGGAGAGTTTAGGTATAGCTAAGGATGACATCTTTGTCCTTCAAGACGGGGATATCCTTGAATTAGGGAAGGATAAAGGAGCGATTGTGGGCAAGGCTCCGTTAAAGGATATTTATGTGGTTGGTTCAAGGACGTATGCCCTGGACAGTGCTGTGTTTCGGGACCGGAAGCAGCTTTCTCATGATGGAGTCGTAGTGGTAGTGACTGTCATTGATGTTAAAGGTGGCAAATTAGTAGGAAAGCCCGAAGTTCTAAGTCGGGGAATTGTTGATAGTAAGGATGGGCAGAAACTAATTGAACAGAGTCGGGGTGTAGTAATAGCAGGCTTAAAAAGTGCCCCAAAATGTTTATCTGACCCTCATGCCGTAGATACCAGGGTCAAGACTCTCCTGGCGGATTTCTTCTACAAGCGAACTCGTCGCCACCCTATAATCATTCCGGTAACTTTGGAGGCATAGTTTTTTCCCATGCCCAGGGTAAAACATAAAGCCACTCCTAAATTAAGGCGCAGGAAAACAGGAGGCCAATCAGCAATGAGGCGATTTTCGGGTTTCCTTGCCAGGCCCTTAGTATGGAGGTTCATATTAATTCTTGTCATAGTAGGGTTGCTTTATCTGTTTTATCCCATTTTAGTCGAGGCAGGAGCTGGTATACTTGGCTTGTTTGGTTTTGGGCTGGTCCTGATAGCCATCGCAGTTGGTGTGATAGTCTGGCTGGTGATGGGACGACATTTTCCTCTTCTAACGAGGCGATGGAATCGATTTGTGGGCGGGGCTATTCTTGCCATAGCTATTTGGGGAGCACTTTCTTTTTTCAACGCTGGTAGCGGCGTTCTAAGCCAGGCTACATTGGGGGGTAAGATTGGTCAGAGCATTGCTGGCGCTCCCGGTGTTATGGGTGTTTTGGGGGTAATCGGGCTTGTCCTTCTAGGGGTCATTTTCATAATCCCTGGTAAAGTTTGGCATGCGATAGTTGTTATTGGGCGAAATTGTCGGCGTGTCTTTCGGAGTATTTGGGCTCACGTTCATCGCCCTCGGGCTATCATAACTCCCGGTGTCCCTGCTGAAACTGCTCCTGCTGAACCCACTCCCGTTGAGTCTGGGCATATTGAGATTCCTGAAGGAGAACAAGCGGGACAGGTAGAGCGGGTAATAAGGGAGCACGAACCTATTATTACCCCTGGTGGTTGGCAGCTTCCCCCGATTGAGATTCTGGATAAACCGGTGGAAGTGGTGTTGTCCCCGGAGGATGTTAATAAGCGTGCTCAGTTAATTGAAGAAGCTTTAACTAGCTATGGGGTGGAGGCTAAGGTGGTGCAAACAAATGTAGGACCTACGGTAACACAGTTTGGTGTTGAGCCAGGCTGGGACCGAAAGTATAAGGATGGGAGGGAGGTATCGCGGACTAGAGTTAGAGTGGAGAGGATAACTTCTCTAGCTAACGACCTAGCATTGGCTTTAGCTGCTTCCAGCATCAGGGTTGAAGCTCCTGTTCCTGGAAAGTCAATGGTGGGCATTGAGGTTCCCAATTCCGTGTTTGGGGCGGTTTCCCTTCGTAATGTGATAGAGACCGCAGCTTTCCAAAAGATTAAAGCCAGGTCGGAACTAGCTATTGCTCTGGGGAAAGGTGCTGGCGGCGAGGCGATCGTGGCTGACCTGGCTAAAATGCCCCATTTACTCATTGCTGGTGCTACCGGTAGTGGCAAGACTGTTTGTTTAAATTCCGTTATTTGTTGTTTGCTGTTACATGATAGCCCTGATGATGTCCGCTTTATAATGATTGACCCCAAGAGGGTGGAGTTGGTGGCTTTTAATGCAATACCTAACTTAGTTGCGCCTGTAATTGTCGATACCGACATGGCCTTGAAGGGATTGAGGTGGCTTAATCAGGAGATGGATAGGAGATATCGTCAGTTTGCTCAGGCGGGGGTGCGCAACATTGAGGGTTATAATAAAGACCGTTCGCCTGAAGAGGCGCTGCCATATTTAATAGTTATCATTGATGAGCTGGCTGACCTGATGATGGCGGCTTTTGATGAGGTGGAGCGTGGCCTTTGCCGCTTGGCTCAGCTAGCTCGTGCTACTGGTATACACCTTGTTGTAGCCACACAGCGTCCCTCCGTTGATGTAATTACCGGACTTATTAAAGCTAACTTCCCCACTCGAATTAGCTTTGCACTTACTTCACAGGTTGATTCACGTACTATTCTTGATGCGGTGGGAGCTGAGAAGTTGCTTGGCAGAGGCGACATGCTTTATATGCCTACCGAGGCTAGCAAACCCAAGAGACTTCAAGGAACATTCGTTTCTGATTCTGAAATTGAAAGATTGGTTTATTTTTGGGGGAATCAACGCAAGTCAGGGACAAGTTTTATCAACTTTGATGAAATGGGACAGCTACCTTCCCCGGGTGAAAAGGCTGCTATGTATGGGGACCCCCTTTTAGAAGAAGCGAGGCGGATGGTGAAAGAGTATGAACATATCTCTGTTTCATTCTTGCAGCGCCGTCTTCGCATTGGTTATCCCAGAGCTGCCCGTCTTATGGATACGTTGCAGCAGGAAGGTTCAGTGCGAACTCCCCCACCAAAGGAGGAAAGTTAAACTTTGCCACGGACAAGGTGGCTTAAGTAGTCTTTCAATTCTGGGCCTATTTCAGGATGTTTTAATCCCATCGCCATTGTAGCTTTAATCCACCCTAATATTGTGCCCGCATCATAGTAGTCACCTTCAATTTCATATCCAAATATAGCTTGTTTTCGGAGCAACCGCTTTAATCCATCGGTTATCTGAATTTCGCCACCTACACCGAAGTCGGTAGATTCTAGCTCTTCAAAAATCTCAGGCGTAAGCACATATCTGCCCATTATGGCAAGATTTGAGGGAGCTTGCGATGGCTCCGGTTTTTCTACAAAGTCCATGATTTGGTAGACATTTTTTGCTACCTTCTTCGGTTTGATTATGCCATATCTCGATATCTCGTCCGGCTCCACTTTCTTCAAGGCAACAACGCTGCCATTGTATTGTTCAAAGGTGTTCAGCATTTCCTTAAGCACCAGCTCCCGTTGCTCAAAGAGGTCATCGGGAAGTATTACGACAAATGGCTCTTTGCCTACCACATCTTTAGAGGAGAGTACAGCATGACCCAATCCAAGTAATTCCTTTTGATGGACAAAGCAGATATTGGGTAGGTTGGAGAGGTGAGATATTTTGGCTAACAAATCTTCTTTACCTCTTTGTTCCAGGATATGTTCCAGCCCTACGCTCTTATCAAAGTAATCCTCGATGGCTGCTTTCCCCTGGGATGTTATTATGATTATCAATTCAATTCCGCAGGCGGCGCATTCCTCTACGGCATATTGGATGATTGGCTTATCTACCAGTGGCAGGATTTCTTTAGGGACGGATTTAGTAATGGGCAGAAATCTTGTGCCCCAGCCAGCGGCGGGAATAACTGCTTTTCTAACCTTCACTTTCAAGCACCAAATTTGTCTAATTTTAGAGCGTTAGCCATGGCCAGCGGCATTATTTCTATTGCGGGGAACCTTCCTAAACCACCGGCAAGGCAGGCTTGCTCTGAGAATTCGGTCACTCTATCAGGGCGACACCATTTAGAGTGGAGCATAAAAGGGACGGGATGCCAGCTATGCATCGCCAGGGTTGCTGGTGTGGAATGGTCTCCGGTAATAAGGAGAACATCGGGCTCTAATTTAAGCAGCAGGGGAAGCGCAGCATCAACCTCCTCAATGGCATGGACTTTAGCCTCGAAGTTTCCATCCTCTCCTCGGGAGTCTGTTGCCTTAAAATGGATGAAGAAGAAGTCGAATTTTCCATAATTACGGCGCAGGCTTTCTAGCTGGTCTGTTATGTTGTTACCTGAGTGAAGCACCTCCATTCCAAGTAGTTTAGCTAAACCTCGATACATGGGGTATATCGCGATGGCTGCGGGCTTTAATTTATATAATTCAGGCAGGGATGGTATGTTGGGATATTGGGAAAATCCACGCAATAACACCATGTTGGCCGGGGAGATGTTATTGGGAGAGCGAAGCAATCTCGCGGCTTGTTGCACGAATTTATTGGCAATCTCCGCCATTTTTTCTGCCTCCGTGGTTAATGCCTCTACCTTCTTTGGGGCTAATCCTGTTTGCTGAGGGTCGGAATCGGTTAATTGGGGGGATAACCCAGCACCTCGAAAAATGAGCACGAATCTATGTTCCTTCACTGGAGACACGATAATTTCAGTTCCAGGGATACTAATCTCTTTTAATGATTGACATAATTTAGTATTTTCTTCCGTAGAAATTCGCCCCGCCCTTCTATCAACGATAATTCCTTGCTTATCAACAGTGCAGAAATTACCCCGGGCGGCGACATCGCTTTTCTTTAGTTCTAAATCTATTCCAAGCGCTTCGGTGATTCCTCTCCCGATATTATATTTAATGGGGTCGTATCCGAAGAGCGCCAGATGCCCCGGTGTGCTGCCAGGGGTAATTCCGGGGCTTACCGGGTCGATGAGTCCGCAAAGCGATTCTTGGGCTAGTTTATCCAGGTTAGGTTTTCTTGCTGATTCTAACTCTGTCTTGCCAGTTCGGTGATGGGGCAATCCCCCCACGCCGTCTATTACCAGGAATACTATCCTGGATGGAGACGAGTGTGAAAGCTTTTTAATATGCTCAAATTCAATCATCTTACTGCATTTTAGCTGTTTAAGTTTGCTGTTGACAAGTTTGTTATCGGCGAAATAGTATGTAAGTGAGTAATGAGTGATGAGTTACTCTTTACGCATTACCCGTTACCCATTACTTTCTTGAAATGAATAAGTTAGTCCTTGGAGTGGATGTTGGAGGCACAAAAATTGCCACCGCTGTTGTCACCGGGGAGGGAAAGGTCATCTCTCGGGGCTATGGTTCTACTTCTGCTCAAGCTGGCCGCCGGGTGGTGATAGATAATATATTTGCCACCATTGACAAGGCGATATCTTCAAGTAATGTCGCTCTTTCTCAACTTTCCGGTATAGGCATTGCTGCGGCTGGCATTATAGATTCCAAGAATGGCAAGGTTATTTTCTCCCCTAACCTTCCTGGCTGGCGTGAAGTGCCCTTGGGAGACACTGTCCATCAAAGGTTTAATATCCCCACCTATTTAGGCAACGATGCCAGTTTGGCTGCTTTAGGGGAGTGGCGCTTTGGGGTAAAGAAACAGGTTGCTAACCTCATTTACATTACGGTTAGCACCGGCATCGGGGGTGGTATCATTTGTAATGGCGAGCTTTACACCGGCGTTCTCGGAGCCGCTGGTGAGATTGGACATATGACCATAGATGTAAACGGACCGCGCTGTAACTGTGGCAACATAGGATGCTGGGAGACTCTGGCTTCGGGTACCGCTTTAGCTAAAGAGGCAGTAAGGCAGATCAAAGAAGGTGCCAGCACGTCTATCCTCGAGTTCGCTGGTGGTGATTTAGCCAAAGTCGATGCTAAAGTTGTCTTCGAGGCAGCTAAACAAGGGGATAAATTAGCAAACCAGCTTATTTCCCGCCTGGGGTATTATCTCGGCGTGGGTTTAACTAATCTGGTCAACATTTTTAACCCCGAGCTAATTTTGATTGGTGGCGGTGTAGCAAAGATGGGCAACCTGTTGTTTGAGCCGGCAATAAAGGTGGTTAAAGAAAGAGCCTTTGCAACATCAGCCACCTCTGTTCAAATCAAGCCGGCGTTGCTCGGAGACGATTCCAGCATACTGGGTGCGGTAGCTTTTGTCCTTGATAATTTGGCTGAAGGTTCAACAATCCATGGAGGGTGAGGGTATGCCATCAAAACAGGACAAATTTGAGAGGCCCGAGATTATCAGACCACCAAGCGAGTGGCGAAGCTACTACTTGCCGCTCACCGGTGGCTGTTCCAATAATACTTGTGCCTTTTGTAGTTACTATGGTTCTAAGCTTAAGGTAAGAAAAACTGACCAGGTAAAGCAGGAAATCGATGCCCTGGCGATATATATGAAACATGGCGTCACTCTGCCTTCTATTCCTGGCATAGTATATGAAATAGCCCAATATTGGGACCAAAGAAGGATTTTTGTTCAGGATGGCGATGCCCTGGTTTACCCCTATAAAGGCTTGGTGGAAATATTGGAATATCTCAATGAAAATTTTCCCACTCTGGAAAGAATTGGCACCTATGCTACTCCACAGGACATCTTGCGCCGAAGCCAGGATGAGCTTAATCGGTTAAGGGAACTCAAATTAACTATCTTCTATACCGGTGTGGAGAGTGGTGATGATGAAATATTGCGGGATATAGGTAAGGGGGTAAATTATCACCAGGTGACTGAGGCAGGAAGGAAGGTTAAGGAGGCCGGGATTACTTTCTCGGTCACGGTAATCTTAGGGCTTGGAGGAGTAGAGAAGAGCGAGCAACACTGCCTGGAAACAGCTAGAATCCTCACCGAGATTGACCCTGACTATGGTGGAGCGCTAACCTTAACCCTGGTTCCAGGCACTCCGCTTTATGAACGATGGCAGAAAGGTGAATTTCATCCTATCTCCCCCTTCCAATCCTTAGAGGAACTCAAGACCATCGTGGAGGAATCCCATTTCACCAATTGTTTCTTCAGTTCGATGCATGCGTCAAATTACTTCTCAATTCGAGGAAGATTGCCGCAGGACAAACGAGGAATGCTTCAAGAATTAGAAGATATACTGGTGGAAGGAGACCCCTCTCGACTTCGCCCTGAATTTCTCAGGGGCTTGTAGTGCCCACAATCTTGTGTGGTATATAATGCCTGGCATTAAAGAGATAGGAGGTGATAGTTTATGTCTATCATAAGTGGCAGTGTAGGGCTAGTTGCCGGAATAGCTAGTCTGATTTTCGGCATCATAGTGATGATCTTCCCCAAGATACTCAATTATTTGGTGGGCATCTGGCTTATCCTGGTGGGTATACTGGCAATTATCGCTTCCCTTTAATTGCCAAAAGTACTTTGGAGGGCTGATTTTTATTTAAATTCACCCTTCGCCAGGGATACAAAAATAACTGCCAAAACCCCCAGGGTGCCTGATGGCAGGGCACAGATAGCTCCAGATAGAGCTAGTCCGAACCTGCTTCTTTTCATCGCCGCTGTGCCGCCAACTACGGCTATTATGCCCAATACTATAAGGCTAATGCCGGTAATAACGGCTACAGTGGGGATTGCGCCTATAATGTCAAACAGGTCTCCAAAGTAGGGAAGCCCTGGAAGCCAGAGGGATATATTAAATCCCGATATAACGGTTATAATTCCGCCGATAATTACCTGAGCAGCCCCCACGGTAATGCTCAGGATTCCCCCAGCGCTAAGTAAGCCGCCTCTTTCCCCGGACATTTAGTTATTACTCTTCTCGAAGAAGGTAATGGTGGATTTGAACCACTATCCACTTGTCTCCTTTCTATGCAGGATTGTAGTAGCGGAGAGCCCTGGTGTCAACCAGCTTTAAGAGTGAGCGTTTAGCAACTCAAACTGTCATTGCGAGCGAAGCGCGGCAATCCCAAGGAAAGTGAAAAAGCAAAAGTCAAAATGCAAAATGAGGAAGGTTTTTACCTTTTATAGTATCCCCGCATAACTTCGTATAAAAATCCCTCTAATTCCCCCTTTAGAAAAGGGAGTTCGACGCCCCCGTAAGGGGGATTTGACATTCCAGGAAAGCAAGTGAGATTATAAATAGTTTCGTGCCTAACTATCACTTGCCATTTTGACTTTTTATGTTTGATTTTTGATTTTCGATTTTCTTTAGGATTTAGTGCTTGGGATTTAGGATTTCAACTCTGAGATTGCTTCGTCGCTAATCATATTGAACGAGTACAAGGAGTTGCCTTTGGGGTGATTTATGCTTAAAATAAATCAAAATAAGATTCTAAAAACTGAAAATTTAAAGGAGGACACAATGAAGGTCATTGTTCTGGGGGGTGCTGGCGACATGGGGAGCCGTGCGGTTGAGGAGCTGGCAGAAGCGGAAGGGATTGAGCAGGTTACAATTGCGGATCGCAATCTGGAAGCAGCCCACCAGATTGCCAGCAGGCTCCAGAAGGCAAAAGCCAGGGTAGATATCAAGTCCGTAGACGCCAAT
>DAOUZA010000001.1 GCA_030665785.1 Dehalococcoidia bacterium
AGATGGACTTTAAGCTTTCGGAGGAAGAGGAGAAGAGGAGGAAGGAATTTTTTGAGGGTTGCAAGGAGCTAAGTAAAGAAAAGCCCAAGGATTTCATAGATGGAATAGAAGCCGAGTATGAGAAGGCGAACCAGCCTTACATAACGCGTTGCCGTAAGGAATTCGCCAAGCGGGGATGGCTTCGGCTTGGCTGGCCTCCGGAGTATGGAGGGGTAGGAAGTCATATGGACCGCGTGTTCTTTGGTGAGGCCAGAGGATATTACGTTCTGCCTGGCGTTGATATCTTTGGAATAGAAATGCTTGCCCCTACGCTTCTCGCTATGGGAAACAAAGAAGTAAAAGATAGATACCTACCTGGAATTGGGGATGGCGATACGTTATGGTGTGAGCTGTATAGTGAGCCTAATGCTGGCTCAGATTTGGCAGCTGTTACCGCTACTGCTATAAGGAAGGGCGATGAGTATGTGATAAATGGTCAGAAGACCTGGACCACAAATGCTCACAATGCTGACTGGGGCTTTGGCTTGTTCAGAACCGACCCCCAGGGTCGTAAACGTCGTAATATTTCGTTCTTACTAATGGACATGAAGACACCAGGGATTACCATAAATCCTCTTGAATATCTGAACAGGATGCATATGTATAATGAGGTCTTCTTTGATGATGTGCATGTCCCTGCGGACCAGATTATTGGAGAAGAGAATCAAGGGTGGGCAGTCAGTCAGGCACTGGTTAATTTTGAAAGGTCTAATGTACTGGCTGTCTCAGCGGTGGGGCGGTTGCTGGAAACGTTAGTGGAGTATTGCAATGAGACAAAAGTGGGTGGCAAGCCTCTGGCACAGGACCCATTTATTCGCAATAAGGTTGCTGAGATGGCTGTCGAAATCGAGGCATCTCGTACTCTGGCGTATTACATAGCGGATCAACAAAATAGAAATCAGGTGGCGGCGCTATTTGAATCATCAGCAATGAAGGTGTTCGTAGGCGATTTATTTGAGCGTCTGGGTGCTCTCGGAACTGATATGTTAGGCTCCTATGGTCAGGTTAAGGCTTCCAGGTGGGCACGTCAGAGAGGTGTCTGGGAAAGCCTGTATCAGACGGCCTTTGTACTGACCATCTCCATGGGGACCAATGAGATACAGAAGAACATCATTGCGTGGTATGGTTTAAACATGCCCAGGCCACTTTCGCCTGTATCTATAGAGAAAGCTCTAGCTGCAGCTCAAGCAGCAAAATAAGGAGGGAATATGGATAGTACTTTCACAGAAGAACAGACAATGCTGAGGAAATCGACCGCCGATTTCCTTGTGGAGAAATATCCCGAAGCAAAGGTAAGGGAAATAGAGGAATCGGATACGGGGCATGACCCTGAAATTTGGAAGGGAATGGCTGAGTTGGGCTGGATGGGTTTGGTTGTTCCCGAGGAATATGAAGGCATGGGAATGACGTTCCAGGATTTGTCGATAGTCCTGGAGGAAATGGGAAGAAATATCGCTCCCTCTCCTTTCTTTTGCACTGTGCTTGAGGGTGCTTACCCTATCCTTGATGCCGGAGGTGAGGAGCAGAAGAAGGAGTTCCTACCAAAGATAGCCAATGGAGAATTGATTTTTACCCTGGCTTTACTTGAAGCTGATGATATACATGATGCCTCCGGTATCGCGGTCAAAGCAGCGCCTAAGGGAGATGACTTTGTAATTAACGGCATAAAGCTCTTTGTAGAGCAAGCTATCAACGCTGATTATATGATAGTTGTTACCAGGACCAAGGAAGGAGCTTCTGCTGAAGACGGCATTACCCTGTTCATAGTGGATGCCAGGACTTCTGGAATTCATTGCGAAGTGATACCCACCATAGGCATGGAGAAGCTGTGTGAGGTAAGCTTTAAGGATGTCGCTGTACCCAAGAAAAATATGCTAGGCGAGCTGGACAAAGGATTGCCTATTGTCAGTAAGGTTATGGAAAGAGCAGCCATTGCCAAAGCTGCTGAATCTCTTGGCGCTATGGATGGAATTGTTCCTATGACCGCGGATTACTTAAAGGATAGGGTTCAATATGACGAGCCTCTTGCCCGGTTCCAGGCACTTCAACATATAATGGCTGATATGTTCATTAGCCTGACTACCAGTAAGTATCTGGTCTATGAGGCAGTGTGGATGGAATCGGAGGGTCTCCCCTGTGCCAAAGAAGTTGCTATGGCTAAATCATATGTAAACCAGAATTATAAAGAGCTTAGCAGGTTGATGATAAGATTGTATGGTGCCAATGGCACGCATAGAGAGTTCAAGCCCGGGCTCTACTACAGGAGGGCTAAAGCGGCAAGCATTGCCTTTGGCGATACCGGGTTCCAAAGGGAAAGAATAGCTCGCGCCATAGGGCTTGTTTCTTAGTAATTCTCAAGTTGCTCCATGGGGGGTGTGGTTGAAGTGAAGCAGCGGATAGAACAGCTGCGCTCGCTGCTCAATTATCATAATCACCGCTATTATGTCCTCGATAGTCCTGAAATTAGCGATGAAGAATATGACGAGCTTATGCGGGAGCTCAGCCAGCTCGAGTCTGAGCATCCTGAACTTATCACCTCCGATTCGCCCACTCAAAGGATTGGTGCTCCTCCTGCCGAAGAATTTGGCGTTGTAGAACATCCTGAGCCGTTACTCAGTCTGGCTAATGTTTTTTCTTATGAGGATTTAGCTGCCTGGCACAGGCGGGCAAGCAACCTTTTAGGTGGCAGCGATTTCGACCTTGTTTGCGAGCCTAAAATTGATGGATTGGCGGTGGCGTTAACTTATATTGATGGTCTGCTCGTCACCGGGGCAACTCGAGGTGATGGCTACCGAGGGGAAAATATCACTCAGAATTTGAAGACCGTAAGAAGTATTCCACTTTCCGTGTCGGGGAAAAAGGCACCGCCAAAGTTTGAAGTTAGAGGCGAGGTCTATATTCCTAAAGAAGGATTCAGGAAGCTTAATGAAGAGAGAGCCAGGGAAGGACTTCCTCTTTTTGCCAATCCCAGGAACGCCGCTGCTGGCTCGGTAAGGCAGCTTGATTCCAGCATCACTGCCAAGCGCCCCCTGGACATATTCGTCTATGGACTGGGTCCCGTGGAGGGAAAGGCAGTGCCTGATACTCATTGGGAGATTATGCAATATCTCAAGTCATTAGGCTTCAAGGTAAATCCCGAGATAACTTTATGCCGCACTATTGATGAGGCGGAGGAATATCATCAGAAATGGGTGGAGGGTCGAGAAAGCTGGCCTTATGAGGCTGATGGCATGGTGGTGAAGGTCAATTCCATCGCCTTTCAGGGCGAGCTGGGTGCGGTGGCTCATGAGCCCAGGTGGGCAATTGCCTACAAGTTTCCTGCCGTGCAGGGCACCACGCGTCTCATTGATATTGGCATAAATGTGGGCAGGACGGGGAGTCTTAACCCTTATGCCATTTTAGAACCAGTTCGGGTAGGCGGCGTGGTTATTAGCTCAGCGGCACTGCACAATGAGGAAGATATTCACCGTAAGGATATCAGGATTGGGGACACCGTTATCGTGCAGCGGGCTGGAGAAGTAATACCTGAAATTGTCAGCCCTGTGGTTAGCAAACGCACCGGTAAAGAGAAGGTTTTTCATATGCCGAGCCATTGTCCCGTATGTGGCGCTGAGGTAATAAAGCCCGAGGATGAAGCAATGCACCGCTGTACCAACTCTGCCTGCCCATCCCAGGCTCTGGAGAAGATTAAGCACTTCGTCAGCCGGGGGGCTATGGATATAGATGGCGTTGGTGAGAAGCTGTGTCAGACCTTGTTTGAACAAGGATTGGTCAAGGATGTGGCTGATTTATATTACCTCAAGGATAAGAAGGAACAACTATTGGGATTGGAGAAGATGGCTGATAAGAGCGTCTCCAATGCGCTTGACTCTATTGATGCGAGCAGGGATAGACCTTTAGCGCGAGTCATCTTCGCCCTGGGGATTCTACATGTTGGTGAGGAATATGCCGAGCTGCTGGCAGAAAACTTTCTCAGTGTAGATGAATTATCTAAAGCTAGTCAGGAACAGCTTCTATCCCTTCCATCTATCGGGCCGAAGATAGCTGACAGCATCGTCACTTTCTTCAGGCAGAAAGGCAACAAGCGCGTTATTAAGAAGCTGAGGAAGGCAGGAGTGAAGCTGGGGAAAGAGAAGGTTGAGGAAGCAAAGCCTGAAGAATTACCTCTGGCTGGTTTGGAGTTTGTCATCACCGGGAAGCTGAAGTCTTCCGCTCGTTCCGAGGCAGAAGCGAGAATAAAGGCTCTGGGGGGCAAAGCTAGCTCGGATGTCACCAAAAAGACATCTTATGTAGTGGTTGGTGCTGACCCTGGCTCCAAAGTAGCTAAAGCGGGAAAATTAGGGGTAAAGAGGATTAATGAAGCGGAATTTATGGAATTATTAACTCAAAGTTCTAAGGCTAAATAAAGTTTCTATTCTCTGGCAAAAATTACTTAAGGGAAATAAAGCACTGGCAGTATACACTCAGTGTCGATGTGGGATTGTAAACTGATTTTCCAATGTACTAAAAGGAGGTAGAAATGGCTCTAAGAAAAGTAGCAATAGTAGGTGTAGGCCATACACCATTTACCTTTGGAGGGGAGAAGACATCCGTGGAATTGTTCTCTGAGGCGGCTATGGAAGCCATTAATAACTCAAATTTGAAGCCAAAAGATATACAAGCTTTGTACTGTGGTAATTGCCTAGGGGACTTTTCCGAGGGGCAAGGTATGGTACAGTCATATTGTGCTGATGATATTGGCATCGCAGGTATTCCTGCTACTAGATTTGAAGGTGCTTGTGCTTCGGCAACTATGGCGATAAGAGACGCTTTCATCTGGGTTGCTTCAGGTTTCTACGACATAGTGTTGGCTGGTGGAGTGGAAACAGCATCGAAAATGGGCACACCTTTAGCAACTCGTACTTTTGCTATGTTCACTGATAGTCACTATGAATATCCTTCTGGGCTTACTTTTCCTGGCGCTTTTGCTATGTTGGCTCATCTCTATTCAGCAAAATATGGCATATCATTCGAAAGGCTTAGACGTCAAATGTCTTTAGTTTCAGTTCAATCTCACCATTATGGCATGTATAATCATTTGGGGCAGCTTCATAAAGAGATAACCGTGGAAGATGTAGAAAAAAGCTTCATGGTCACTTCGCCATTAACTCTATATGACTGTTGTCCATTCTCCGATGGAGCGGCTATGGTTGTCTTGGCCTCAGAAGAAAAAGCCAAAAAGCTCACCGATAAGCCAGTTTATATTATTGGCGTGGGGCAAAGCTCATCTGGTAAGTACAGTGCTCAATATAAGTATCTGCCGAGGCTCAGGGCTAGAGAATTATCTGTTCAACAAGCTTATGATATGGCGGATATTAAACCAGAGGATGTGGACCTTGTTGAGCTTCATGATTGCTTTAGCATAGCCAGCATCATTGCTGTAGAAAGTCTTGGCTTTGCCGATTTTGGCCATGGTGGTGAGCTTTGGGAGAAAGGCGAGACGAAGATTGGAGGTAAAATACCTATAAATATTTCTGGAGGGCTAAAATCCAAGGGACATCCTATAGGAGCCACAGGAGCATCTCAAGTATGTGATATAGTGAAACAAATGAAATACGAAGTAGAACCACAAAGGCAAGCGGAGGAAGTTAAGATAGGATTAACTGATACGCTAGGCGGAGACGGCGTTCTTGCTCATCTGGTTTTGCAAAGAGGTTGGTAGCACTTAGTCTGTAAATTACTATCAAGGAAAGGTGAAAAATGGAAGTGAAATATAAACTTACTTTCAAGGGCTGGAATAATTCTCTTAAGAAGAACAAGTTGTTGGGGTTAAAGTGCAGGGATTGCGGCAAATTTACTTGCCCACCAAAGATGACCTGTCAAGAATGTGGTAGCATAAATTTAGAAGTTGTGGAAATGAGTGGGGAAGGGAAAATTGTAACTTATACTGTTTCCTATGTACCAGGGGAAGGACGTTATGTTGAGGCTCCCATCCTCATAGTGATGGTTGAGCTGGATGAAGGCCCCTGGATAATGGGTAATTTAACTGATATTGATCCAAATAGAGCATCCATAGAGTCATTAATCGGTAAGCGGGTGAAACTAGGACCTCACTCTAAAGTATATCCTGGAGATGCATACTCAACTGGCGAGGAAGCTCAGGGGGGCGAAGCTAGACCCACTTTCATTTTTGCTTAAAATTGAGAATAAAAAACGAGAGTGGAAAGGGTAATTAATCATGGATTTTGAGTTCACCGAGGAACAGAAGATGCTACAAAAGACTATAGCTGATTTTGTGGATAAGGAAATTGTTCCTGTAGCTGCTCAATGGGATGAAGAGGAGAAATTCCCATACGATGTGTGGCAAAAAATGGCTGACATGGGGATGTGTGGGGTGAGTATTCCTAAGGAATATGGTGGGGGTGGAGAGGGTGAAATAGCCTGCGACATAGTTACTGAAGAGATTAGTCGTGGTGCTGGCGGTCTAGGCACTGCTTATTTAGTTAGCTGTGGTATAGCCGCAGAGGCTATTTATGCGCATGCTAGTAAAGAGCAATGTAGTCTTTACATCCCGCGTATTAACAAGGGGGATATAGCTTTCTTTGCTGTAACTGAGGCATCGGGTGGCAGCGATGTTGCTGGTATGGAAGCAAGATACAAACGGGAAGGTGATTATTTTATCCTCAATGGTGCAAAGACTCTCATAACTAACGGTGAGGAATCTCAATTTGGCACTGTTTATGCTAATAACGAGGAGTATCTCAGGGCAAATCCTGACCCGAGCAAGATATATCATGGCATTAGTAGCTTTTTGGTAGAGAAAGGCACCCCCGGTTTTTCTTTAGGCAAAAAAGAAAGGAAAATGGGACAGCACTGCAATTCAACTTATGAGTTTATTTTTCAAGATTGCAAGATACCCGTTAAAAATTTGATAGGTGAAGAAGGGCAGGGATTCCGTTATCTTATAGAAAGCATAGATGCTAGCCGCTGTAGTGTAGCTGCTCAGGCAGTGGGTATTGCTAGAGCAGCTTTTGCAGTTGCACTTGACTATGCTAAACAGAGGAAAGCATTTGGCAAATTACTTGCTGAACATCAAGCAATTCAATGGATGCTCGCCGATATGTCAACAGCTATTGATGCAGCTCGTTTGCTACTTTATTACGCTGCATGGCTGAAAGACAACAGGAAACCATATTTTAGGGAAGCTGCGGAGGCGAAGCTCTTTGCCGCTGAATCAGCTCATATGGTTTGTGATAAAGCTCTTCAGATTCATGGAGGTTATGGCTATATGGAGGATTATTCGATAGCTCGTTACTACCGCGATCAAAGAATAACCGAAATTTACGAAGGGACTTCGGAGATGCAGAGGTGGACGATTGCTCGTCAGCTCACCGGTTTGAAGTAAAAAGGCGTTGCTATATTCTTTAGAGATTCTGAAGAACGGAGCACAGATAGTTCAGCAAAGTTAAGGATAATTGAGAATTAATGCGGCTGAGTTCTTAGGATTGCTGAATCAGAATATTTCCTGATTTTGTATCTCTTCGATGCTATCTTTAAAAAGGAGACTATAGTAACCAGGCAGTTCAGCTATATCAAAGAATCTGGCATCCTCTACTTCATCTCCAGGAGTTAGTTCTCCATCTTTTACCTTAACTAAGTACGCTATTATCAGCATATCTCCATAAATTTCCTTGTCCTCTATCCTGAGTACTCCAATTAACTTCACTATTTCCCCAGATACCCCGGTCTCTTCCTTTAGCTCCCTCAAACAAGCTTCTTCCGATGTTTCTCCAATCTCGATAAAGCCTGAAGGAGAGGCCCACATACCTTTTACAGGTGGTAATCCTCTTTTAATGAGTAGAAACCTTTTATCTTTTACCGCTACAGCCAATGCTACTGGCAAAGGATTCTTGTAATCAACGAAATCGCATTTAGGGCAGTATTTCCTCTCCCGCCCTTCAAGCGTTCCCATTTGAAGAAGTGTGGCACAAATGGGACAATAGTTATATTCCTTCATCCTTTCAGTCTATAATATATCATGAAATAAGGCATATGCGTATGAAGCTCATTGTTGGTCTGGGCAATCCCGGCAAATTATATGCTCATAATCGGCATAATATTGGCTTTCGCTGCCTGAATTATTTTGCCAGGCATCATTCCATCCGCTTTGATAGGAGACAGTGTCGGGCAAGGATAGGTGCTGGTGAAGTGGCTGGTGGTGAATTATTGCTCGCCAAGCCACAGATATTTGTCAACATTAGTGGTAAGGTGGTGGGTTGCCTGGTGGAGAAATATGATGTGCCGTTGAACGATTTTGTGGTGATTTATGATGACCTTGATTTGCCCCTGGGCAAAGTTCGCATTCGTCAGAGAGGTAGTGCAGGAGGACATAAAGGGATGGGGTCAATCATCTCCACTCTGGGGAGCGAAGATTTCCCCCGAATCAGGGTAGGCATTGGACGCCCTGCCTCGGATGATGAGGATGCCATAGTAAGTTATGTGCTTGGCAATTTTACTCCACGAGAGGAAGAGGTAATCAGGTCAGCCATTATTAAGGTAGCTGAAGCAATCAATTGCTTCCTCGCTGAAGGGCTAGAAGCAGCGATGAGCAAGTTCAATTAGCCCAAAAGGGGATTTGAGATTGCTTCGCCTTCGGCTCGCAATGACAGTAAAGGGGACGCTCAAAATGACAAGAGGCGAAGGGCTCGCAACGATTAGGTCTTGTAGTTGAATTATCGCTGTAGAGGTTTTATTTTAAGGCGTTGATTGATATTATTTATAATTGAGAGATAAATGATTATTGCTGTTATTGGTGATTCTTCTTGCCCGCTGGAGGAAGCTAAGCTAGCTGAAGCTGTGGGTGAGCAATTAGCCCGGCAAGGGGTCACAATTATATGTGGTGGCCTGGGTGGTGTGATGGGAGCAGTTTGCCGTGGTGCTAAATCAAAAGGTGGTTTGACTGTAGGCATTTTGCCCGGAGAAGATTCAAGCATGGCTAACCAGTGGGTGGACATTCCCATAGCTACCGGGGTAGGCTATGGCAGGAATATGGCGGTGGTCAAGTCAGCCCAGGCAGTAATTGCCATTGGTGGCAATTATGGGACGCTCAGTGAGATTGCCTATGCGTTGAAGAGTGGCATACCAGTTATTGGATTGAACACCTGGTCATTGTCTCGAAACGGTAAAGAAGTCGATGCCATAATCAGGGTTGATAATGCCATAGAGGCGGTGGACAAGGCTATTTCTCTAGCCAAGAAGCATGAGGGTTATGGGATTGCTTCGCTTCGCTCGCAATGACACAATGGGGGCTCGCAATGACACAATGGGGCTGGCTATGATAATAGGAAGGCAGGTTTAGCATGAGCGTGGAAATGGCAGGCATTGAGAGCATCAAAGCGAGGGAGATTCTCGATTCTCGAGGTAACCCTACTATCGAAGTAGAGGTAACATTAATTGATGGGGTTGTTGGTGTAGCTTCCGTTCCTTCAGGGGCAAGCACAGGCAAATACGAGGCTGTTGAGCTTCGTGATGGTGATAACAGCAGGTATAACGGACTTGGCGTTTTAAAGGCAATAGGCCACGTCAATGGTGATATTGCTCCCGAAGTAATCGGCATGTCTGCTTTAGAGCAGGCAGCCATAGACCAGAGAATGATTGAGCTTGATGGTACTGCCAACAAATCTCATCTTGGGGCTAATGCAATGCTCGGGGTATCTCTGGCGGTGGCTAAGGCGGGCGCCAATTTCGTGGGACTCCCGTTATACCATTATTTGGGTGGCGCGAAAATCTCCTTATTGCCTATTCCGATGCTGAATATCTTGAACGGTGGCAAGCATGCGTTGAACTCCACCGACTTCCAGGAGTTCATGATAGTGCCTGTTGGTGCTGCTAATTTTGCCCAAGCTATTCAAATGAGCAGCGAGGTTTATCATTCTTTAGGTAAAGTTCTTAAAGATAAAGGTTTGAATACTAACATAGGTGATGAAGGCGGCTTTGCCCCACAGCTTTCCTCTAATAAGGAGGCGTTGGAATTGATATCAACTGCTATTGACCTGGCGGGCTATAAAGCTGGGGAGGACTTATTTCTCGCCCTCGACCCTGCGGCAAGCAGCTTTTATCAGGATGGCAAGTATGTTTTATCCCGCGAAGGAACAACCCTTACTTCGGTGGAGATGATAGATTATTATGCTAAGTTAGTGTCCGATTATCCTGTTATCAGCATTGAAGACGGTTTGGGGGAAGATGATTGGCCAGGCTGGTTGTTGCTTATGGCTAATTTGGGTAAAGAAATTCAGCTTGTTGGCGATGACCTTTATGTCACCAATATGGAACGCCTTGAAAGGGGAATTGCTGAGAAAACATCCAACTCAATCCTCATTAAACCAAACCAGATAGGCACGCTTAGCGAGGCTCTGTCTGTTATTGAACGGGCGCAAAAAGCGGGGTGGACAACTGTAATCAGCCACCGTTCTGGCGAGACCGAGGATACCACCATAGCTGATTTGGCGGTAGCTACTCAAGCGGGATTCATTAAATCTGGTGCTCCTTGCCGCGGTGAAAGATTGGCTAAATATAATCGTCTCCTTAAAATAGAGGAGGAGGTGGGAAGCAGCGCTTGCTACCCTGGTAAGCAAGCCTTTTATAACCTGGAGAGAATGAAGTCATGGAAATAATTACCGGTGTTCATCAACTGAAAGTTCCCTTCCCTAAAGACATACCCGGGGATACCGATGTATATGTTGTTGAGGGCAATGAGGGCAATATATTGATAGACACTGGTTGGGATAGTCCTGAAGGTCTCTCGGCTTTTATTAAGGAGCTGGAGTGGGATAGGCTCAAGCTGAAGGATATTCAGCAAATAGTGGTCACTCATGTCCATCCCGACCACTATGGTCTGGCAGGTAAGTTGAGGGAGCTTTGTGGGGCTAAGATAGCTATGCACGGGATTGAGGCAGGACTTATCAATTTAAGATATGTGAACTTTACGGAACTTATCAAGAAAGTGAGGGTAGAGCTTACCAGCTATGGAATTCCTGAAGAGGAATTGTCTGACTTAGCGGAAGCTTCGCTGTGGATGCGAGAATTTGTTTCTCCTGAATCGCCTGATGTTGTTCTGGATGAAGGCGACGAAATTTCCAATGGTTCATTTAATTTCGAGGTGTGGCATACGCCAGGGCACTCACCAGGGCATATTTGTCTCTATGAGCCAACGAAAAGATGGCTATTTTGCGGAGACCTCGTCTTGTACGGCGTTTTCCCTTATGTAGGCCTTCATCCCCAGTCCGGTGATAATCCCTTAGGTGATTACCTGAATTCTCTAAAAAGGGTGAAAAAGCTCGGCATAAATTTTGTTTTTCCAGGGCATGGCTCGGTGTTTAATAGTCTGAAGCTCAGAATAGCCGAGATAATGCAGCATTATGAGCAGCGACAAAATGAAATCATAAGAGTTTTGAATGGTGACTTAAAGTCGATTTACCAGGTAGCTACGGAGCTCTCCTGGAGAGCTGAGATTGGGGGAGTTGACTTTCAAGAGCTACCGATTTGGGACAGACGAATGGCGATTCGAAAAATCGCTGCCCATATCAGGTTACTGGCTTTGCAGGACAGAATTGGGAAGATCGACCGAGACGGTGTTTCTTTATTTGTAGTTAAGGACTAATGGAAAGGGGGCAAGAATGACCACAAAAATTGGCATCAATGGTTTTGGGCGTATTGGAAGATTGGCTCTGAAGGCGATTAAGGAGCGATGTGATGGCAAATTAGAGGTGGTGGCAGTCAATGACCTCACCGATGCTAAAACTAACGCTCACCTTTTTAAGTATGATAGCAATTATGGTATTTATTCCGGGAAGGTGGAGGCTAAGGAGGACTCAATCATAGTAGATGGTAAGGCGATAAAGGTAATAGCGGAACGAGACCCTGCTCAAATTCCGTGGCGTGATTTTGGGGTTGATATTGTGATTGAATCAACGGGGCTTTTCACCGAGGCTAGCAAAGCAGCAGCTCATCTCCAGGGTGGGGCAAAGAAGGTGATTATCTCGGCGCCAGCCCGTGGGGAGGATATAAGCATCGTTCTTGGTGTTAATGAAGGGCAATATGACCCTGAAAAACATCGCATCATCTCCAATGGCTCGTGCACTACTAACTGCATTGCGCCGGTGGTGAAGGTTCTGCACCAAAACTTCGGAATTACGCACGGGCTAATGACCACCATTCATTCTTACACCAATGACCAGAAAATTTTAGATGTGTTTCACCGTGATTTGCGGCGTGCCCGAGCTGCCGCGGTTAATATCATACCTACCACCACTGGTGCAGCTCGCATGGTAACTGTGGTTATTCCTGAGCTTAAAGGAAAGCTACATGGCATCTCTATAAGAGTACCCACCGCAACAGTGTCTATCGTCGACTTAGTTGCTGACCTGAATAGAGAAGTGACTGGCGAGGAAATCAACGGTACCTTTAAAAAGGCTGCTGAAGGGGAACTTAGAGGTATTGTGGAATACTGTGATGAGCCTCTGGTAAGCTCGGACTTCAAGGGCAATCCCGCCAGCGCTATTTTTGATGCCCTGAGCACTATGGTCATCGATGGCAATCTGGTGAAGGTGCTGGCCTGGTATGATAATGAGTGGGGCTATAGTTGTCGTCTCGCTGATTTGGCTATGTATATTGCCAATAAAGGCTTATAATCTCAAAAGTTTATTATAAAAAAAGTGCTTGACTGAGCGACAAAATGTGCTAAGCTGTGTTTGATTTGGAGAAATACTGGATCGCTAGGTTTGTGCTCAGCTATGCGCAGAGTGCGCAACGAAATGCAGGTGGCTAAATGACACAGGATGATAACAAAGCCCTATATGAAGCCCGGCCGTGGACGAAATGGTATATGGAAGGTGTGTCGCCAAACTTGGAAGTCGAGGAAAAGTCTGTAGTGGACATGTTCAATGAGGCTGCAGAAAAATGGAAAAACAAGACCGCTGTAATATTCTATGGTAGAAAGATGAGCTACCGAGAGCTCAGGGACCAGGCTGACAGATTTGCTACAGCACTACATGATTTAGGAGTCAGGAAAGGGGATAGGGTTGCCCTCCTGCTGCTTAATTCGCCTCAGTTTATTATTGCTTATATGGGAGCACTGAAAGCTGGAGCTACCTTAACGACAATTAGCCCTGTTTATGTCAGCCCCGAAATCAAGTACCAGCTTGAAGACAGCGGGGCGAAGATGATTGTTTGCCTGGATATTCTTTATGATAACGTGGAAAAAAGCGGAGTCAGGCTGGATGCTGTCATCGTGACCGGCATCGGTGAATACCTGCCTAAAATGAAAAAATTTCTGAGCAGCAGTGTGCTCCGATCTGTATATCAGAAAATGGCTACCCCGCCTGTTGAACTGCTTGAAAAAGAGGGATTCTATCGCTTCCAGGATTTGATTAAGAAATATCCCCCGAATCCACCCAAAATTGAGTTTGATATTAGAGAGGATATAGTAACTCTTCCGTACACTGGAGGCACAACCGGGATGCCCAAAGGTGCTATGGTAAATCATTACAATTTTGGCGCTGCTCGAGAGCTCGCCGATAAATTCTGGGGACATCTCGCTCAGGAAGGTCAAGAAACGGTGATAGCCTATTTGCCCTTCTACCACATCTACGGTCAAGTAGTGGTCATGATAGGCAGTTTAAGCCAGGGTTATACTCAAGTGCTACTCACTACTCCCGACCCTGATGACATTCTGAGTGCAATTGAAAATTACAAAGCAACTATTTTCTACAGTGTTCCCGCCCTGTATGAACACCTCACTGACTATGAAAAGACTAACAGGGTAAATTGGAAACGCATAAAACTCCTCATCTCCGGTGCTGATGCCCTTCTTGAGGATACGGCCCGGGGCTGGGAAAAGCGAACCGGCGCTAAAATTCACGAGGGCTGGGGAATGACCGAGACCACGTCGGTGGGCATCGTGAGTCCCTACGGCAGGGTGAAAATCGGTTCCTTCGGCGTACCTATGCCTGGTACTGTGGCAGCCATACTTGACCCGGAAAGCAACAAGTTTCTGCCCGTTGGGGAAACAGGCGAACTGGCATTCAAAGGACCGAATGTCGTCAAGGGATACTGGGAGAAGCCGGAAGCAACGAAGGAAGCGTTTGTGGAAATTGACGGTGAGACCTGGCTGCGCACTGGCGACCTGGCAAAAATGGATGAAGAGGGCTATTTCTACTTCTACGATAGGAAGAAAGATATGATTAAATACAAGGGTCTGCAGGTATTTGCCAGGGAGGTAGAGGAAGTAATTACTTCTCATCCTCAAGTCAAAGAGGCCGGCGTCATCGGTGTGCCCGACCCCGAGGTTGGTGAGAAAGTCAAAGCCATCGTCGTTCTTGAATCAGAAGCCAGAGGGAAGGTGTCGGAAGAAGAAATTACGCAGTACTGCGCTGGAAAGCTGGCTCACTACATGGTACCCAAGATAATCGAGTTCAGGGGCGAGCTGCCCAAGACGGATGTCGGCAAGGTATCACGCCGCGAGTTGAGAGAGGAGGAGCTATAGAATGGCGCCATTTTTCCAAGTGGAAAACTTGACCAAGCGTTTTGGCGGCTTGGTCGCCGTCAACAATGTCAGCTTCACAATAGGCAGGGACGAAATCGTGGGACTGATTGGGCCCAATGGTTCCGGGAAGACCACACTTGTCCGGTGCATAACCGGCATATTGAAGCCCGAGTCGGGAAAAGTCCGATTCAAGGGTGAGGACATAACCAGGTGGCGTCCCTGGAAGGTCGTCCAGAGAGGTCTGGTAGGGACTTTCCAGGTAGTTAAGCCGTTCCGCCGCCTTCCTATTGTTGCCAATGTCATGGTCGGTTGCCTCTGCCCGCGGATAACCAAGAGAGGCGAATGGGTCAAGGGCACCGAAGTGAAAGCGCGGGATGCTCTGGAGTTCGTGGGCATCGCCGACCGGGCTCTTGAGCCAGCCTCCACCTTGTCTCACGGAGACTTGAAACGGTTGGAGGTAGCCAGGGCCATTGCCACCGACCCCGAACTCCTCATCCTTGATGAGCCATTCGGAGGACTTAATCCTGCGGAAACAGAGCTGGTGGCCAAATCCATGAAAAGACTGCACAAGGGAGGTCGCTTCGGCCGGCTTCATAGTGAAGGACCAGCTATGCTGATAATCGAGCACAAGCTGAGTGAGCTCATGAAAATAGTTGACCGGGTGATTGTCATCAATTTTGGACAAATCATTGCCCAGGGTACCCCCGAAGAAGTAGTCAAAGACCCAGTAGTGATTGAAGCCTATACCGGCAAGGAGATACTCGTTGCTTGAAGTAAAAAACGTGGTTGTCCGCTACGATACCGCCACTGTCCTGGATGGAGCCAGCCTGATGGTGGAAGAGGGGGAACTGGTCGGGCTCGTCGGCCCCAATGGCGCCGGCAAGACCACTCTCCTCCGCGCTATCGCCGGTTTGATAAACTGGGACAGGGAAGTCCTCAGAGGCACCAGGAAGTCAAATGTAACCTTTGAAGGCAGCATAGAATTTGAGGGGGAGAGAATTGACAAGCTAGCGGCATTTGAAATAGCCAAGAGGGGTCTCCAGCTCTGCCCACAAATGGGCAGACCTTTCGTCGAGATGACGGTCAAGGAGAACCTGCTGGCTGGAGCTTATTTGTGCAAGGACAAGCAAGAAGTCAACGAAGGCCTGGCCAAAGTTTATGAAATGTTTCCCAGACTGAAAGAAAGGGAAAAACAGCTCTCCGGGACTTTGTCCGGTGGGGAACGGCAGATGCTGGCAGTTGGCCGCTCGTTGATGCGCCAGCCCAAATTGATGTTAGTTGATGAGCCGTCCAGCGGGCTGGCCCCAAAGATAAAAGACGAGCTGTTCAAACGGGTAGAGGAGATTTACCATGAGCTGGGAGTGACCATACTGCTGGCTGAGCAGGATATCAGCTTCGCTTTCGACCTCTCCAAGAGGAACTATGTCATGTCGAGGGGTCGCATCATTGCCCATGGAACAGCCCAAGAATTGCTCGGCGACGAGACTATCAGGAAGACATACCTGGGCTTGTAATATCACCCCGTCTTCTGTCATTGGGAGTCCCGGTTTATCGGGATGAAGCAATCTCAGCGATTGCCACGCTTCGCTCGCAACGACAATAAAGGTGAGGTACTCGCCGCAACAGGGGAGTGGGGAAAACAGAGTTGCCCCCTTTTTATCGTAGAGGGGCGCCACAAGCCCGGCATTCGTGGCGCCAGGCGGCGTTAGATACCTTACAGCGCGGACATTCCCGTTCGATCTTATCCCTTATCCACACAGCAATCCCTTCGGGCATGAAAAGCAGTATCAATATTATTATAACCGTCGTGATAAGAGTCCGGTATTCGTAGAGAGGAGTCAGCCGCAGATAGTCCATCAGGACGTAGAGGGTATAAACCCCGACTACCGATCCGTAAATGCTGGCGATACCACCAAATACCGCCCATATTATGGCGTTGAATGATGTGAAGATGGAGAAGTAGGCAGGGCTGGCCAAGGTTCTGAAGTGCGCACACAGGGCACCGGCAAGGCCGGCAAAAAAGCCACCTATGGCAAAGGCTAGCACCTTGTACCTTATGGTATCTATTCCCGAAGCGCGAGCGGCGATCTCGTCTTCACGAATGGCATGGAAGATAAGGCCGGTCCTGATATTCTTACTACCGGCGTCGGTCAGTTTCCACATTATGAGCACAGATATGGTCATCACCACCAGACATATGTAATACGAATCTATCGGCGAGTTGGCCAGAGGAGGAATCCCACGTATTCCATAGTTACCGCCGGCTATATCTTTGGGCAAAGAGCGGACTATTTGCTCCACTATGATAGGAAAGGCCAGCGTAAGCAGTGACAGGTAGGGTGGTCTCAGCCTTAGGGCGGGAAGGCACGTAACTACTCCAATGCCTGTAGCAATCAGGGCCCCGAGTGGTATTGTTGCCGCCGGCGGCCAACCAAGATATTGGTATAGCAGCGCCGCACCGTAAGCGCCTGCCCCGAAGAACAGCGCATGCCCAAAATTTAGCTGGCCAGTGTAGCCAGATAGCAGGTCCCAGCTTACGGCAAAAATAGTATAGAGGGCAGCCATAGTAATCAGGACCAGTGCATACTTGGAGTCGGTAATCAGCGGTAGTATGAACAGGGATAGGAAAAAAACAACGGCCAAGGTGCGTCCTGGAATTGGTAATATGCCCCAGCGGAAGTCCCTTAGCAGCCGTCTCACCAACTTACAATTTCTCCTCTTCGAACAGTGTGCCAAACATTCCCTGGGGTCTCACAGCCAGTACTATGACCATAGCGAGCATGGCAAATGCCTGACTCAGGTAGCCCTGGGTTGGTACTACGGTCACCACTATTGCCTCTACCAGGCCAACAAAAAAGGCGGCAATGAAACTCCCCTTGAGACTTCCCAGCCCGCCAAGGACAATAACTACCAGAACCATCATCAGGGGGGATATCCACATATAGCAGGTGAGTCCTCCCTCCAGCGGAGCCAACAAGATGCCAGCCACTGCTGCCAGAGCTGTGCCTATACCCACGGTTATCATTAGTGTTCTGGGAATGCTTACGCCCAGAAGATTAGCTACCTCAGCATCGTTTGCCGTGGCTCTGATAGCGATGCCCAGCCGTGTCTTTGATAACACCAGCCATATCAAGATGATGACCAGCGTCGCTATGCCCAGTGTCACTAGATACTGGTTGAAGATTGGAATTCCCAATATCTCCGTGGTTCCGCTGATGAGGAAGGGAATGTTGCGTGGCAGAGACCCAAACACTATACGCACTAACTCCTGCGTAGCCATGGCTAGGGCGATGGTTATTAGCAGTACAGCCGCTTCGTGCTCGCGGACGCGGTCAAGAAGGAACCGGTAGACTAAGACGCCTAACAGGCCAGTGCCCACCACCGTGACAGCGACTGACTCGGGCAAGCCCCAGCCTTGACTAACGGCAAAAAACCATATGCCATAAGCTCCTACCATGAGAAATGCCGTGTGAGCCAAGTTGATTATCCGGCCCACACCATAAATAAGGGCAAGCCCTGATGCCAGGATGGCATACGTACTTCCTCTCACCAGGGTCAGAACTATGATTCGCTCAATCACGGCACCTCTATCCCTGGGAACCGAAGCCCAAAAGAAGGCGGGGATAAAGCCCCGCCACTACACTGTCTGGTTCTGACCATCCCTTGAAGTTTGGCCATTTCACAAGCCTTTCAGCTTGCGGGCGACTATCAGCCACTATATGTTACTCCTCGCCGCCTTGTCAAGGGGTCTTCCATTTTCTTCTCGAAAATCTTATTCGTCTGCTTCCTGTCGTTCTGAGAGAAGCGTGGTGACCTCATGCGCCCCACAGAGATTGCTTCGGCGTCCTTCCCAGGAAGGTCTCCTCGCAATGACAAAGGCGAGCAAAAAAAGAGCGGAGACCCCAGCTCAACCGGGATCTCCGCCAGGTGTCTCAATGACCTGCTCCCCTCACTCCGGTTGCTTTTTACCCGAAGTGGTCGATTACGTTCTGCGGTATTACCAGGGGCTTGGTGCCCGGGTACTGGAAGTTCCAGTCGCCGTACTGGTCAACCAGGTCGACTCCTTCTATTTCCATGGGCCAGATGCCAACCTTCTTCCAGACCCCAGCAGCCTCGTCCCATTGCCACTGGGCGCCAACGCCGGTTACCCACTCAGGACCGTATATAAGGTCATGGGTGGGGTGTGGGGGCATGACCCAGTCAGCCGCGTTATACTCCGTGCCAGGATACAAGGCTGCTACCTGGTCCTCACTGAGTGCTGGCTTCCCGTCGACCGTGGTTCCCGGCTGGGGATAAGTGCCGGCCTTTTTGCCAGACGTGAGCGGCTGGGCGTTAGCCGGGTCTTCATACCACTGGATAAGGTCATTAGCCTTCGCCTTTCCAACTCCGTCCTCCATATAGCCCACATCTTCGAGGGCCGCCTTCAGACCAAATATAGCATCATAGGTAGCTGCGGTGTACAGGGGATATTCTCCAACAACGGACGCGAAAGCGTTGAGGAAATCTGCTGTCATCGCACTCTGTTTTGGGCCCTCCGCCCAGGTATCGAGCTGGATCTGATAGGCACAGGCGGGGCCGCCAGGCGGCGCCGTGGCAAGGTCAGCTGCCCAAGGGGCCTTGAGCTGCGCGTATACGTTAATGCCTACTGACATAGCATTCGGTACGTAAGCTCGCATGCCCTGGGCGTAGGCAACTCCCATAGTCCCGGAGTATACCGGAATGATAAAGTGAGGATCATACTTGGCTTGTATGTCCGTCAGCGCCCCCATTGTAGATGCTGGGGCTAGAGAATCTACAAGATATGTGTCGAGAAGCTTGATGTTCAGGGCGGGCAGCCCGGCCTCGTATTCTGGGACCTGTTCATCACTGGCCCATTTCAAGTCCTCGGAGATGATGGCGGCTGTGAGTTCAGCATCGGGCGCTAACCCCAGTTCCTGCCTGAGCTTTATCGCCACTGCGTCCAGTATTCTGAGAACACTCTGGGCCAAGAAATGCTCATTGTATGGGGTAGTCTTGAACCAGTACTTGTATTTGTCATAATCAGTGACTGCGCTATGCTGCAGGGCCTCGGTAGCAGCACCACAGTTGAAGAAAAGCTTCTGCGCATCCATAGCCACTTCTCGGTAGACCTCCGTAGATTCTGTGCGGAAACCACCCATGACGAAGTCGACATCGTCTATGGCTGCGGACATAGCAATCGTGCCTTGCTCACCAGTTTCATCCGAGGCTTCTTTGGTATCTATTCGCTGCAGCACAATTGTGTGCGATGTGCCGTCTATGTCTACTCCATCGGCGCCATTAATGGCACCGGCTGCGATTTGGGCTGCAGCCCACTGCATATCACCGGTGGCATGCCCAACTTCGCCGGCTATACCAATCACAATTTCCCCATCTTCGAAGGTGTAGACTACCCCTTCTTCTTCGGGTGGTCCTCCTTCACCAGCACAGCCCGGCAAGACCAGGCCCATGACTAGAAGAACAGCGATAATTGGGAAAAGAATTCTTTTCATTGTGTCTCAACCTCCTTTTTGATTTAATTCACCTAACCTCTGGTGCTGGAATGAACTGGTCGACCTCCGGTTGCCTCCAGCAACTTAGCCTTTATACACTCTGTCGCCCCATCACCTGCTTTCCGCTCCCGGTCTCACGAATAGACCTTGCGCTCCAGCTCCACCGAGATTGCTTCGTCCCGACTTGTCGGGGCGAAGCAATGACCGCCTATTTGGCCTTTGTTGGTGCTGGGTGGAGGAAACAGGATGAGGAGACCAAGAAGCCAACTTGGAAACTTGGGGTCAGACCCTTTCCACGACTTGTTGTCGCCCTAACAGTTCCTTCATCTTCCCGAAGCCTCACTTTTCCTTTCCCGTCGCTCTTCGACTTTTAGTAAATACTGTCGGCACCTCTTTGTCAAGTCCACGGTGGTAGACCGCTTACTAAGGCCTTAGTGTCATTCTGAGCGAAGCGAAGAGTGTAACTGCGCTCGGGGTAAACTCCGCGAAGAATCTCCGAGGTTCGTCGGGGCCCCGATTTATCGGGGCTCGTCAGAGTGACATTAGTAAACAACCTTGTCCCTCAACCACAGTTTCCTCTCCACCTGATATGGGTTCCCTCTCCCTGGACGGGAGAGGGCCATTCCACATTTTGTAGTGCGACCCTTCAAAGTCGCGCCCCGCGAGGCTAAAGCCTCGCACTACCTTTTTAGCCCCCTGTAGCGCCTGAGGCCAAACAGCGTTGTGGGATTACTTTTCGGTCTTAGCCACCGTGGCAAAGCCTCCTTTCACTTACGCTTTGGGCTCCGTGATTTGCGGCGTGCCCGAGCTGCCGCGGTTAATATCATACCTACCACCACTGGTGCAGCTCGCATGGTAACTGTGGTTATTCCTGAGCTTAAAGGAAAGCTGCATGGCATCTCTATAAGAGTACCTACCGCAACAGTGTCTATCGTCGACTTAGTTGCTGATTTGAATAGAGAAGTGACTGGAGAGGAAATCAACGGTACCTTTAAAAAGGCTGCTGAAAGGGAACTTAAAGGTATTGTGGAATACAGTGATGAGCCCCTGGTGAGCTCGGACTTCAAGGGCAATCCCGCCAGCGCTATTTTCGATGCCCTGAGCACTATGGTCATCGATGGCAATCTGGTGAAGGTGCTGGCCTGGTATGATAATGAGTGGGGCTATAGCTGCCGTCTGGCTGATTTGGCTACCTATATTGCCAATAAGGGCTTATAATCTCAAAAGTTTATTATAAACTATTGACAATGGTCTAGACATATTATATGTTATAGCAAGCAAATAGTAGGGTAAAAGTAAAAAGGAGGTGCAGAAATGAAAAAGTTTTTTGGAGTAGTAGTTGTCTTGCTACTGGCAGTAAGCTTTCTGGCGGCATGTGGGCCTGGGACGCCTGCTGAGTTTACGCTTTCCAGCGTGACTGTTTCGCCATCAGCGCCGGTTGTCAATGACACGGTTACTATCGGAACTACTGTCACCAATGCGGGGGAACAATCTGGCGATTGTGATGTTAGCTTAACCATTGGAGACTACACTGATAGCAAGTCTGTCAGCGCATTAGCCGGTGGTGCAAGCAGCAGCGTCAGCTTTAGTTACGCCGCAACAACTGCAGGCGACTACACTGCGACTCTCTCCACTCCTGATGACAGCAAGAGTAAGAGTTTCACTGTAAGTGAAGAGGGAGTCACACCACCCGAAGGGGGGGTGCCAGTCTTGTCTGTTGGTGACGAGTGGACATATGGTGTCTCGTATGCAGATCCAGGGGGGCTCACCGAACAAGATACTGGTGAATTAAGTGTCGCTATGGTAGATGAAGTAGAGGTGGGGGGAGAAGCTAGTTACCATCTCAGTGGCGCTTACGTTCCTCCGGGGACCCGCGATGCCACTCTACCCGGTCTAGTGTTAACCGTGGGCGACGCTGATATATGGACCAGCAAAGCCCATATGGAGTACCTGAAACAAAGTTCAGCAATCGCGCAGCTTCCCGGGTTACCATCCACCATCACCTGGACTTACACTGGAGACTATGGCTGGCCCTATGATGTCGGGAAGACCTGGAGCTACACAGCGCGCACTGTAGCTGGTCCTATAGATGAGAGTGTCGACAGGGAGAGTAAGGTACTTGAGATAGTGGATGTTACCGTGCCCGCGGGAACATTCAGTTGTTATCATATAGTGTCATACGACCCTGCAAGTCCGGACACCTATGCCAATGAGAACTGGGTCAACGCAACGGTGAAATCCAATGTGAAGATGATAGTCCGCGACACCTGGGCTGGTGAAGAGACCATGGAGCTTTCATCCTACTCTGTTAGCTAACTCACTAGTTAGTGTGTTTTAACAAAGTAGCGGTAGCTGTTTTGAACGGCTACCGCTGCTTTATTTCTGCATCAGTTTAATTAAACTTTTTTATCTCCCTTTATGCTCAAGAATCAAGCCAATAATAGACAAAATCCCTTTAGGAATTTTATTGCGGGGGGTATAATAAACATATCATATGGGGTTTGAAGTTTTTTATCGTAAGTGGCGGCCGCAGAGTTTTGCTGAAGTAGTGGGGCAGGAGCCGATAACCAGGACTTTGCGTCGTGCTGTGGAGAGTGGGGAAGTAGCCCATGCTTATCTTTTCTGTGGTCCCCGAGGCACTGGCAAAACAAGCACAGGTCGTATTTTAGCCAAGGCTATTAATTGCCCCAATCAAAAGGGCGGTGAACCATGTAATAACTGTGATATTTGCCGCTCCATTACCGGGGGAAGTTCTCTGGATGTAATGGAGATAGATGCTGCCAGCAACCGTGGCATTGATGAGATTCGCAATCTCAGGGAGAGGGTGAGTTATGCTGCCAGCATCACCCGTTACAAGGTATACATCATAGACGAAGTGCACATGCTTACCGAGGCAGCTTCTAACGCCCTACTGAAGACTTTGGAGGAGCCACCACCTCATGTTATTTTTGTCTTAGCTACCACTGAGCCACACAAGGTGATACCCACAGTAATATCGAGATGCCAGCGGTTTAACTTTTGTCGCCTGGGACAATCAGCGATAGTAGATAAGCTGGGGATGATATGCCAGAAAGAAGATATCCAGATTGAGCCTGAATCTCTGAGGGCTGTCGCCCGAGCCGCTACGGGGAGTCTTCGTGACGCTGAGAATTTAATGCAGCAATTGGTGGGCTACCATGGTCGCAAGATTGACTTTGAACAGGTTCAGGCAGCTCTGGGGTTAACCAGCGATTTAAGGGTCAAGCAATTGGCAAAGCACATCATCAACAGGGATATTTCCGCTGGTCTTCAGGTTATCAACAGCGTCAACAGCGATGGCGTTGACCTTCGCTTATTTAATCGGGAACTTGTGGAGTATTTTCGGGGTTTATTGTTAGCTAAATCCAATTGTGAAGAAGCGATAGATGTTACCCATGAAGATTTAGATGAAATGAAGGAAACAGTAGCCAATATTAAGCTGGATTACTTATTAAAAGCGATTAAATCCTTTGCGGGAATAGATTTTCGCGGTGATAGTTATTCTGTTTTGCCGTTAGAGATGGCATTGATGGATTGTGTTTTGTCCTTTACCGATGGGCAGCAGGTTACCATCGATAGACCTTTGGAAATTGCAAAAGCTACCTTGCCGCAGAGTTCTGAAGAATTCAGGGAGGAGCCTAGTCCCTTTGGGGAAAAAGTTGAACAGAGCGAAGGCATCAGCTATGTGCAGGCTCAGTGGAAAGAGTTTATCAATTCTTTGAAAGGCGAAGGTTCTAATGGCAATCTAGATGCCTTTTTACGTAGTGCTTGCGAGCCAGTGGCGGTGGAGGATGATACCCTGGTATTGGGTTTTTACTATGCTTTCCATAAGGAAAAGATCGAAGACCCCAAATATCAGCATCTGGTAGAAAGGAAGCTTAAGGAATTTTTCCACCAGCCCAGTAAAATAAGGTGTATTCTGGTTGAGCGTAAGAAAAAGGCTCCTACTTCACTAAGGACGGAAAATCCGGTAATCAAGGCTGCCATAGAAATGGGTGCTAGAATTGTGGACCAATAAATTGAGAAGATGAAAATAGATAAATCGGTATTGCGGCAGGCGCAGCAGCTTCAGGCGAAGTTAGCTAAAGTCCAGCAGGAATTAGAGAACATTACTGTAGAGGCTACCAGTGGGGGTAGCGCAGTCAAAGTGGTGATTGATGGGCACCAGAGGATTCGCTCCGTGGAAATATCACCGGAGGTAGTGGATGCTGAAGACACTGAAATGCTCCAGGACTTAGTTATGGCAGCGGTTAATGAAGCTATTACTAAGTCACAGGAACTCGCTAAAGAGCATCTTGGCAGTCTGACCGGCGGGCTTAATTTACCGGGAATTCTTTAACAGATGTCATTCGTTGCTGAGCCCATAGCTAACTTAATCCAGGAATTTAGCAAATTACCGGGCATTGGTCCTAAGAGTGCTCAAAGGTTAGTTTACTATTTGCTGCGCAATTCAAATGAGGAAGTCAAAGCCTTAGCCGAGGCTATCCTGGAGCTTAAAGAAAAGATAAGGCTCTGTTCAATTTGTTTTAATATCACCGATTGCGACCCTTGCGTTATTTGCCAGGATAAAGAGCGCGATCATTCTAAAATTTGTGTTGTGGAGGAACCGTCGGATATCCCGCCTTTAGAGCGAACCGGGAAATACCGGGGTATGTATCATGTGCTTCATGGAACCATTAACCCATCGCAGGGCATAGCCCCTGAGCAGTTGAGGATAAATGAATTACTATCTCGGCTTCAGGATGGTTCGGTTAGTGAGGTCATTCTAGCGACCAATCCTAATCTGGAGGGCGAAACGACGGCGTTATATTTGCGTCGTGTCCTCGCACCGCTGCATGTTCATATCAGCCGTCTGGCTCGGGGGTTACCATTCGGTGGTGAGCTGGAGTATGCTGATGACGTGACGCTTGCTCAAGCACTGGAGAGCAGACGGGAATTTTAAAAGCTACCAATGACATCTCCTCATACTTATCAGGCTCAAGCTATCGTCATTAAGCAGACCAAGATTGGTGAGGCTGACAAGGTTGTTACTCTTTATACTTTGGAGTTCGGCAAGCTAAAGGCAGTGGCTAAAGGGGCATGTCGTCCTGGAAGTAAGTTAGGCGGCAATGTAGAACCACCAAATTATTGTGTGGTAATGCTAGCTAAAGGACGTAACCTGGATATTATCACTCAAAGCCAAACTATGGATGGATTTTTGAGAGTGAAAGGCGACCTATGGTGCATCTCCTGTAGTACTTACATCTTAGAACTCGTTGATGCTTTTACTACTGAAGGTAGTCCCAACCAGCCACTGTTTGAGCTGTTGCTTGATGCCTTGAAAAATCTATCTCTGAGCGATGGCGACGAAACTGTACTGCGATATTTTGAGCTTCATCTTCTTCAGCATCTTGGCTATCGTCCTCAGTTACGTAGATGTGTCGTCTGTAATTCACCTCTTAAGCTAGGGGTTAATTTTTTTAGTCCCGGCCAGGGAGGGGCACTGTGTTCTGGATGTAATCACGAGGAATTTGCCTCTCATCCTATTTCAATTGATGCCTTAAAAGTTCTTCGGCTGTGGCAGGATTGTGACTATGCTACTGCCAGCCGGGTAAAAATGTCTGCGAAGCTATCTTCAGAATTGAGGCTGCTAATGCAGAAGTATATAACATATCTTTTGCAAAGGGAGGTTAAATCGATGGCTTGGTTAGAGGAGCTAAAGAGAGGGTTTGGTGTTGACAGTAATCGCGGTGTACATTAAAATCGCCAAGCAATTAAAAAGCCACTGATATATGGTGGGGCTTTATTTTGGAAACTAATTGGCGACCTAAGCTGGGGGACAAGTTTATACGCCGCCCTCGAGCCAAAACTCACCCTTTAAAACGCGTCCTGGGCGCATTTGGGTTATTCAGCGCTGGCTACGGTAATGTTGGCTCATCCATTTACTATGCCTTAGGGCTTGTAGCTTTAATTGCTTTGGGGGCAACCCCGGTAGTGTTATTTATTGCCGGGATTTTCTTCATCTTTACCGCCCTTTCTTATGCTGAAGGCACAGCAATGATACCTGAGGCTGGTGGTTCAGCCAGTTTTGCTCGCCGTGGCTTTAATGACTTATTTGGCTCCATAACTGGTTGGGCACTGGTATTTAGCTATATCGTAACCATTGCCATTTCCGCCTACACTGCCCCGGCTTATCTGGGATATTTTTGGCAACCACTTACAGCGCCAGTAGCAGGCACGATTGCTGCTATGGGAATCATTTTTTTCCTGATGTGCCTCAATATCATTGGTGTTAAGCAGTCATCAATTTTTAATACTGCCTTTGCTATACTGGATGTGCTTACCCAGATACTTATTATACTGCTGGCGATATTGTTCATTTTTGCTCCGCACCCTCAAATCTTCTCTCAGAATGTCATCGGTAACTGGCCTTCAGCGCATAATCTAATCCTGGGCATCGCTATAGCCACCCTGGCTTATACTGGAGTGGAGACAGTATCGCAGCTTTCTGAGGAAGCAAGGCATCCTGCTATAACTGCTCCTAGAGCGTTAATCTTGATGATAGCCGTGGTGATGATTTTATTCACTGGCATATCTGTAGCGGCCTTTTCCACTATGACACCGACCGAGATGGCTTTAGAATGGGCAAGAGACCCTATAGCCGGCATCGCCTATGGGCTTTCGGTAGCCATAGTCCCTGAGGAGGTAGCTGCAGGGTTGTCATCGAGCCCGGCAGGGATTATCGTCATTACCGCCATTTTCGCAGGGATTCTCAAGATTCTACCCGCATTAGTAGCGATATTGGCAACGACTATCTTGATTATCGCTACCAATGCCGGGCTTATGGGGATTTCCAGGTTAACTTTTTCCCTGGGGAGGTTTCAGCTTATACCATTGGCATTCTCAAGAGTTCATCATAAATTTAAGACGCCTTATAGAGCGATAATCTTTTTTTCCTTAGTTGCTCTGTTGCTGCTCATTCCAGGATTCTTTGCTCCTGATACTTTTATCATATTGGGTGGTCTGTATGTTTTTGGTTCCCTCCTCGCTTTCAGTCTCGCTCATGCCTCCATACTCAGGTTGCGGATAAGGCATCCCGAGCTCTCTCGTCCTTTTAAGCTTCGGGGGAATATCAAGTTTAAGGGATGTGAATTGCCCGTCACAGCTATTCTCGGACTAGTGTTTTCCAGTGCTATTTGGCTCACAGTGGTTATGACACAACCTTATACACGTTGGGTTGGATTCGGTTGGATGCTCTTTGGGCTTATTTTTTACCTCACATTTCGCCATCGAAAGAGATTACCGTTGATTCAAGCAGCTCGAGAAATTAAACTTCCTGTTGACTAAAAAAGGATAGCAAGTTAATATCTCCAGTTGATGATGGCGATAAAGAACATTTTAGTGCCTACGAATGGCGGTGGTGCCGATGGGGAGATTATAAAGCTAGCTTGCAGTTTAGCCAGGAGGTCTAAAGCAAAAGTCTACGCTGTTTATATTATTGAGGTAGAGCGAAGCCTCTCTTTAGATACCCAGGTCGATTCAGAGACCGAGAAAGCGGAGAAAATACTTACACAGGCTGAGGATACTGCTGCTGAGGCGGATTACGACGTAGAGACTGATTTACTCCAGGCTCGAGATGCTGGGCCGGCTATTGTTAATGAGGCTGTGGAAAGAGGGGTAGATTTAATAATAATGGCGACTACTTATAAGAAACCACATGGTGTACCTGATCTAGGCAAGGCTGTCTATTATGTGTTGAAAGAAGCTCCTTGTCGAGTCTTATTGTATCGGGACTCCGTTTCTTGAAGATAAACAGTGAATATAATTATTATGGGCTGTGGACGTGTAGGAGCTGAATTAGCTCATTTGCTTGATGCTGAAGGGCATAAAGTAACCGTTATCGATGTAGAGAGTGATAGGTTTGACGAATTACCGCCTGATTTTAGTGGTATGGCTTTTTTGGGAGATGCTACTGATGAGGAAATACTTAGGAAGGCAGGTATGGAACAGGCTGATGCTTTTGTAGCAGTGACTCGCGATGATGAACGCAATGCTATGGCAGCTCAAATTGCTAAACAGATATTCAATGTTCCCAGGGTATTATGTCGAATCTATGACCCATTGCGAGAGGATTTTTATAGTGGATTAGGTCTTGAGGCTATAAGCCCCACAAGAGTATTTGTTCGCCTGCTAAAGGAAAGACTGGGAGAATAACCGAGGCGGCGATGTACATTATAGTCGTTGGTGGTGGGGAGGTGGGGCATTGTCTATGTAAGCAATTGCTTGATGAAGGGCATGAAGTATTGGTGATTGAAAAGGATGCCAAGAAGTGTGAGCATATTGAAGAGGAACTTGGTGACATATGTTTGCATGGTGATGCTTCTGAGATAACTATTTTGAACAAAGCGGGGATAACCAGAGCAGAGATGGTTATCGCTGTTACTGGTGAAGACGAGGATAACTTAGCAGCGTGTCAAATAGCTAAACAAAAGTTTAATGTTCCTCGGGTTATCGCTAGGATTAGCACTCCCAGGAATGAGAAGATATTTGCCAAATTAGGAGTAGAATGCACTGTAGATGCTGTGGACATTATTTCGGAGCATATTAAAGCGGAGACCATGCTCTTCCCCTTGACCCGCTTATTTAGCATTAGAGACCGGGGATTGGAAGTTGTGCTTGTGAGAGTAGGGAGGAATTCACCGGCAGTGGGGAAGCCGATTGGGGAACTATCATTGCCATTAGGCTCTGTTATATCACTGGTAATCCGTCAGGGGGAAGAATCTGAGATACCAACTGCGGACGTTGTTTTAAAAGAGGGTAGCCAGCTCATCTGCTTGGTTCCTACTGAAAATATAGACTCATTTCAAGCTATATTTAAAGAGAGTTAATCCGCGATGTCCAAAGTTGCATTTCAGGGGGAAAGAGGCGCTTTTAGCGAAGACGCAGTAGTAAAGTTTTTCGGTGAGGGCGCTGCTCTTTTGCCTTGTGCTCGGCTTAGAGATGTTTTCCAGACTGTGTTGGAAGACAAGGCTAATTTTGGAGTAGTGCCAGTGGAAAATTCACAAGCAGGTAGCATTAACGAAACTTATGACTTGCTGTTAGAATACCCCCTTAATATATTTGCTGAAATTATCCTCAGGATAAGCCATTGTTTAATGGCTTTACCAGGTGAAAGTCTAGGTAGCATAAAAACGATTTATTCACATCCTCAAGCCCTGGCTCAATGTGAACAATTTTTAAGAAAATTGAAGGTCAACATAATACCTGGCTACGACACTGCGGGCAGTGCCAAGATGATAAATGAAGGCGAGTTAAAGGGATGTGCGGCTGTGGCTAGCAAAAGGGCTGCCGATATTTATGGTTTGCAGATTTTAGCCCCTGAAATAGAAAATAACATGGATAACTACACTAAATTTTTCGCCATTTCCAAGCAGGAATCCAAGCTAACGCGGAAGAACAAGACCTCTCTGGTCTTCGGCACGAAGAACATGCCTGGTGCACTCTACTCTGCGTTGGGAATCTTTGCTACCAAAAATATAAACCTGACGAAATTAGAATCAAGGCCAAGCAAAAGTAAACCTTGGGAATACATATTCTATGTTGATTTTGAAGGTCACTTAGGTGGCAAAATTTACCGGGAAGCGATAGAGAGGCTAAAACAGGAAGCTACTTTTATTAAGATACTGGGTTCTTATCCTCAATGGGAACAATGATTAGATTAACCCAGCCTTTAGCTTCCGATAAGTATCAGCCAGTGCCTCTGAGATAACCCTTGTGTCACTCAATACCGGCATAAAATTAACATCGCCTTCCCACCGAGGCACTATATGAGTATGGAGATGCCCTTCGATGCCAGCACCGGCAACGCTGCCTAGATTTAGCCCAATATTGAAACCCGTGGGCTTCATTATCTCCGTTAAAAGCTCAATGCTTTTCTTGACCATGGTGAAGTGCTCTTTGGCTTCGTCATCGGTTAAATTTTGAAGGTTTGCTATATGTCGGTAGGGTGCTACCATCACGTGCCCCGGGTTATAGGGAAAGGCATTTAGCATTATGAAATTGGTTCGCCCACGTTGGAGGATGAAATTTGCTTCATCATTATTCTCTTTAGGTTTTTGGCAAAGGATGCAGCCTTCCTCCTTAGCTTTTTGTATGTATTCTATCCTCCAGGGCGCCCAGATTTGCTCCATTGCTTTGAAGGGATGTTACCCTCTCGAGAGGTGAATTGCAATATTCTGTACTGGTTCATAGGATTAGTGACACTTTAACTTCCTTCGTCGTCATTGTGAGGAGCCCGAACAAAATGAGGGCGACGAAGCAATCTCTCACCCTGCAGAGAAATCCTAAATCTCAAGCACTAAGCCCTAAACAAATCCTAACATCTAAATTCAAAGCTCAAAATCCCTTTGGTCATTGGAAATTTGAACATTTGATGTTGTTTAGAGTTTTAATTTTTGCTTTGTCATTTTGCATTTTGATTTTTGCCTTTGATATAACTTAACCTATGTATAGTATGGAACTTGCTCCGTCACTTTCGCATTGCATAGAGACTGTAGCTAAAGAAACATACTGGAATTTGGTAAATAAGTATATGGAGGGTGAAGCAGGGGATAAAGAGCTTGCCAGGCAAATTGAGCTTCTTAAAGCCTTTCTGGAAACAATGGATTTCAGAAAACTTCGCAGCGAAAGCGAGAAATATTTGATTCAAGGAAAGACGGTTAAATTTATGATTTATTGGCGAGGTGATAAACCGAGCTACGATATGGTGGTAAGCTAGCTCTCCTTCCCGATTAAAGCTATAGATTGAGCAGCTATTCCCTCCCCTCTGCCGATAAAGCCTAAACCGTTGGTGGTAGTGGCTTTTACTGTTATCTGTGATGGTTTGATGTTTAGTGAATGGCTAATTTGTTTCCTCATTTCGAAGGTGAAGGGGGCCAGTTTGGGATATTGAGCAATGATGGTAACATCGATGTTGACTATCTTGATTTTTTTTCTACTTATTTGTTCAGCGATTTTGCTCAATAAGGTTAAGCTGGAGATATTTTCGTACTCTGGCTTTTCTGGGGGAAATTGGGTGCCGATATCGCCTAAATCAGCAGCACCGCATAAAGCATCGATTATGGCATGAGCCACCACATCAGCGTCACTATATCCCGATAAGCCTTTATCAAAAGGGATATGAACTCCTCCCAGGATCAGCTTGCGTCCTGGAGCAAGGGGGTGGCAATCATAGCCGATGCCCACTCTCAGCATCACTAACAATGACCTCCGCTAAAGATAGATCGGCAGGGGTGGTTACCTTTATATTATTGTAATCGCCCAGGTAAAGCTTTACCTTGTAGCCAAGAAGCTCAACAACAGCAGCATCATCAGTCACTTCTACGGTGAGTGCTTCATAGGCTTTTGTTATTATCTCAAATTTGAACATCTGTGGGGTTTGTGCTATCCATAGCTCGCTGCGCTGGAGAGTTTTTTTAATTATTTCAGCGTCATTGGCAAGTTTAATTGTTTCGTTAACCGGCACCGCAGCTATAGCTGCTCCGGTTTCCCTCGCTGCTTCTACCCCCTTTTGGATTAAATTCAGAGTCAGGAAAGGACGTGCTCCATCATGAATCATAACCCAGGTGCAATTTACTAGCTTATGCAGGCCTCGCTTTACAGAATCTTGCCGCAATGAACCACCGGGGTATATATCACTAACCTTAGTCCATGCTCTTTCTCTGGCTAATTTTTGCCCTAACTCCAGGTCTTCGCTTCTCAGCGCAATAACTATTTGGTTAATCAAGTCGCATTTTTGGCAGGTGTCTACCGACCAGGCTAACAAAGGTTTGTTTCCCAAGGTGGCAAAGATTTTATTCAGGTTACCCATTCTCTGGCTATCGCCTGCAGCGGCTATGATAGCTCCTAACTTGGGGGTCTTATTCATCACCCTCACCTCAATCCTCTCCCTTCAAGGGAGAGGAGTTATGCCCTCGTTTGATAAGTCCTAATCGAAGGGCTTCGCCTAGAGAATTAGCTTCGAGCAGTTGAATATCGACGTGGTTAAGCACGGGTTTTTGGGATAGTTTGGGGAGGAGGCAGGTTTTAAGGCCCAGCCTAGCTGCTTCAGCGATTCGTCTTTCTACCTGTGGTACAGTTCTAAGCTCTCCGTTTAGCCCTATTTCGCCGAACACAGCTGAGCCTGGAATCGGGACACGGTCGCTAAAGCTAGAAGCAATGGCTAAGGCAATTCCAAGGTCAGTCGCTGGCTCACTAAGTCTCAATCCACCGGTGACGTTGACGATAACATCCTGGTTAAAAAGTCTTAGCCCAGCGCGTTTGGTAAGCACAGCGATGATTAGAAGCAGGCGGTTAAAGTCAACGCCGTTGGCGATGCGTCTTGGCAGAGTAAAGCTGGTTGTGGTGGTTAATGCTTGTAGCTCCACGAGCAAGGGGCGACTCCCTTCAAGTGTGGGCACTACCACTGAGCCTGCGGTGGCATCGGTATGCGTGGATAACAAAGCTTGGGATGGGTTATCTATTTCCACTAACCCACTGTTGCCCATTTCGAAAAGTCCAACCTCATTAGTGGAGCCGAAGCGGTTTTTAATACCTCGCAGCACACGGTAGCTGCCGAAAGGCTCACCTTCGAAATAAAGGACTACATCGACTATGTGTTCCAACGTTCCAGGACCAGCAATAGAACCGTCTTTGGTCACATGACCGGCAAGCAGTACTGGCACATCATTTTCCTTTGCCCAGCGCATTATCCTCGATGTGCATTCACGCACTTGAGAGACGCTACCTGGCATCCCGGAGATATCTTCCAGGTACATAGTTTGAATGGAGTCAATGACCACCAATTTAGGTGAAATTTCCTCCAAATGCTCAATAATAATAGCTATGTCGGCTTCAGAGAGAAAGAGAAGCCCCTCACCACTTATTTTCAAACGTTCGGCCCTGAGTTTAACTTGATTGATGGATTCTTCTCCAGAAATATAGCCCACAGGTCGTTTATCTTTAGCTATCATTGCTGAAGCTTGAAGTAACAGTGTGGATTTGCCTACTCCAGGTTCTCCGGCGATGAGGACTACGGAGCCAGGCACTAAACCGCCTCCTAGAACACGGTTTATCTCAGAGAAACCGAGGCTGAGGCGGGACAGTGTGCTCTTCTCTACTTTGGAAAGCTCCTGGGGTTTATTTCTTTTAAGGGTGGTTCTGCTGTAAGAGAGGTGAGAAGCACTGACAGTTGTTTCTACGAAGCTATTCCATGTGCCACAATCAGGGCAATGGCCTAACCATTTAGGACTTTCCTTTCCACACTGCTGGCAAACAAAAACGGTTTTGGATTTTAATCTACCATGATTACTAGCTTTCAAGTTAGCTGGTTAACATTTTGTGACTACAAGTTATATTTCCTTTGCCATCTCAGAAAGTCCAAGCTGTTCCAATTTTTTCTTCGTTGGCTTACCTGTCGCTACATCCCATCCCCGCTCTTTGTAATGTCCGCGCATTAGAGTTTCCATATCTGGCTCTTTGCCCTGTGATGTTCCTTCTGAGAGTGGTTTTGTGACTATCTTTGGGAGCTTATCATCCTCCTTGGTGATACCAAGCTTGATATTAATCACACGCTTCAGATTGAAGCTTCGCTCACCTGCCATCATAAGCGAATCAGGATTGAAATCCCATCCTGTAACTGCGTTTAGTAATCCGGCTATACGTTCAGGTGATACTATAGTCGAATAAGTACACAAGGGAAGCGAGTTGAAGAGGTCCCTCAAGTTCTGGTATCTAGCAACCATGGCGCCTTTATTCTCAGATGATTCGAATCTATCTCCTGGGGCAACTTCAATCTCAGGAACCCCCCGCCCCATATCAACCATATAGTAATCTCCTTTCGTGTGGCATGCGCCGCGAGGCGATGTAGCGTAATCCACGGCGTCTCCGAAAAACGCTCTAGGGTCATGCATTGGAAATTCTAATCCCTTTACATGTGCTGCTTCATCTTGTGAGACACCAAATTTCTCCGCTATTCTTTTCACCCCTTCAGCCAAGATGTCTCCTGCTCCTTCTCTTTTTGCGATTTTTTCAACAAGGCCAACAATAGCTTTACTGTCTCCCCACTTCATTTCCATTCCGATCTTGTCTTTCGTGAGCACACCTTTCTCATACAAGTACATTACGAATGCTATTGAGACCCCTGTCGAGATTGTGTCAATTCCGTAATCGTTGCATAAGTGATTGGCATAGACAATGGAATCAAGATCAAAATTCATACAGCATGGACCGAGAGCGACAGCGCTCTCATATTCAGGGCCATCCACCTTATCTATTCCATGGTGACCATATTCTGTCAATCTTCCACAGCCTACAGGACAGCCATAACAAGCAACCGATTTTACGTAATAATTCTGCTTCAACGCCTTCCCGTCTATCTCCTCAACAGGAAAGACAGATTTAGAAAAATACTTTGCCGGGGCATCTGATAGATACATTGCCATGTCGAGATACCCCACTGACCCGAACTCACTGAACATTTCTTTGGTAGATAAGGCAGTCAGGTCTGTTATTGGGACAACCAAAGCCGTTTTTATATCTTCCTTAAGTTTGCCTGAATTTGCCACGCTTGGTCTTCTATCTCCATATGTAACGATTGCCTTTAGCTTTTTAGCGCCCATGACAGCCCCTAATCCGCATCTTCCCGCTGCCCTTCCAGCGTCATTCATTATGGCAGCATACTTAACGAGATTTTCACCACCTTGCCCAATAGCAGATATCCTTGCCCTCTTGTTTCCTACTTCTGCCATCAGGGCATCTCTTGTTTGGTAGACCCCTTTTCCCCATAAATGGGAGGCATCTTTTATTTCTGCAGCCCCGTCGTGCATCAGGAGATAAACAGGCTTATCGGAACGTCCCACTATCATGACGCCATCGTAACCCGTGGATTTCAGTGCAACTCCGAAGAACCCCCCGGTGCTCGATTCTCCCCATACACCGGTAAGTGGCGATTTGGCACAGATAGTATGTCGACCGGTGGATGGGACTGCACTACCGGTAAAAGGTCCTGTGATGAAAATGAGGGGATTTTCTGGGCCCAATGGGTCGAGGTTTTTGCTCAGTACTGGATACATCAACTTCGCTGCAAGCCCGGCTCCACCTATGAATTTCCTCAAATCATCTTCTTTTAGCTCTATATCCTTTGTCTGTCGAGTGCTTAAATCAACCTGTAAGATTTTTCCGTGATAGCCGTACATTTCAATTCCTCCTTTTAACTTTTAAAAGTCGATATCTTTCCCTTCGTAGGCATAGTCAAGCATTTTCTTAATGTCAATGATGGAGGTAGGTCTTGGGCTTGCCCCTGTGCATGCGTCTTCCCAGGCATGCTTGGCGACATCGGCAAGGTTTTTCTGCCATCTCTCCTTGGTGATGCCATGCTCCTTCAAGGCATAGGGCACCTTAAAGCTCAAAAGAAATTCCTTGAACCTGTCAACGAGTTTCTGAAGGCATTCTTCCTCATCTTTTGCCTCAATCCCAATTTTCTGGGCTAATTGCACATATTTTTTGCTTGCTCTGGAATAGTATTGTATTGCATAGGGTATGAAAATACTCACTGCTATTCCATGGTGGATGCCAAATACCTTTCCTACTGAGTGCCCCAGGCTATGCGTTAGTGCCGCTTGGCTATTTCCAAATGCAAGTCCAGCTATCGTTGCTGCCAGTTGCATGCGGTATCTTGCCTCCATATCATTTGGGTTTTTATATGCTCGGGGCAGGAACTTGAATATTAGTTCTATAGATTTTATTGCCAGGGCATCGCAGATATCAGTATCATAACAGGTCAAGTAGCCATCAACTGAATGTGCTAAAGCATCTAAGCCTGTACCTGCAGTTAGCATGGGTGGCATTCCAACGGTGAATTCTGGAAGTAGAACTGCGAAGTCGGGAACTATTTCCGCTGAGGAAACTTCGATCTTTACCGGGGGGGTGACGGAATCATCGGTCAACACGGAAGCCCAGGTGACCTCCGAACCGGTGCCACTCGTTGTTGGATATGCTGCCAGTAGTGCCTTTTTCCTTAATCCCATGGGAAGCAGTGGGCTTACCGCTTTCAGGTCGTATCCCGGTAATTCATAGAGTATCCATGCGGCTTTGGCCAGATCCATTGTGGAGCCACCACCTACCGCAATGATGAGGTCAGGTTCGAATTTTGTCATCTCAGCGGCACATTTTTCCACCAGGCTTACCGGAGGTTCTGGAGCAGACTCGTTCCAAATCGTTGTCTGAAAGCCGGCTTCTTGGAAATCTTTAGCAACACTCCTGGCGTGTCTTTCTACAACAGTGTCGCTTAAAATGAACGCCTTTCTTCTTTCACGCATAAAGGCGACAAGCATTGATAATGCCGTTGCCCCTATTCTCCCGGTAAAGATCGCCCTCGGTGCAAAAAAGTGTCCATAGATTTCCTTAATAGCTTCGCCCCCCATTGTGGACAACATTGTCTGCATTACGGGGTCTATATACCACATTTTAGCGGCCATTTTTACCTCCTTTTAATTTTTAATTACCTGCCCCTTTGCGTTGCTCAGGACAAATTACCTAATATTCAATAACAGCTATCAGCTGGCCTGTTTTGACCACTTGATTGGGTGAAACCCCCACCTCTACGACTGACCCTTTCACAGGGGCTAATATTGGGTTTTCCATCTTCATCGCTTCTATAACGCAAATTGTATCGCCTTCATTCACCGAATTACCTTGAGTAACCTCAACGCTTAGTATTTTGCCTGGTATCGGTGCTTCGATTACCTCTTGTGCCACTATTATAAGCTTTCCTTAACCAGCGATTGTATCACAATTTTCTCATCTTCACAATCTACCACAACAGTATCGCCGGGGAGAAAATCACCGTGCAGCAAAGCTTCAGAGAGTTGATTCTCCACCATTTCTTGGATTGTGCGTCGCAATGGGCGTGCTCCAAAAACAGGGTCATAGCCTTTGTCACCGAGGAGGTCTTTGGCAGCTTCGGTAACCTCTAAAGCTATATTCTTTTCCTTGAGTGAACCAATAATCTCGTTAAGCATTAAATCGACAATCTGGCGGATGTGTTCTTTAGTTAAGGCGTGGAAAACCACGGTGGAATCGATGCGGTTGAGAAACTCAGGGCGGAAAGTTTTCTTCACTTCCCCGAGCACCTTTTCCTTCATCTTATCGTATTCGATTTGCTTGTCACTATCACCATGAATATCGAAGCCAATGCTCATATTGCGTTTTATTAGCTCAGCTCCAATATTACTGGTCATGATTATAATGCTATTACGGAAATCAACGCGACGTCCCTTGGCATCACTTAAATGACCATCGTCGAAAATCTGGAGCAGTATATTAAACACATCGTAATGAGCCTTCTCAATCTCATCAAGGAGGATGCAGCAGTAAGATTTCCGCCTCACTGCCTCGGTTAATTGCCCACCCTCTTCATAGCCAATATATCCTGGTGGTGAACCAACTAAGCGAGCCACAGTATGACGCTCCATAAATTCCGACATATCAAGTCTAATTAATGTATCCTCGCTACCAAACATAAATTCTGCTAAAGCTCTTGCTAACTCAGTTTTGCCGACGCCAGTGGGTCCGAGGAATATGAAGGCACCTATTGGGCGTCGCGGGTCTTTCAATCCAGCTCGAGCCCTTCTTACTGCTTTAGCGATAATTTCTATCGCTTCGTCCTGACCAATGATACGACGATGCAGAGCCTCTTCCATATGGAGAAGGCGGCTAGTTTCATCAGTGGATAACTTCACCACTGGTATCCCCGTCCACATGCTAACTGTTTCAGCGATATCCTCTTTTGTCACTATAGGTTTATCTAATTCTTGTTTTGATTGCCATTCCTTTTCCAGGGTTTCGATTTTTTGTGCAAGCTGCACTTCCCGCTCCCGCAGTTCACTGGAATATTCATATTGAAGGGCAGCAATGGCAGTCTCTTTTTCCTTGCGTATACTTTCCAGAGCCTGTTTTGCCTCGGTTAAGCTAACCGGTGCACTACCGCGCTTAATGCGTACCCTGGAGCTAGCTTCATCTACTAGATCAATAGCTTTATCGGGGAGATAACGGTCAGCGATATATCTTGCAGCTAGGGATGTTGCTTCCTGCAGTGCTTCATCGTTAATGGCCAGGCAATGAAATTGCTCATAGCGATGCTTAATGCCTCGCAGGATTTCCACCGTTTCTTCCTTAGTAGGTTCAGGCACTAAGATAGGTTGGAAGCGTCGTTCCAAGGCAGGGTCTTTCTCGACATACTTGCGATAATCATTCAGGGTAGTGGCACCAATACACTGTATCTCACCCCGGGACAACGAAGGTTTTAAAATATTAGCAGCATCGACGGCACCTTCAGCAGCTCCAGCGCCAACGATAGTCTGCATTTCATCGATGAATAGGATACAATTTCCTGAAGCTTTCTCTTCTTCAATAATCCTTTTGAGCCTTTCCTCAAATTCACCGCGATACTTTGTTCCAGCTACTAAAGCACCAATATCTAGAGCAACTATCCTTTTGCCCTGTAGCGCTTCAGGAACCTCTCCCTTTACTATGCGCTGGGCTAATCCTTCCACTATAGCTGTTTTACCAACGCCTGGTTCACCGATGAGGGCAGGATTGTTCTTAGTGCGGCGGCTTAATATCTGAATCGTTCTTTCAATTTCTGTATTACGCCCAATAATAGGGTCAAGTCTATCTGCCTTAGCTAAAGCGGTTAAATCTGTTCCAAGTTGGTCTAACATTGGTGTGCGTGAGGTGCTGCGCCCAAGAGTCCGAGCATGTGTTGCTTCATATCTGCTGACCCGATTAACCTCATCTCGCGCCTTGTCTAAAGTAACGCCCAAATTTTCTAGAACATCATAAGCTATCCCTTCATTTTCTCGTAATAATCCCAGTAAAATGTGTTCAGCGCCTATATAGCTAGCATTGAAGTGGCGTGCCTCATCAATAGCGAATTCGATGACCTTCTTGGCTCGAGGAGCAAGCCCCACTTCATCAGTAGTACTTGGTTTTTGCCCCTTTCCAACCAGAAACTCCACCGCTGATTGCACTTTACTTTGGGAGATTCCTAAATTGGCTAAAACTTTGGAAGCTACTCCTGACTCTTGTTGTGTTAGTCCGAGCAATAAATGCTCGGTATCAATATAGTTATGCCCTAGGCGCTGCGCCTCGCCTTGAGCTCGTGTTAATACCTTACGGGCACTTTCAGAAAATCGCTCAAATCCAGTAGCCATATTTGCTCACGATATGTATAACTTACCTCTACCAAAATTATAATCTCTACCTTGTTTACAGTCAAGGCATTATGGTAAATAGCTGGTTCTGAGCCTGGCTTAGTTAGGTTGCCTAAATATCTTTAAATGTGGTATATTAAGATGCTTAATCTACCATCTGGGGAACGATGTTGTTTTAGCTTGCCAAATGTAACTGAAGCTGTGTGGACTAATATTTATTTTTTGGTATAGTTCGTTAGTCAAGCGATGAAGTTTGTAAAGTGGTTTGAAGAAGTCGGTGCTGGCGATGTAGCTTTGGTAGGGGGCAAAAACGCGTCTCTTGGCGAGATGATAAGAAATCTAGGTAAAAACGAGGTGAACATTCCCTCTGGATTTGCTATTACTGCTGAAGCGTATAGTTATGTGCTTGAAAAAGCAGGCGTAGTAGAAAAAATCAAAGACACTCTGGCGGACTTGGATACGCATGACATGGGAAATTTGTCGCGAAGGAGCGGAGAGGTAAGAAATCTAATAAAGAACGCACCTTGCCCTGAAGAACTGGAGGAGGAGATAAGGTTTGCTTACAGGGAGATGGAGCGAAGATACGGTAAGGATGTTGATGTTGCGGTGAGGAGCAGTGCTACTGCGGAGGACTTACCCACGGCTTCATTTGCTGGACAGCAGGAGACTTATTTGAATGTGCGGGGTGAGAAAGAATTAATAGGGAAGGTTATGGAATGCTTTGCATCTTTATTTACTGATAGAGCAACATCCTACCGGGTTGACAAGGGGTTTGATCACCTAAAGGTCTTTCTATCAGTTGGTGTGCAAAAGATGGTTCGCTCCGACTTAGCATGCTCTGGAGTTATATTTTCCATAGACACTGAATCAGGGTTCAAGGATGTGGTTTACATCACCGGTGCATATGGCTTGGGAGAGAATGTGGTGCAAGGGATTGTGAATCCAGACCAGTTTTATGTTTTCAAGCCTGCTTTAAAAAAGGGATTCAGACCTATTGTGGAAAAGAAACTGGGGACAAAAGAAAAGAAATTGATTTACAAAGAAAACGGGATAGGAACGGAGCAAAAGGAAGTTGCCTTACAGGACCGAAGGGAATTTGCGTTGAGTGATGATGAAGTGCTCACTCTTGCTAGGTGGACTTGCATTATAGAAGAACATTACGACCTGCCGATGGATATTGAATGGGCAAAGGATGGATTAACCGGTGAACTTTTCATCGTTCAAGCGAGACCGGAGACAGTGCATTCACAAAGAGATTTAGCTGTGCTCAAGACTTATGTGCTTGAGGAGGAAGGAAAGTTGCTACTTGAAGGGGAAGCCGTTGGTACGAAAATAGGGCAAGGTGAGGTAACCGTGATAGAAGACCCTCGTGAAATCTCTAAATTCAAGAGCGGTCAAGTTCTGGTTACTGGCATGACTGATCCTGACTGGGAACCAATAATGAAAGTGGCTGGTGCCATAGTGACGGATAAAGGTGGAAGAACATGTCACGCTGCCATAGTTAGCCGTGAACTTGGAGTACCTTGCGTGATTGGCACTGGTGATGGCTCTAAGGTCTTAAGAAATGGCAGCGAAGTTACGGTAGATTGTTCCAGGGGCGAAGGCAGGATATATGAAGGAGGGTTGAAATATCGGATTGATGAGGTGGCGTTATCTAATCTTCCGAGGCCTCGCACCCAGATAATGGTGAATTTTGGCATTCCTGGGGGAGCGTTTATTCAAGGGCAAATTCCAAATGATGGTGTAGGATTAGCCAGGGAGGAGTTCATCATCAATTCCTATATCGGCATACATCCAATGGCGCTGATAGAATACGATGAGCTGAAGAAGAAGGCAAATAAGGATGAAGGAATAGCGAAGGTCCTTAAAGAGATAGATAAGAGAAGCGTATCGTACCGGGATAAGACACAGTTCTTCGTTGACAATTTAGCGATGGGGATAGCAAAGATAGCGGCGGGGTTTTATCCTAATGATGTTATCGTTCGTTTTTCTGACTTCAAAACGAACGAGTATGCCAATTTAATCGGTGGGCATCTTTATGAACCAAAGGAAAGCAATCCGATGATAGGTTGGAGAGGTGCCTCTCGTTACTATGATGAAAAATTTAAACCTGCTTTTGGCTTAGAATGCAAGGCGATAAAAAAAGTAAGAGATGAGATGGGATTGACCAATGTCAAGGTGATGGTGCCTTTTTGTAGAACGCCAGAAGAGGGGAGGAAAGTGATAAATGCAATGGAGGGATTCGGCCTAAAACAAGGGGAGAATGGATTAGAAGTATATGTGATGTGTGAAATACCATCAAATGTGGTTTTAGCTGAGGAATTTGCAGATGTGTTTGATGGGTTCAGCATAGGGTCGAATGACCTAACCCAATTAACACTTGGGTTGGATAGAGATTCTGAATTTGTTTCTCACATATTTGATGAAAGAGATGAAGCAGTGAAAAGACTTGTTAAGAGTGTTATAGATGCCGCGCATAAACACGAGCCAAGAAGAAAGATAGGGATATGTGGTCAAGCCCCTAGCGATTTCCCTGAATTTGCTGAGTTCTTGGTCGAGTGCGGGATAGATTCGATGTCTTTGAACCCAGATGTAGTGTTGAAAACAAGGTTAGATATAGCGGAGGTGGAGAAGAAAATGAAGGCCCAGGAGGTAGAGAGGGATGTGCATACCAGTGGAAGTTGAAAAATCAAAGTTCTACTTTAACCTGTTATGAACATTATACTTCAATGGTCAATGAGTTTGGTATACGCCAGCAAACAGAGCGAAAAGAAGAGGCTTTTTCACCTTATGCTGCTAAAAGTAAATTTAGTCGCGGCAGAATAAGGTGGGAGGAACCATGTCCGATAAGGACTTGCTTTCAGCGTGATCGCGACCGCATCATTCATTCTAAGGCCTTTCGGCGGCTTAAGCATAAGACGCAAGTGTTTATTGCTCCTCTAGGAGACCACTATGTAACCAGGCTTACTCATACCCTGGAAGTTTCTCAAATTGCTAGAACTATATCACGAGCTTTGAATTTAAACGAAGATTTAACCGAAGCTATCGCCCTGGGACATGATTTAGGGCATACCCCTTTCGGTCATATAGGTGAGCAGATTTTAAATGAGCTATGCTCTGAAGGTTTCAAGCACAATGAACAGAGCCTGCGAGTGGTTGATTTGCTGGAGAATGATGGGCATGGGCTCAATCTTTGTTGGGAGGTAAGAGATGGCATTCTTAACCATTCTAAAGGTCAGGTCGATATCTTGGGAGAAGGATGGGCAGATATTGGCACTATGGAGGGGCAAGTATGTAAGATAGCTGATGTGATAGCTTATATTAACCATGATGTTGATGATGCCATAAGGGCTGGCTTTATTACCCAAAACGATTTACCTAAGTCAGCGATAGCTATTTTAGGTGCTACACGTTCGCAGCGAATCAACGCCTTGGTTTGTGATATTGTAAGCTATTCCTGGGTGGTTAGTAGGAAGGATAAGGTGGGGGAAGCGAATATAGGTATGAATCCGAGTATGCTTCAGGCTAGCAATGAGTTGCGGCGATTTTTATTTGATAAAGTATATCGCCCTAGTCTAGAAAGCGAAGATGCTAAGAAGGCCAGGAGAGTAATGCAATTACTATATTCTTATTTTTTGAAACACGAGGATAAACTGCCTTGCGAATTTGCCTTATTAAGTGATAGCAAAGAACGGAAAGTCGCTGATTATATTGCTGGGATGACTGACCAATATGCATCACGCCTAGCTGAGGAGATATCCCGATGAGCGTGATCGACGATGTAAAGCAAAGGGTAGACATTGTAGAGGTAGTGGCTGACTGCGTGCCTTTACAAAAAGCGGGGCGTAATTTTAAAGCATTATGTCCATTTCACAGTGAAAAAAACCCTTCTTTCTTCGTTTTCCCGGACCAGCAGACCTGGCATTGTTTTGGTGCTTGTAACACAGGGGGCGATGTTTTCTCATTTATTATGAAAAAGGAGGGGATTGACTTTGGTCAGGCTCTTCATCTTCTAGCTCAAAGGGCTGGCATAGTTTTAAGGGAAGCTACAGAAACAGAGAAAGCCAAAGATGAGGGAACAAAGAGATTATTTGAGCTCAATGAGCTTGCAAGCGAATATTATCATCACCTGTTACTAGATACCGCGGTAGGTGAGAAGGCCAGGAGTTATCTTGATAGCAGGAAAATCACTCTGGAGACTATTAAGAAATTCCGACTTGGTTTTAGCCCTGGTGATTGGGAGGCAATTAAAAAATTTTTGATTAATAAAGGTTACGAACAAAAAGACCTGTTTGATGTTGGTTTGATAATAGAGAAAGAAGATGGGGGTAGCTATGATAGGTTTCGCGAGCGGTTGATGTTTCCCATATGGGATATTAAGGGTCGCATTACTGGTTTCGGCGCCAGAGCACTGGATGACTCGCAACCTAAGTACATCAACTCACCGCAGACAGTGATTTTTGATAAGGGGAGCAATTTTTATGGAATTGATAAAGCTAAGGACGTTATCAGAAAGGAAAATTTAGCCATAATCGTGGAAGGCTATATGGATGTCCTCGCGACTCATCAAAATGGTTGGCAGAATGTGGTTGCCTCAATGGGGACTTCTTTAACCGAAAGGCAAGTGAATATCCTTAAAAGGTTAACCAAGAATATAAGTTTAGCCCTTGACGCCGACATAGCTGGTGAGGAAGCTACCTTACGGAGCGGGGAGATATTAGCTCGTTCTCTGGATAGAAAAGCGATTCCGGTGCCGTTATGGACTGGATTGGTTAGATGTGAGGGTATTCTTGATGCTGAAATAAAGGTCATTCCTTTGCCTTCAGGTAAAGACCCTGATGAAGTAATAATTGAAACCCCGAAGCTTTGGCAAAGTATGGTAACTCAAGCTTTGCCCATATTGGAATTTGCTCTTGAAGTGGTGATAAACAAAGTCGATTTCAATAAAGCTGAAGACAAATCGCTGGCAATACAGAAGCTATTGCCTTTGCTTTATGAAGTAAAGGACCCTATAAGGCAAGCTCAATATGTGCAGAAGATGGCGCATCTGTTGAAATTGGATGAATCCACCTTGATGGCAGTATTAAGGAAAATGCGTGCCACTAAAGGCAAGCAGTTGATTGAAGTAAATCACTCGCATCTTTTCCGTCGACTCGCATCAAGTCCGATTGAGGAAATTTGTTTAGCATTATTGTTTCAATATCCTGAATATCGTGATGTAGTTCAGGAATTAGAGCCGGAGTTTTTTGTATACACTGAAAATCGCGAACTGTTTAGTAAATGGCAACAGTCTCAAAGCATTTCTGAGCTCAAAGAGAAGCTTGACACGAACCTATTAGAACATTTAAACTATTTATTGAATAAGACTTTTCCGCCTGAGAGTCAAAAAGGTAGTAGACAGCGTGAACTGGCTGATTGCGTCCTCCGTTTACAGGAGAGGCATTCCAGAAGTTTAGAAGCTAAGAAGGAAGTAATACTTAATCTTGAGAGAGAGACAGAAGGCATTGATGCTGAGCTTGCTAAATTAGAGGAGCAAGGGATAGCTTCCAGTCAAAGAATCAGGGAAATTTTCATCAAACAGTCGAGAGCAGGAAAAACAGGGGGAAGTTAATTGATGGATTCAGCTAAGGGCAAAATGACTAATGAGGATGAGGGAGTTGAGGAGGAGGAGGAGGCAGCTGCTGGTGAAGAAGAAGCTGAAGAGGATGCTGTTACAGTAATCCCTGAAGGGGTTAAACCAGAACCAGGGATAGGTTTAGAAGAGCATGAAATAATTGATGATTCAACTCGCATGTATCTTCATGAAATTGGTAGGGTAAAACTACTAAAAGCTGTTGAGGAAAAAGGGCTAGCAAGCTTGATAGAGCGAGGTAGGTATTTAGTTAAATTTGAAGATACTTATTTTAATAAATATGGACGGTATCCCTCGGAGGTTGATACGGTACTTTACTTGCTCTCTCGGTTATCCCGAGCTTACCCCATTGTCAAGGTCGTTGGAAAGCATGTAGGCCTTGATTATTCAGGTAGCGTGATAAAAACGATAACCGACCCTAAATTCCGTGCTGCCATTGATAATGAAATTGACGTGGAGTTAGCTGAGGCGGTTGCTCAAGAGACAGGTAAGAGAGCTTCAGCAGTAGAAACCATAGTGGAGCTTTCCTTAAGCAGTTCTCTTTTACCACCACAATCGCTGTCTGTCATCGGGAAGAAAGCTACTCTTAGAGGGATAAAAGCTTTGCTGGCCAATGAGGAGTTCATCTCCCGTCTCAAGCCTTATGCTGGTCAGTTCAGGGCTTACTTTGACAGGGTAAGGAAAGAAGCTGGGCGGGCGGAGAAACACCTTACTGAAGCTAATCTGAGATTAGTGGTCAGCATTGCCAAGAAATATATTGGACACGGTATGTCCTTTCTTGACCTCATTCAGGAAGGGAACATTGGCCTTATGCGGGCTGTAGATAAGTTCCAATATAGAAAAGGTTACAAGTTTAGCACCTATGCTACTTGGTGGATCAGGCAAGGAATAACTAGAGCTATAGCTGACCAATCCCGCACCATCCGCATCCCGGTACACATGGTAGAGACAATCAATAAGCTATTGCGAACGACTCGGCAGCTAACGCAAGAATACGGGCATGAACCAAGCTATGAAGAAATTGCTAGTTCTCTAAATTTAACCCCTGAGAGGGTAGAGGAAATTATGGATTTGTTTCATCATGAGCCTGTATCTTTGGAGACACCTGTAGGCGAGGATGAAGATAGTCGGCTTGGCGATTTTGTTGAAGACCGAGCTAGCCCAGCACCAACTGAGGTAGCTTCACAACAGCTACTGAAAGAGCAAATAGACAGGGTACTTGATGAGCTCAGTGAACGAGAGAAAAGGGTAATACAGCTTAGATTTGGGCTTAAGGATGGGCATCCTCGAACATTGGAGGAGGTGGGCAAAGACTTTAGTGTAACTCGGGAGAGAATTCGCCAAATCGAAGCTAAAGCTTTGCGCAAGCTACGCCATCCTCAATATAGCAGAAAGCTTAGGGATTATCTGGAGTGAGCTTACTTGAAGGGAATACCAAACATACTGGGCATATTCTTGGATGGTCTTCCCCGCATTAGCGATTTGGTCAGTTTTTGCATCTGGTAGAATTGGTTAAGCACCTGGTTAATATCTTGAGGTGTAGTACCACTTCCCTGAGCGATTCGACGTCTTCGACTGCCGTTGATGATGCGTGGATTGTGCCGTTCCTCAGTAGTCATAGAGAGAATGATCGCCTCTATCTTTGTTAAGCGTTTTTCTCCTTCATCCTCGGGCATGTAAGAAGCCAATTTGGGAAAGCCTGGCAACATCTCAATTAAGCTTGTTAAGGGTCCTATCTTGTGGATTTGGTGCAACTGCTCAAGAAGGTCGTTAAGGTCAAAACTAGTGGTGCGCATTTTTCTTTCCAGTTCCTTGGCTTGTTGCTGGCTATAGGTTCTTTCAGCGTGTTCAATGAAGCTGAGTACATCTCCCATGCCCAATACACGGGAGGCAAAACGGTCAGGATAAAAAGGCTCGAGGGCGGTTATTTTCTCCCCAGTGCCGAGAAATTTTATGGGCACCCCGGTGACAAACCTGATGGAGAGAGCTGCCCCGCCTCTGGCATCACCATCCAGCTTTGTTAAGATGAGCCCGGTGAGCCCGATTCGGCTATGGAATTCCTGGGCTACTTCTACAGCCTCTTGTCCAGTCATGGCATCTACCGTAAGTAATACTTCTAATGGCTGTAGCTTGGATTTAATGTCAGCTAATTCTTGCATCATAGCTTCATCAATTTGTAGTCGTCCCTGGGTATCAATAATCACCCAGTTTGTGGCTGTTTGTTCAACTTGCTTTAAGGCGTTGCAGCAAATGGTTATTGATAATGCATTGGCATCTTCACTATACACCGGGATATTTTGTTGTTTGCCTAATAGTTTTATTTGTTCAATGGCAGCCGGTCGGCGGGTATCACCGGCTACCAGTAACGGGTGTTGCCCCAAATTTTTGAGGTGAAGGGCTAACTTAGCTGCTGTGGTGGTTTTGCCAGAGCCTTGTAATCCAACAAGCAAAGCAATTGCTGGAGGGTGAGTAATGGGAGCAAGCTTGCTTGGTTCATGTCCCAAGATGGTAATTAGTTCTTCGTAGACGATTTTAATAACTTGCTGGGCTGGCGTCAGACTTTGTGACACCTCTGTGCTGACAGCACGTTCTCTTACCCTGGATAGGAGCTCCTTTACTACCTTAAAATTTACATCGGCTTCCAGAAGGGATAATCGCACTTCTCGTAAAGCAGTATCGATATCCTTCTCGCTAAGCTTGCCTTTGCCGCCAAGTTCGTGAAATATTTTGGTTAACTTCTGAGTTAAAACCTCTAACATTGCTTTATATCAGATTTTCCATACGATTTTTAATAGAGAGAGTAAGTCTATGTCCTCCAGGGTGTTGACTACTGCGCTGGCTTCAATCATGTCCTGTTGGGGATGGCTGTGGCTCACCGCTAGACATTTCATACCAGCAGCTTTAGCTGCGTTAACACCGAGGGGAGAATCTTCGATTACAAGGCAATTCCCGGGATTAATTTGCAATCTTTTGGCGGCTAAAGAGTATATTTCAGGGCTGGGTTTGCTTTCCGCTACTTCGTGACCTGAGACCACACAATCGAAATGTTCCTCCATATGAAGCTCGCTACTGATTAAATCTATATTTTCCTTCGGTGCGGAGGAAACCAAAGCCATCTTTAAATTTCCCTGCATCATGTCTAATAGCCTGGATACGCCAGGTAATAGCTTAGCCTTCCCTTTTATAGTATTACGGAATTCCAGCTCCTTTTCCTGCGTTATGGTCTTGATATCTTCCTCGGGGATATTTTGCCCTAAAACACTGCGGACTATAAAGTCGTTTCTGGAGCCAAAAAGCTTGGTGAAATCCTCATCAGTGAACTTTACTCCCCTTCTGGAAAAGACCTCTTGCCAGGCAGCAAAATGGAAAGAGGCAGAATCAACCAGCACGCCGTCCATATCCCAGATAATCGCTATTCTTGTTTTCCCGACTATGTAAAACAGGGAGGTGTTTTCAGCTATAATTGTGCCGTCTTTAAGAGTCAGCACTGCTTTTGTTTTGGCTGCCCTATGTGTTTTTCGGGTAAGTTGAGCGGTAATCTGGATTGGCTCACCAATGGGTGCTGGGTGTCTAAATTTCACCTCGCTCGTGCCAGTGACACAATCAAGCCCGTAGCAGAGTATAGCGTAAGCATTCGCCTCATCGAGAATGGTGTAGAGAATGCCACCGTGGACAAAGCCTGCCCATCCTTCATAAAACTGCTGTGGTGTGAATTCGCTTTTGACCTTCTCACCATCATAGGTAAATTTTAGTTTTAATCCTATAGGGTTATTTTGACCGCAAGCGAAGCAGAACCCTGATGCGTATTCTACTTCTTTAAGGCTTCGTTTTCGCATTATTTTTTCTCCTTTCTTTGGGCTTTGTTATCTGAGGAGGGCGAAGATACAGTGGCTGAAGTGTTGCCAGGCTGTCTCGTTCTCCCTGAGTAAGCCTTTGCCAACCTAAAGCAGCAAGGGAGATAGCTCGGGGCAATCTGGCAACGTTTTGCGGTATTATAGCCCATTTACCTAAATTTTGGCGTATTTCGCTTGACATATCATTGGAGAGTTCGCCGCAGAAGAGTGTTTCTTGGCTAACTTGGGTGCATAGAGTCTGGAGTGTGGTTAAGTGTTCTTTTTCCACCCGATGCCAATGGTCATTTTCCCGTTGGTAAAGAGCGGAAGCGATTTCTCGGCGGCTTACTTTAAGGATAGGACATATAGGGAGTTCGCTGTATCTGAACGGGTAAGCTTCGGCCTCTAATGTGCTTACGCCAAGCAAAGGAATGTTCAAGGAAAGAGCTATTCCTTTTGCAGCGCTTATTCCCACTCTCAGTCCATTAAAGCTTCCCGGACCTTTAGCCACGATAATCGTTTCGATAAACCTTGGTTGTAATTTAGCTTGTTTAAGAAGATAGGCTAGATTGGGCGTCAATTCCACAGTGTGGTTATAGGTTGATTGCCAGGTTAGCTCAGATATAAGCTCTCCTTTATGGGACAAGGCAATACTGGCAATATTGGAAGAAGTATCTATGGTCAGTTCCATGATTTTTCCCGCTTCAATCTCAGTTCAAGCTTTTCCAACAATTCTAAGTATCGCTTGCCTTCAGATTCAAAATAAATGGAGCGTTCTGTCTCGGAATCGGGAATGTAATTTAGCGTTATAGTTAAATTCTCTTCTGGTAGTGCTGAAGTTCCTTTCTCTGCCCATTCTATTGCACAAACTCCGTTGCCATAGAGATATTCCTCAAGTCCCAGGTCGCTGATTTCCTCGATATGCTTGATGCGGTAAAAGTCAATATGGAATAAGGGGAGATTACCGTGGTATTCCCTGATTATTACGAAGGAGGGGCTGAAGGCATATTCCTTGATTCCCAGCCCTCTGGCAATGCCCTGAACAAGGCAGGTCTTGCCAGTTCCCAGCTCACCGATGAGGAGGAAGATATCGCCTTGTTGAGCTAGTTCGCCAAGGTGGCTTCCTAAAAGCTGGGTTTGCTCTGGACTATGCGACCTTAGTTTTAGGGACTTCATTTTTGAAGTGTTCCCAACCTGCCTTTGTAGGGGTGACGGTATTTCCCTTGCTATTTACTAAAGTCACCCGAGCGGGCAGATTCTCGTCGGTTATCTCGCCAATCACGCTCACCGGACAATCTAAAGCACGCTTAACTTTCTCCATAGTAACTTTATCAGCGGTGAATACCAGTTCATACTCCTCGCCTCCGCTTAAGGCTAGTTCTTGATAGTCTGGAAAATTGGCTTTGACCGAAGGATGCACAGGCACCTTGTCTATCTCTATCTTGGCGTTAACTTTGCTCGCCTGACATAAGTGGTCAAGGTCAGCAACGAGCCCATCGCTTATGTCTATGGCGGCATTGACTCCTTGCTGTAGCAAGAGCTGTCCCTCTTTTATTCTTGGAGTAGGGCGAAGATGGGCTTGTCTTAAAATGTTGATGGTTTCATCATCAAGTTTGGCTTTCTCCTGGAGCATTTTTAGACCCGCTGCCGAAAGACCTAAAAAGCCGGTAACTGCTATTTGTTCTCCAGGTATGGCTGTTGACCGCTTGAGTATCCGGTTATCTTTAGAGCGACCTGTGACGGTGATGGTGATAACCACATTAGGGGAGGAAGCCAGGTTACCGCCAGCTATAGCGACCTCGAATTTATCGGCAAGCTCTATCATGCCCTGGCAAAAAGCGGAGATGTCTTCCACTTCGAGTTCACCAGGCAAGGCTAGTGAGATTAAGGCGTATTCAGGAATACCACCCATGGCGGCAATATCGCTCAAGTTCACTGCCATGGCTTTCCAGCCTAACTCCCTCCAACTAATAACGCTGAGGTCAAAGTGGATGTCTTGAACCAGAGTGTCTGTGGTGGCTAGCTGAATATAATTGCCGCTCTGCCAGGCAGCGGCATCATCGCCAATGCCGACTAAAAGCTGCCGCCAGGAATCATATCGAGGATTTCGGGATTTTTCAGCGATGCGCTGTATAACATCAATTAAGCCAAATTCCCCCAACTCGGATAGCTTCATCATTGGGATTATAGCATTCTATGCAGATGTCAAGCATTCTCTACCTCTAACGTTTTTTCAATATTAAGGAGTTCACAATACCCTGTTAATCTTCTTTTATAGGGATGCCAAGGAACGTAACCACCCAAGCAATGTATTATCCTTAAGAAAATCTCGATCCGGCGTATCAATTTGTGCCATTAGCTCTGGATTTAAAAAACAATCGGCTCGAGTCCTTATCTTAATATGTGAATCAAGTTGTTTTACTACCCCAGCAGGATTACCCGCTGCTACAGAATTAGGAGGTATATCCCGCACGACTACAGCACCAGCTCCAATAATGCTGTTATCCCCAATTGTAACTCCCTTGCATATAATCGCACTATCCCCTATCCACACATTATTGCCTATCTTGACAGGTAAGGGCTTCCCCCCAGAGACACGATCATAAATATCATGCCAATCACTGTCGGTAATGTATGCACTATGGGCAATCATACAGCTATCACCAATTGTTACCTCTAATGCTGCGCTAATCCTCACACCAGGAGATATCAAGCAATAATTTCCTATGTGAATACGACCACCTTCAGTGGTGAGTGACCAAACACTAAGTCTGACCTTTTTATCAGATGATGCCACAACATGTACACAATCGCCGATCTCCACAGGCCACCCAAATATCTCCACATGCCATGGTTTCATAAATAGCGTCCCTTTGCCAAGATATTTGAGGCGAGGACGTAAAAAGCGGTTGACATACCACTGTTGAAATTCAAGATATAATTTTTTGATAATATATGGGCGGTAATCCTTTCTCAATATCGCTTACTCCTGTGTTCGCCTTACTTGTTCCAGACCATTAAAATTCGGCTTGCTTTGGTGATTATAGCATTCAGCACACATTAGCCTCAATTTCACTATGCTGCCCTATGGATGGTATAGTTGGCGTCATGCGTTATGCTATCCTCGCTGATATCCATAGCAATCTGGTTGCTTTTCAGGCTGTACTTCGAGATATGGAAGACAAAGGGAAAGTTGATGAGATATGGTGCTTGGGCGATGTAGTGGGTTATGGGCCTGAGCCTCATGCCTGTATTGAGCTCTTGCGTCAATACGAGCATATTTGTGTTGCCGGCAATCATGATTGGGCAGCTATTGGTAAGCTTGATATCTCCGATTTTAATCCTTATGCAACTCAGGCTATTCTTTGGACCAGAAAGCAATTGGGTGCTGGAGATGTGGATTATCTGCAAAATCTTCCCCAGAGGACGAAGAAGGGTGATTTTACCCTGGTTCACGGTAGCCCTCGCTATCCGATCTGGGAATATCTTGAGCCGGGATGGTTAACAACGGAGGATGTTGAGGATAACTTCAACCGGTTTGACACCAAATTTTGTCTTGTAGGTCATTCTCATAAGCCGATAATTTTCCAGCAGGATAGTTCAGGGCGTTACTTCGTTGGCGGAATTCCCAGCGAAATAAAGCTGAGTTCTCAAAACAATCGTTTAATTATCAACCCTGGTGGTGTAGGACAACCTCGTGATGGTGACCCGAGAGCTAGTTATGCTATCTATGATAGCGATGCTCAAATAGTATATCATTATCGGGTTAACTATGATATAAATGCCACTCAGCAAAAAATGCTAGAATATAATTTACCTTTGCCTTTGATTGAGCGATTAAGTTATGGGTATTAGTATGTTATACTAGAAAGTTTGATAGTGAATGCCAGAAATGAGTGATTATGAGTTGGTAACCATAATAAACCCCGAAGTTGATGGGGAGAAACTACCTGAGATTATAGATAATCTCGGCAAGCTTATTACTGATAAGGGTGGAGTTGTAGAGTCGACGGAGCAATGGGGAATGCGGAAGTTAGCCTATTCCATAAAGAAATGCATGGAAGCTAATTATATTTTGACTAAATTCAAGCTGGAGCCTAATTTGATGAAGCAGCTTAACGCTGAAATCAAGGCTTCAGAGGAAATTCTGCGACATCTTATAGTAAAACGGGAGGGTTAAGAGATGGCAAGTTTGGCTAAAGTGATACTTATCGGCAATGTAGGCGGTGACCCTGAAATGCGCTATACCCCGAATGGCAATCCGGTTACCTCTTTTCGTATGGCTACTAATCGTCGTTACACCACCTCTGCGGGAGAGACCAAGGAGGAAACGGATTGGTTTAGAATTAGTGTTTGGGGCAAGCAAGCGGAGGCCTGCAATCAATTTGTAACCAAAGGTAAGCAGGTTTATGTGGAGGGAAGATTGCATGCTCGCAACTGGGAAGGGCAGGATGGGCAGGTGCGTACTAGTCTTGAAGTAACTGCAAATCAAGTGCTTTTCCTTGGTAAGCCAGGAGCTGTAGCTCCCCTTCCTGAAGAGGGTGTTCCTGAAGAGGGTGTTCCTGCAGAAGGCGAGATTGAGCCTGGAGATTTACCTTTTGATTAATTTGAAGGAGTAGAAGATTGGCTAATTTTACAGCAGGACGAACAAGGAGCTTCACCCGTAAGCCTCCGGTTTGCCCTTTTTGCACTGGAAGGGCAACCATAGACTATAAAGATGCTGCTACCTTATCTCAATATCTCACCAGCCATGGGAGCATTGGATCGCGACATATGACCAAGGCTTGTGCTAAGCATCAACGGGCTATAGCACGGGCTATAAGGAGGGCTCGTTTTTTGGCTTTGTTGCCTTACGCCTCAGTTCATATCTGGAAAACAGGCGGTGTAGGCTTGTCTGAATCAAGACATCGTAGGAGTTAAATGCCTAAGCGAACTTATCAGCCAAAGAAGCTTCCCAGGAAGAGAAAGCTAGGCTTTCGCGCCAGAATGGCTACTCGGGGTGGAAGGAAAGTGCTCAAGCAAAGGCGTCTTAAAGGGCGGTGGAGGTTAACCCCTGTTTAATTGCATGAGACGACCTTTGAGTCTAACTAAGAAAGCAGATTACTTTTCAGTTTACCAGAGAGGCAGGATATGGAAGGGAGATTTAGTAATGGTGAAGACTTTGCCCACTGGCTTAAGTTCGAGCCGGTATGGTCTCTCGGTGAGCAAGAAGGTGGGCAATGCGGTAACACGTAATCGGTTGAAACGCTTATTAAGAGAGATAATGAGGCTACAAATGATAAAGCAAGGATGGGATATAGTATTTATTGTTCGGGCTGAAGCAGCGGATGCTGATTATCATCAATTGAAAAATTCGGTGACTAAATTATTGGCTCAGGCGCAATTGTTAATAGACAATGATAAAACAATTAATCCTCGATTTGATTGAATTATATCAAACAACGATATCAGAAGTTACTCCGCATTCCTGCCGTTACCAACCCACTTGCTCTCAATATGCTCATGAAGCAGTTGGAAGGTATGGATTTATTAGAGGTAGCTGGTTGGCAATTAAACGGTTGGCTCGGTGCAATCCTTTCTTTAAAGGGGGATACGACCCTGTGCCTTGATTATAATGCTAGATAATTGAAGTGAAGCAAGTAAAGATATTATTCCTCATCGCATTTTCTCTTCTTGGGTTAGTCCTGGCTTCTTGTGTTCCTGGGGGAACTCAGCCAGCACAGGGATGGTCCGGAATTACCCTTAATGATGGCATCCTCTACCTGGGCTCTATGGAGGGCAAAATTATGGCAGTAAATCCCTCTGCTCGAAGTCAGAATCTCAGTTTCCCCGCAGATGGGGAGTGGGAGTACCCTATCACTGCCCCTTCTGGAGGGGGGTTGTCCTGTAGTCAGACATCCACCTCTGTTGCCATATATGGCACACCCGCTGTGGATGGAGATTTAGTGTTTACCGGGGGCTATAATGGTAAAGTCTATGCGCTAAACACCTCAGCCCGAAGCCAGAATTTGGATTTCCCTCAAATGAGAGACAATGAATGGTTCTATCCCAAGACAAATGAGGTAATAGGGGCTATTGTGGGCAGCCCGGTGGTAAGCGAGGATGCTATATATGTAACAAGTTCGAATGGCAAGGTGTATTCTTTAGACAAACATTTTGGCGATAAAAAATGGGAATCGGATGTTCTCGCTAAAAAATTGTGGTCCACTCCCTATATTGAAGGGAATAAGGTTTACATAAGTACCTTTGATGGGCATCTTTATGCCTTATCGGCTGAGGATGGCAGTATAACCTGGAGTTTTGCCACAGAGTCAGGAATAGGATTTGTTTCCTCTCCTGCAGTTTGTGAAGGGACCATATTTGAGGGTTCCTTTGATGACAATCTTTATGCTGTGAAGATAGGGGAGAGTGAACCACTGTGGAATTTCACCAGTGGCAATTGCTTTTGGGCTGCGCCTGTGGTTAGCAACAGCACTGTTTATGCTGGATGTCTTGATGGCAAGCTCTATGCTATTGATGCTGATAATGGCACAGAATTATGGTCTTTTGATGTAGGCAGCCCCATAGTCGTCTCACCACTTCTGGTGGATGATTTGCTGGTAGTAGTCTCTGATAAAGGAATGGTTTATCTTCTTAAAACTGACGCTGTGGAGGATAACAGGTTACTAAAGGAGTTATCCATTGGTGTTTCTGTTCAAGCATCTCCTTGCGTTCTGGATGGCATGGTGTATGTTCGTGGTCAGGATAATTGTCTATATGCTCTGGATATTGAACGAGGGGTGGTAATTTGGAAATTTCCTCTAACTACTCATTAGAAGGTTTGTAATCATGGCTGAGTTATGGAATTTAATTATCCTCAACCCGATGCTTAATGGGCTGATTGCGCTGAGCAGCGTTTTTGAGGGCAGTTTTGGGCTGGCTATCATTGCTCTTACCGTTATAGTTCGTTTGATACTATTGCCTCTTACTTTGAAGCAGCTCAAATCCACCAAATCTTTGCAAGGAATGCAGCCCAAAATTCAGGAATTGCAGAAGAAGTATGGCAAGAACCAAAAGAAGCTCCAGCAGGAGATGATGAAACTTTATAAAGAGGCGGGAGTCAATCCTCTGGGTTGCATATGGCCGATGCTAGTTCAATTTCCAGTGTGGATTGCCCTTTACCAATCTATCATGCGAGCCTTGGCTACTACGCCTGAAAGCTTGTTGGACTTATTCCGGCATCTTTACTCCTGGGAGGTAGTGGCTCAAGCCCTTCCGCTGGATAGCCATTTCTTATGGCTTAATTTAGGGTCTCCTGACAGCACCTTGATTTTAGCCATTATAGTGGGTGGCTCAATGTGGGTACAACAGAAAATGGTGACTGCTCCCTCTGCTGACCCGAGGCAGAAGTCAATGAACAGCATGATGCTGCTTATGATGCCATTTATGTTTGGGCTGTTCACCTTGATGTTTCCCAGCGGTCTGTCTCTTTTCTGGGCAGTTTCCAATGTGATTGGCATTGGGATTCAGTACTGGATTACGGGATGGGGTTACTTGAGACGAGGTGCTTCGACTGAGTTAGTAACTAAGGTAGGAGGGAAGGGTGGCATTACAAAAAGACCTTAAAGTGGCTTAACACCGTGAAGAATTACTGAAAAGAATGGTTAAGATATGGATGAACTGGAGATAGCTGCAAGCACGGTTGAGGAAGCGCTGGAGGAAGCAGAAGAGCGACTGGGGATGAAGCGAGACCGGTTTGAAGTAGAGGTTATTAGTGAAGGGAAGTCAGGGATTTTAGGCATAGGAGGTGAGGAAGCTGTAATTAAGGTGAAGCCCTTACCTCCAGCGGAGGAAGATTTAGTTAAAGTAGCCAGGGAAGTTCTGGATAAGTTGCTCAACTTATTAGGGGTAACAGCTGAAGTCGAAGTTCTGTCTGACCAGATACCGACGACTTTTAATATCAAAGGTGATGATTTAGGTATTTTAATTGGACGGCATGGTCAAACTATAGTTTCTTTGGAGTATATTGTTAAACTTATAGTGGCTGCGCGATTAAAAGGTTGGCAGCCGCTTTTTATCGATATTGGTGGATACCGGGAACGTCGTCGTAGTTCACTTCAGCAATTAGCTTTGCACCTGGCGGAACAGGTTAAATTAGAGCATCGTGACATAACCCTGGAGCCAATGTCTGCTAGTGAACGCCGCATTATCCACCTTGCCTTAGCTGAGCATCCTGAAGTGGTAACTCATAGCATAGGTGTGGGTGAGGATAGGAAAGTAGTTATTTCGCCAAAGCAGAGCTAAGCCATGTTTCATGAGGTAAATAGCAAAATAAGTTTCCCTCAACTAGAGAAGGATATCCTCCGTTATTGGAAAGAGCATAATATCTTTAACAAGAGCGTTGGGGTGAGGGAGGGGGCGAAGAGGTATGTTTTTTATGAAGGACCACCTACTGCTAACGGTAGTCCAGGGATACATCATGTAATTTCCCGTCTGTTTAAAGATGCTGTTTGCCGGTATAAAACGATGAAGGGTTATTATGTGCCACGCAAGGCTGGATGGGATACCCATGGTTTGCCTGTGGAGTTGGAGGTAGAAGACACCCTTGGATTTACCAACAAGGCTCAAATTGAGGAGTATGGGATAGCCCAATTCAACCAGAAGTGTCGGGAAAGCGTTTTTAAGTATATCAAGGAATGGGAGGCAATGACTGAGCGTATTGGCTACTGGCTGGACATGGAGAACCCCTACATAACGCTGGATAATGGCTATATCGAATCTTGCTGGTGGGCGATAAAGCAGTTATGGGATAAAGGGCTTATTTATCAGGGATACAAGGTAACGCCGCATTGTCCCCGGTGTGGGACGTCTCTCAGCTCCCATGAAGTAGCCTTGGGATATCGAGATGATGCTGTGGATCCTTCAGTTTATATAAAATTTAAACTAGATGAAATGTCATTAGTACATTCTGAAATTACTGACCGTCAATTAGTATTTAAGCTTGGCGGACTTTTTTCACATAAGCCTGCCTTTTTCCTAGCTTGGACGACCACTCCGTGGACTCTGCCCGGTAATACCGCCCTGGCGGTAGCTCCTGATGTTGAATATGCTGTGGTAGAGTTGGAGGATGAGTGCCTTATTCTTGCTAAAGCATTGCTTGAACATGTCGGGCTGGATAGCTATGAGGTAGTAGAAACATTAAAGGGAAATGAACTTGTAAATGCTACGTATGAACCCTTATTTAATCCTCATAAGTATGGAGTAGAGAGAAGGCGACCTCAAACGTATTTCAGTCCTGGTGAAATGTCTGTGCCTAGGATACTGGAAGTGCAGGAACCGAAAGAAGATTTAACCTACCATGTAATTACTACTGATTTTGTATCCATAGAGGAAGGAACGGGAATTGTCCATGTTGCCCCTGCCTACGGTGAGGTTGACTTTGAGGCAATGCTGTCTAATGAACCAAAAGTTGATTTTGTTCACATGGTAAATTTAGAGGGGAAGCTTACCGGCAGTTATCCCTTTTCTGGCAAGTTTGTCAAAGATGCTGACCCACTTATCCTTGAAGACCTTAAATCACGTGGGCTTCTTTATCGCAGCGAGAAGATTACCCATACTTACCCATTTTGCTGGCGCTGCGAATCTCCTCTCCTTTATTATGCTAAAGAAGCGTGGTATATCAAAACAACGGCGATAAAAGATAGGCTCATTCGTGGTAACAAAGAAATAAATTGGTATCCTGATTATATCAAGTATGGCCGTTTCGGCGATTGGCTGGAAAACAACGTTGATTGGGCGGTCTCCAGGGAGCGTTATTGGGGGACGCCGCTGAATATCTGGCGGTGTGAATCCTGTGGCAATCTTGAATGTGTAGGTAGCGTTGAGGAATTAAAGGCAAAGCCAAAACTGACAGTTGGCAGCTATCAGCTGGAAGCTTTCAGAGATTTACATCGTCCTTATGTAGATGAAATCACTTTCGCTTGCCCCAAATGTGATGGCACAATGCGGCGTGTTCCTGATGTGATAGATTGCTGGTTTGACTCGGGTGCTATGCCTATAGCTCAATGGCATTATCCCTTTGAGAATAAGGAGCAATTTGAGCAGAATTTCCCTGCTGATTTTATTTGTGAAGCTATTGACCAAACTCGAGGTTGGTTTTACAGCCTACATGCTATATCCACACTACTCTTTGACCGTCCTTGTTTTAAGAACGTTGCCTGTTTAGGGCATATCGTGGATGCTCAAGGTGAAAAGATGAGTAAGTCTAAGAATAATGTGGTTGACCCCTGGCTGGTGGTGGATAACTATGGTGCCGATGTGCTTCGTTGGCATTTGCTTACCGCAGCACCTGGAGAAAATGTCCATAGGTTTTCCACGCAAATGGTGGCTGATACAATGCGGGGAGATTTGCTTACTTTATGGAATACCTATTCCTTCTTTGTCCTTTACGCTAATATTGACCATTTTGTTCCTCAAGAGACAACGCCGAGTCTATCTCCTTCTCACCTGGATAACTGGATCATCTCGGAGCTCAATCGGCTTATCGCTGACATGACCAGGGCGCTGGATAATTATGACCTTACTTCAGCAGCACGTAGAGCCGGGGATTTTGTGGACGAGCTTTCCAACTGGTATGTAAGGAGGAGCAGGCGACGATTTTGGAAAAGCGAGGAAGATGCCGATAAGTTAGCTGCTTATAACACGCTATACCAGTGCCTGGTAACTTTGTCGAAGCTGTTAGCTCCGCTTGTTCCCTTCACAGCTGAGGAAATTTACCGAAACCTGGTTTGTTCTGCTGATTCGCAAGCTCCTGAAAGCGTGCATCTGACCGATTTTCCGTTAGCAAATGAAGCTAAAATTGATGATAGGCTAAGCGCTGAAGTTAGCTTAGCAACGAAAATAGCTAGTCTGGGCAGAGCGGCGCGAGCTAAAGCGGGCATCAAGGTGCGACAACCATTGGATAAAGCAATTATTACATTAACGCAGGAAAGCGAAATGGATGCTTTACGGAAGTTCGCCTCTGATGTTATGGATGAGATAAACGTTAAGGAACTAAAGTTCGTCAAGGACATGCTCTCGGAAGACATGCCTCATTATGCTGTGGCTAACGATGAAAAACATTGGGTAGCTGTAGATACAAGGCTATCTCCCCAACTTAAAGCTGAAGGTGTAAGCAGGGAGATTGTACGTCATATCCAGACTATGCGTCGTGCTGCAGGATTTGATGTTGCTGACCATATCATTACCTATTATCAAGGCGAAGAACAGATTATAAAGGTGATGAAGGATTTTGCTGACTATATCAAGCAAGAAACCTTATCCCGAGAACTTATTGAAGGTTTATCACCTGAGGGGGCTTATGTTGAACAGCATCGCATCTCCAATAGCGATGTTTTGTTGGCAGTTAGCAAGGTTGACTAGCTTTGTGGTGGTGGGGTTGAGCTTAGTACAGCATGGGTTGTCCTCGTAACTCTTCCTCTGACGAAAGTTATCTCTACTTTTTCACCAATATAGCAATCGAGTATTGCCTCCTGTAATGCTTGGGCGGTATCAATTTCCTTACCTTGGAACTTGGTGATTATATCTCCCTTCTTTAACCCAGCAGCCTCTGCTGGGCTGTCAGGAGCCACCTCTGTAATCAGCACTCCTTCATCAATTGTAAGGTTGTTGAGCCAGGCGGTGAGCCAGTCCAAGGTCTGAATATGCACTCCCAGCCAGGGGCGGATTATATAGCCCTGGTGGATTAATTCTTCAATGATTGGTCTGGCGCTATCGCTGCTTATGGCATAGCCCATATTTTCCGCCCCAAGGATTTTGGCACTGGTAATGCCTATTACTTCGCCTTTCATATTCACCAACGGTCCACCACTATTGCCGGGGTTGATTGCTGCGGTAGTTTCGATCAGGGCATAGAGCTTCTCTCCAGTTGATAGCGTTATGGCGACGTCTAATCCGCTTATAATTCCTTCAGTTACTCTCAATCCCATGCCAAAGGCATTGCCTATGGCTAGAACCCATTCGCCTACTGCTAATGAAGAGGAATTGCCTAAAGAGATATAGGGCAAATCTGTAGCATCAATCTTGACTACTGCTAAGTCAGTTAAGGCATCTTCACCCACTATTGTAGCGGAAAATGTCTCGTCATCTAGCGTTACCGTTATGTTTTGGGCATTTTCAACCACATGGTCATTGGTAGCGATATATCCCTGTTCGCCATCAATCAGGAATCCAGAGCCTTTGGCTCTCTCTGTAGTCACGGAAACCACCGCGGGTTTTACCTTGGCGACTACTTCGGCAAAATTTGGCAGGAAAGTGCCTGATTGATTACCTGTGGTGGGAAACGTCCAGTTAGGCGCAGCTGTTCCTGTGAGATTGCCAGGCGGGGGGGGCGTGAACGCATCATGTTGTGTAGTGCAGCCACTCACACTTGAGAAGATTAAAACCACTGCTACCAGGAAAAGAGTGATGTATTTGAATCTACTAGCCATGGCAGGGTTAATTTTAGTACTGTTGGCTTCAATGGGCAAGTTTTCCTGCGCGGTGACTTATTTATTGACAGGTGGTAAAATATTATGCGATGGCTCAATCTTATGTGCAACAGTTGCTAAAAGGCATTGTAGAACCTTTGTTACTTTTTATTATCAGCGAATTACCAGCACATGGTTATCAAATCGCTAAAGAGTTAGATAAAAGGAGTCAGGGCTACTTCGAATTTAAGGGGAGCACCATTTATTCAGCATTACGCCGCTTGGAGCGGGAGGGGTTGGTGTTGAGTACCTGGCAGCAAGTTACCCAAAAACAAAAGCGAAGATGCTATGAATTAACTGAAAAGGGGAGCCAGATTCTGACTGAGAAGTTAATTGAATGGCAGCAATTTTATAATGCTGCTAGCATGATTATAGGCCATCGGAAGCTATCTTTGCAGCCGAAAGCGAAATAGTGGAGCTACGAATCTTAGGCGCCCATAGCAATGAAGCTAAAGGGGCTCGCCTAACTTCTTTTTTGATTGATAATGTTTTAGCTATAGATGCTGGTGGGCTTACCTCTGCCCTTTCTTTAGCTGAGCAGGAAAAAATCAAGGCTGTATTGCTTACTCACCATCATTTTGACCACACACGGGATTTAGTCACCCTTGGTTACAACGCTGCTTTGTGGGATGGTCAAATTAAAGTCTATGCCCTATCTGAAGCTCTAGACGTTGTTGTTCCATGCCTTCTTGACGGCAAGATATACGCTAATCTGCTTGAATATCCTTCTAAAAAAAGCCCCACTCTTCAGTTTGAGACTATTGAGCCGTATAAGGAAGAGAATGTTGAAGGATACAAGATTTTGGCATTACCGGTAAAACATAATACCCCCACCGTTGGTTATCAAGTTACCTCTCCCAGGGGTAAAAAGTTGTTTTATACCAGTGATACCGGTCCTGGCCTATTTGATTGCTGGCAGCATATTGCCCCAGATTTACTTATCTGTGAGTCTTCTGTTCCAAATATGTTGGGAGATTTTGCCAGGAAAGCTGGGCATCTTACCCCACAACTGCTGAAAGACGAGCTTATCCAGTTCAAGCAACTTAAAGGTTATTTGCCAAAGGTCATCGTTATTCATATTGCTATTTTGCATGAGCAGGAAATTGAACAAGAAGTGGCCCAGGTAGCTAAGGAGCTGGGAGCTGATGTAAACCTGGGCCACGAAGATATGAGGGTGGTGTTATAGGTTAGCCTACCTTTGGTAGCTCAGCCAGTGCCTCCTTTACTTTATCCTCGGGATACTCATAATCCTGGAGCTTGCCTGACAGGTAAGCATCATAGGCAGCCATGTCAACATGTCCATGTCCGCTGTGAGCTATCAGGATGGTTTTTGACTCGCCTGACTCTCGACATTTCAGGGCTTCGTCAATGGCAACCTTAATATTATGGCATGGCTCTGGAGCACTGATGATGCCCTCGGTGCGGGCAAAGGTTATCCCGGCTTCGAAGGTAGCAAGCTGGTGCTCAGCTCTGGCTTCAACAAGACCTAATTGATGGAGATGACAAATTATGGGTGCCATCCCATGATAGCGCAGTCCGCCGGCATGTATTGGGGGTGGAATAAAGCTGTGCCCCAGGGTATACATCTTAACTAGGGGGGTGAGCTTGGCTGAATCGCCAAAGTCATAGGCATATGGTCCCTTGGTAATGCTAGGAGCAGACATAGGCTCGACATTGATGATACGCAGGTCTGGCCGCGTCCCATCAATTTTATCCTTGACAAAAGGCAAAAATAGCCCGGCGAAGTTCGAGCCACCACCAATGCAGCCGACGATGATGTCGGGGTAGGCATCTGCCTTCTCCATTAGCTTTTTCGCCTCCAAGCCGTTGACAGTTTGATGCAGCAGAACGTGGTTGAGCACGCTGCCCAGGGCGTAGTGAGTATCATCGCGGGACATGCAATCCTCCACAGCCTCGCTAATGGCAAGACCCAGGCTGCCAGGACAATCAGGCCATTTTGCCAGCATATCTCGCCCTACCTTGGTATCCTCACTCGGGCTGGGCACGCATTT
>DAOUZA010000040.1 GCA_030665785.1 Dehalococcoidia bacterium
AGCTAGCAACAGGCGAGATTGCCACCCCCTGCCTTCGCAGGGGTCGCAATGACAGTAAAAAGGGGCTGCAATGACAGTTAGTAGCTATCAGCTTTCAGCCTTCAGCTTTCAGACTTCAGCCATTGGCTAGTCGCTGACTGCTTTTTCACATTAGTACTAAAATACCAAGACTAAAATACCAGGAGCAAAAAGCAAAGGTAAAAAAGCAAAATTACAACTCAAAATGCAAGAATGCTTCCAGCTCTGCATGCTGCTTGTTGCGTTTTTGCTCTGTCGTTTTGCACTTTGACTTTTGACTTATTTTTGCCTTCCTCACTTTGCCTTTTGATTTTTGAGTTTTGCTTTTCCTGAGATTGCTTCGCTTCGCTCGCAATGACAAAGAGGGGTGTCAGTGCAAGGCACACTCCCCTTCTGTAGCACGACCCTTCAGGGTCGTGCACGAGGCTAAAGCCTCGCACTACATTTCTAAACTTTGCTCTGTCGTTTTGCACTTTGCTCTGCTTAGTATTTCGGATTTAGAATTTCTGACCCTTTGTCACCCTCACCTTAGTCCTCTCCCTTGAAGGGAGAGGAGATTTCTGCTGGGATTGCCACGCCTTCGGCTCGCAATGACGTTAGTAGCTATCAGCTTTCAGACTTCAGCTATCAGCCATTAGCCAGCCGCTGACCGCTGTATCATTTTGCACTTTGACTTTTGAGTTTTGCTTTCCCAAATGGTCAAATCCCCCTTACTCTCCCTTTTCTAAAGGGGGATTTAGAGGGATTTTTATACGCTGATTACTGATTACTGACCGCTGACCGCTCTTTATCTAGTACAGCAATGCTGTTTAACCTATCTGCCCAAAAACACCGTACATAGCAGAGACGAGAGCCAGGGCGATGAAGCCTACTATAGCCCCCATAATTATGGTGGTGGCTGGTGTAATAGCAGCGATAAGAGCATCGGTGCGGCTACTGGCTTCCATTTCATAACTCTCCGCCACGGTGTCCATGGTGGCATCGAGGTTACCAGTCCCTTCACCAACAGCAGCCATCTGCACTATAAGGGGAGGGAAAACAGGATTTCGAGACATAGGACGTGATAGCCCTTGCCCTTTAAGCATTTCGTCACGCACAGTGGTCAGTGCATTAACAATCACCTTATTTTCAGCATTATCAATAGCCAGAGTCATTATCTCAGGCAATGGAACGCCAGCACGAAACAAAGTGGATACAGTGCTGGCATAACGTGCAAGCTCGCTGAACAAGGTAACAGGACCGAGAAGAGGCATTTTTAGCTTAAACATGTCCCATCGATATCTGCCCGCCGGGGTCTTGATATAAACATAAAGACCAGCAGCGATACCCAGTACGGCAAGTAGGATTGTCCACCAGTAATTTAGCAGGAAGCCGCTTGCTGCGAGAAGGGCTCTAGTCGCCAGAGGCAGTTGAGCACCAAGCGCTCCATAAAGGCTCATAAAATTAGGCATAACAAAGAAGACCATTATGGCAATAACGAGGATTACCAGGACAAGTATTATTACGGGGTAAATCATGGCGCTCTTTACCTTGGAGGCAGCACCGGCTTGCTTTTCAGTGTAATCAGCCATTTGCCTCAGCACCTGTTCCAGGTTACCAGTCTCTTCACCGACAGCAACAGTGCGGGAATAGAGCTTGGAGAAAGCCTTGGGATGCTTTGACATCGCCTGGGATAGCTTGGCACCACCGCGAACATCGGTGATTATCTCATTCACCATCTTTTGCAAGGCACGATTGCCAATCTGTGCTTGCAATAGCTCAAGGGCAGCAACGAGGTCAGTCCCTGATTCGAGAAGCAAGGCTAGCTGCCTGGAAAACATGACCACCTCTTTGGGCTTTATCACCGTGAAGGCAGCGGTCAACCTCCCCAGATTGAAAAATGGAGTAAACACCTTTAAACTCACCACCCGTAAATCACTATAATTAAGGGTAGTGATGGCTGCCTCCTCCGAAGCAGCACTGATTTTACCTTTGAGTAGCTGTCTCTCTTTGCTATACGCTAGATACTCAAAATCCATAGAACCTCCTCATACGCCTGCGCTTACTCCTCCATGGTATAGGCGTTACGCAATACCTCAGAAGGAGTAGTTACGCCTTCCTTTACCTTGAGCATACCATCTTTAATTAATGGAACCATGCCTTCCTTGATTGCCTGTTCCCGAAATTCAACATTACTAGCGCCCTTCAGTACCATCATCCTCAGTTCATCACTCATATGAAGCACCTCAAACATTCCAACCCTGCCTCGATACCCTGAATAAGCACACGGTTCACAACCACTGCCATAAAGAAATTCCTCCCTGTGTTCCCCTATTTCTTTCTCATAAGCTACCTGCTCTAATTTTGAGACTTTGACATAATGGGCGCAGTCAGGACAAACACGCCGCACCATACGCTGAGCTACCGTGCCAATAAGTGCTGAGGCGACGAGGAAGGGCTCTATACCGAGGTCGAGAAGACGATAAATAACGCCCACGGCATCGTTGGCATGCAGGGAAGAGAGAACCAGGTGCCCTGTCAAGGCGGATTGAACCGCTATCTTGGCTGTCTCAGCATCTCGTATCTCGCCCACCAGTATGATATCAGGGTCGAGACGCAATATAGAGCGCAGCCCGCTGGCAAAGGTAAGTCCAGCCTTAGGATTGACCTGAATTTGATTTATATTTGCAAAGCGATATTCCACAGGGTCCTCAATAGTGATAATTTTCCGAGATATCTTATCTAACTGATTGACGGAGGCATAAAGCGTGGTAGTTTTCCCAGAGCCGGTGGGTCCACTAGCTACAATCATTCCAAAGGGAACCCTGAGCATCTCGTGATACTTTTCCAGAGTTTCAGGAAGAAAGCCCAATCCAGTTAACTCACGCGCAGCCAATGACTTATCCAGAAGCCGCAACACAGTTCCCTCACCGTGAACCGTGGGACAAGTGGCAACACGAACATCGATAGGTCTACCACTAGCTTCAATGGTGAATTGTCCATCCTGGGGACGGATATGGTCAGCAATGTTCATATCGCTCATTATTTTGATTCGAGAGGTCAGTGCAGGGTGTATAGTTATCGGCAAGGACAAGGTATCCTGAAGGACGCCATCAATACGGTAGCGTATCCTCAATTTATCCTCCTCTGGTTCAATATGAATATCGGAGGCCCTGGCTTTAGCTGCTTCATCAATAATAAGGCGTAAAGCATTAGCTACTGGAGCATCAGCGGTAGCGGCGACCAAGTCCGTTTCCTCGTCATAAGCCGTACCTTCAATACCGGCTAATTGCTCCTCAATTCGCCCAAAAGCCTTGTAATTGAAGTCAATGGCTTCCCGAATTTCATTTTCCTCACCAGCTATCGGCTTCACCCTCATCTTGCTCTGGTGCTCTAGAATTTGAAGGGCGAATATATCAGCAGGATTTGCCATCACCATTTCCAGGGTGTTGCCCCTAACGGACAGCGGTATGGCCATAAATCTTCTTGCCGTAGACTCAGGAACTAACTTCAATATCTCAGGGGCGATTGCCTTTTTGAGTAATCTCGCCTTCCCTTTTGGTTTTACCTCTTCTTTTGATTCCGGTGTTTCAGCTAATATCTCCGAAAGAGCACTTTCAATAGCAGATATGTCTTGTTGAGGAACTCCTTCCCCGGCAGCTACTTCCTCAGCAGGCACTCCCTTTTCTTTAACAACTTCCTCCCTGGCAGCTACTTCCTCAGCAGGCACTTCCTCTTCTTCAACAACTTCTCCACCGATAGATATTTCTTTGCTCGGGCTACCAAGCTTGATAACGTTGACCTTTTGCTGCTGAGCAAACTGCGCAGCCTCGGTGGTAAGCTCGCCTGAAATCAACAAAACCTTTTGCTGGATTTCAGCATCATAGGTCTTTTTGTCAAATAAAGACACTTCTTCCAGACCCACTCGCTCCCCAGTCAGCACATCTATAGCTAATTTGTGAGGAATAAACCCATCATCTTCCCTGGCCAAAATATCAAGGGTATACTCAGTACCAGACCTTCCTTTCACCTTACTATCCTGTTCAATTGTGTATCCCAACTCAACAAGAGAGGACAGTAATTGCTCCTTGGAGTTAAATCCCACTACTACAGTTTTCTTGCCCTGTTTGACAACGGGTAAGGCCAAAAATTCCTTAAGGCTTTCTTCAGATAAAATCTTTATTTGCTGCCCACGGGCAAATTGAGATGCTACAGAATCAAGCCCGGGAAGAGCAACGAGGACCTTGTCCCAAATGTCACAGTTATAACATTTGTCATCAAATTCGAAAACTTCGGTTAATCCTATCGGCTGACCATTATTATGCTTGACGATACCGATAGCAGTGACATAGGATATAACTCCATTACTCTTGCGAGCTAGCAAATCGAAGGTATATTCAGTCCTGAACTTACCTGCAAGGGTAACATTATGCTCAACTTTATAGCCCAGTGCCTTGAGCTTCCTGGCAAACTGGTCCTCAATATCTTGCAGATGGTTGTCAGATTCAACCCCAGGATGCACAGCAGCCTTTAGCTCACCTCCCCCCCTATTCTTATTTTTTTGTCCCATCTTCCCCTTCAGGTATATTCTAAGAAACAATAACTAAAACATCAAACCGATGTGACATAACTTGATATTGACCGGTGATTTATCTTTAGCTGCCTCTACCCAGAGCTTGCTCTACCTTGCTAATATAACTCTTAACCACCAATCGCACTATGCCCAACGGGGCATCTCTGGTAGTCACCATGGCTAAATAGGATTCTTCACCCAGAGGTCTAATTAAAACCTGACCTGCACTTGAAGTTAACAAGTTATCCTCAAGTTCACCAGCCTTTAGCTTATCTGAGCTCGTTCGCGCGATCCTGAATATTGTCGCTAGTTGAGCTGCAGCTAACTCTGCGGTAAGCATAGAACCAGGAGGAACATAGCTGGAAATGGCAACCCCATCACTACCTGCCACTGCGATACATAATAACCCATCAACTTGCTGTGCCATCTCCTCCAATATGCTGTTCAAGTTTCCTGTTGCTCCCTTTTCCTTCATCTCATCTTTCTCCTCCGGCTCAATCTTCTTCTTCCCCCAGGTAAATCTAGATAAATCAGCCATTATTCAAACTTAGGCAACGCTTGAGATACCTGGGCAGCATGTTCTCTGGCAACTAAACGCGCCATACCAAGAGTAGTGGACTCCTTGGATAAAATCATTGCCAGATAGAAGTCAGAAGTGAGAACCTTAGTCAAAATATACCTTGAAGTGGTGGTGATCAAATTTTCATCAAAATCGCCGAGCTTTAGCTTATCAGCAGTCGAACTACACAGGCGCACCACCACAGCCAACTGGGCTGCCGCTAATTCAGCATTGAGTGTTGCGCCGGGCGTCGTAACAACGGCAACCGGAACACCCTCCATATCCATTACTCCCACTCCCAGTAAGCCCTCGGTCGTGCTTGCTACCTCCTTTACAACATCGCCTATGCTCCTCTTCTCTGTCATTTCTGTCTCTTCATTATCTTCTTCTACTGCCAACTTATCACCTCCTTTGGTATTTTCGTAATAGGAATTTGGTCATTATTGCCACAATCAAGATTGTTTAGCAACTCCCCTCTGTCATTGCGACCCCTGCGAAGGCAGAGGGTGGCAATCTCATGCCCACCTCTGAGATTGCGGAGCTTGTTCCGAGTGAAACGAGGAATCTCATGCTCCAGTTTGCTTCGGCTACGCCTCGCAACCGCTAGTGCTCCTCGCAATGACAAATAAACAACTTACCACAATCCTCCTATTTGCAAATATTTAGCTAACCTAATATTAAAATGATATAGCAAAACAGTAAATAGGAATTTGGTCACTATTACCACAATCCCCCCTATTTGCTAAAATCCTTAGCTAACCTACTACTGAAATGATATAGCACGACAGTAAAATAGTCAACGGTTTAGCTTACTATGCAAGGGGACATCAGGGGGGTATTGCCAAACCTTAAGCTGTTGTTTAATAATGAGCATTAATGAATAGAATTAAATGTATAAAGATATTATCAGTGGTGCTTGGTTTTTCCCTGCTTCTGAGCTTTTTCCCGCTGGTTGACAGCCAGCCGATTTCAGCCAATCCAGACAGGCTAAAGTGGTCCGTTGCTGACACTCCCAGTGAAGAAGGGAACGTGGTGATTAGCCCCAGCGAGATAAACGCCTTTGTTGGCGGCCAGAATGAAACTTTCTATGCCATAGATATTCCTCATAGCCGTGTATACAAATCAACCGATGGCGGAGTTACTTGGGAGGACAACCTGAACGGAACACTTGAAGACGAAGGCGCTACGTTGCCCGCCTGGGATATCGCTGTTGCCCCGGATAACTCCAATTTGGTGGCAGTAGTCACCGATAACAGGACAGCGGTGTATCTTTCCGATGATGGCGGGGAGACGTGGGAAGATGGTGGAGTTCCTGACTTAGGCAGCACGAATATCTCAGACATTGCCATCTCTCAGACATATGATAATACTTATGACGTCGCCATAGGTACCAGGTATCCCAACAATGCCACTGATGGTGATGTCTGGGTAATTACGCTGGGAGAGTTTGGCAACTGGAAGGCTCAAGAACTGCAGATAGACCCAGACACAGCGAACACCACCGCTGACGTAAGCACAGTCCGCTTTTCACCTAACTATGCCGAAGATAACGCGATACTCGCCATCGCCTCCTCAGCAAATGATACAGCTACGTCACTACAAAACAGGACATTCCTGTGCGCTGGAGAAAGGAATACTGAAAGCAAGGAGACAACATGGACCACATTTATAGAAATCATTGACAGCAGTTCAGGTGACTCACCCGACGAAGATAAAATCATTTTCTCCGATTTAGCCCTGCCTTCCCAGAATTACCGCGAAGGCAAAAATTGGATTGCCTATGCCAGCTATAATTCCACCGCCGGATGCGATGACGTATATCGGATAGAAGAAGACGGCGGACTGGTATACCGGTTGAATGTCAACGGAGGCGACGATGTTGGCATAGCTTCGATTGATTACCAGGGGGGCACACTCCTCGCCGGAGAGGTATTAGGCAAAGATGACTCCGCTAACGCCTTAATCCATATTTGCTCCAATCCTACAGGTTGTCCCCCCAAGTGGGAATTGCCCACTAAACCACCCACCGGTGGTGCTTCCTCCGAGAATCGTGCCAATGCTCAGGTTGTCTGGCTTACAAGTAGCATAGCTTATTGCGCCACAAGCACAAATAATGTAACCAGCGCTGCAGCATGGGCGAACATGACTCTCCCTGATGGACCATGGCAGGGGCAAGCTTGTGATGAAAGTGCCTTTTCTAAAAGCGAAGATAGTGGCGATACCTGGAACCAGCTCAGCCTGATAGATACCAAAATGACCTTCCTTTGCGATTATGCCTTCTTCGCCAATAACACTATCCTCTATTTATCCTCAAATAATACATATGGCCCCGCTTTTGATAGTATATGGCGAACTGAGAAAACTGAAACCGAGGCACTGACCAAGACATGGCAGAGGGTGCTTTGCCTTGACGGTGAGGACAATATAATTTTGAGACCCACTCCCGACGAGGAGGAAACGGAGCAAATTTACTTCGCTGTGCCCGAGACCGATGATGTGCAGTATTCTGAGGATGAAGGGCAGAGCTGGGAGAAAGTCTGGGATTGCCCCGAGGTCACCGATTTGGCTGTGGTGAGCGATGAATTGCTGTACATCCTGGATGATGATGTATTAAACAAGTGCAGCTGGAATGAGACACTATGGGGAGGCATCTGGGAATGGCAAACCAATATAGATACCAGGCTTCCCTCAGGAGATGCCTTGATTGCCCATGGCAAGCATTATGTGTTCGTTTCGGAAAATGGGGGTAAAGACAGGATAGCCTATTCCAAAGATGGCGGAGAAACCTTTAATCTCACCGAATCTTTACCAGAGCCAGGCGAAATTCAGCTCGCCGTGGATGAAGAATTTAATAGCAACAAATTTATTTATGCCGCCAGCGATGATAGTTCGAGCGACATTTATCTCTGGTCCATTGGCAGCAGTACATCATGGAAAGGACTAAACACGCCCCGCAAGGGCTTTTATGGGCTGGCTCAAATAGACGAAGTTCTTTATGGAGCCTACGGTTCAGGTGTTGTCCGCACTCTCATTCCTCATCTAGAAACGATACGAGTAACTGATTGGGATACCACCAAGGCCGGGTTAACTCCAGAAGTAACATTCAAGTCGAGGTCATTGAAGGCAATTAGCAACGAAGATGTCGACCTTTGGGCCATCGATGACCATGGCTATTTCAACGGAACCATATCCAAATACGATGACCCAGACTACAATACCGTTGGACGCCTATGGGTTTATACCGACGCTTTTGTGCTTGAAACTCCCTGGCCAAACACGCCGGCGCTGAAAGAATCACTGCCCTGTGATGAATGTACCTGCCGGGCTGAGGATTTTTGTTTCCGCTGGCGAATGCTACCTTCGACTGAAAAATATGACCTGTGGCTAGCTCTGGATGAAGATTTCACCGCCATAATACATAAGGAAGGAAACATAACTCCCGACGCCCCATGCTCTCCCGCCTGGTGTCCATCATCCAGCTCAATTCAGTTCATTTGCGGTGAAACTTATTTCTGGAAAGTAAGAAGTTGTGAAAGCACTGAAGGGGAACGCATTCGCAGTCGGTGGTCACCAACAATGAAGTTCACGGTAAAGGAATGTTCTACACAAGAAGGAGAGGTGCATCTTGCTCCTCTATTGCTTGTCCCTGACATCGGCAGCAAAAACGTGGGACGTTCACCAACCTTCTCCTGGAAAGGGTTCCCCCCCACCACTGAATATGAGTTTACTCTCGCTAAGGACGATGCCTTAAGCCAGGTAGTAGTGAGCGAAAAGCTGTCTACCACAACCTATCAATATAAAGGGTATCTAGACTGGGGCACGACTTATTATTGGCAGGTAAGAGCTATCGACCCCGTGCTCAGTGAATCAAGCATAGGCACTTTTACGGTAATGCCCGCGCCTGAACCAACAGCAGCAACACCACCAACACCTTCATGGATATGGGCTATCATCGGAATACTTGCCTTCCTGGATGTAGTAGTTATCACCTTTTGCTTGATCAAGCGATAAAATAAATCTAACACACCTCCTGATGCACCACTAAGCAGCATATCTTGAGGCTTACCTTAGTCCTCCTTGACAGCTTTAGAACTTATGTTAATAATTGCCTTGGAATGGATAATTACGCGCTGATCCCGTTAATTACCGCGATTATCTTTATCCCGCTATTGGTTATCCTGCTGGGCAGCCGACCATGGCAGAGGCGGCAAAAGCTTTTCTTTGCTTATCTCGTCACTGCCATGCTATGGAGCTTAAGCAGTTTCCTGTTTTACAGCGATATTCTCATTCAAAATGAATTGCTTCTTGCTAAAATCGCCCTCTGTTTGGGCATATTGATGGCAATCCAGCTTCATTACTTCTTGCGCTCCCTTTATCAAGGTCAAGACAGGATACCCTATGCTTATGTCATCTTAGCCGGCGCTATTGCTCTAGCAGCACTGGGTTTTATCCCGAAGAGTATCACGTTCACTGAGATCAGCGTCTCTGCCGAGTATGGCACTTGGCTTGCCCTACTCGTTATCATTGCTATCCTGCTTGGCAAGGATATTTATCTTCTGGCACGGAGACAGACGCTGCTAGACGACCCACGAGAGCGCAATCAGATGAACTACCTTTTCGCTGGCCTTGCCGCTTTACTTATCCCCTTGCTTATTGGTTTCACCCCCGTGCTGAGTAAATATCCCATTGCCCATATTGGCAACTTCGCCATGGCTGGCATCCTTACCTATGCAGTGGTAACAC